>PLYU01000024.1 GCA_003153495.1 Myxococcales bacterium
AACGAGGCGCTCAACATGAGTCCAGGACCAAGAGGCCGGGGTTGGTGTAGCGCCTCATGCGTCGCTCGACGGCCGGAAGCGACTCTTGCTTGAGGAGGTCGGCGAGGGCCGCGTTGACGGTCGAGAAGCAGACCGAGCTTCCCGTTTCGAGCGCGCGCTGACCGAGATTCTGGGCGAGGGTGCTCTTGCCGACCCCGCTCGGTCCGCGGAAAAGGACGTTGTGCCCGCGCGCGGTGAAGTCGAGCGACAGGAGTTGCTCGTAGCGAGGGCGGTCGATGGAGCGCGGGAAGCTCCAGTCGAACCGATCGAGGGACTTCATCGCGCCGAGGGTTGCCTTCTTCGTGCGTGAAGCGAGGTTGCGCGCGTCGCGCTCGCGGCGTTCGAGCCCGACGACGTGCTCGACGACTTCGACGGGCGACAGCCGGCTCTTGGTCGCGTGGGCGAGCAGGGCATCGAGGGCTTCGCGCGATGCACACAGGCCAAGTCCGCGCAGGGCGTCTGCGATGTCGATGGTCACGGTGCGCTCCGGGGGCGGTCGTACTGGCCCAGGTTGTGCGGGATGACCTCGGAATCGGGCACGTGGGGCCCCAGCTCGAGAACGACGGGCACCGGCCTGTCGGCCGCGCGACGCGCCTCTTCGCAGCGCAGCGCGAGCGCGCCGGGGTCATGAAGGCCGCGCGCGAGGACGGCGGCGACGGCCTGGGCGAGCACCTCGGCGCCGTAGAGGTCGAGGAGCTTGCCGGTGCGCGCGGTCATCAGCCCGACGTTGCGGCCGAGGTCGACCCATCGCGTGTAGAGCGCGTCGATGCCGGCGACCTGGGCGAGCAGCCGGTCACGCATCTTGGGGATGCGCGCGGCACGTTTCTGCTCGAGCAGCTCGCGCCGATGCTCAGGGTCTTCGATGCGCTGGTGCTTGCCCGAGCTTCGCTCGTGTCTCGCGACCACGTCGCTGCCGTCGAGCAGGCGCACCTCGCGGTCGCTCGCGACGAGCGTGACCGTAGAGCGCGCGTAGCGCGGCGGCACCGAGTACAGATTCGTGCCGAAGCGGACGAAGGCCGTCGTGTCGACATTGGCCGGCGCGACCAGGTCGGTCTCCGGCAGCACCACCGGCAGCGCCAGAAGTCGCTCCTTCTCCTCGGCGAAGACCTCGGCGACGGTGCGATCTCGGAAGCGAGGATGGGGGCGAACGTCCGCGATGTCCCGGATGAAGTCGAGCAGTTGCCGGTTGCCGTCGTCGAGGCTCGTGATCGTGCGAGCCGCGAAGAAGCGGTCGTGAAGGAAGCGGTTGGCGCGCTCGACGCCGCCCTTGTCGGTCGGCCGCCGTGGCCTGCACAGGCGTGGCTGGACCCGGAGCGCCCCGGCGATCTCGAGCAGCCCGGGGTGATAGCGCACGGCGTCGCCGTGGCGCGCGAGCACGACGGTCTTGGGGTTGTCGAAGAGCCATTGCCGCGTGACTCCCTCGAAGAACCGGGCGGCGCGCACCAGGGACCGTCGCAGAGACTCGACCGTCAGATCGAAGACCAGCTCGGCCCACATCGCGCGCGAGTAAGCGAGCACCATGACGAAGACCCAGAGCGGGCGGGTGCCGCCGGTGACGGCGAGCGAGCCCACGTGAGCCCAGTCGACCTGCGCCTGCTCGCCGATGAGCCGCTCGGTCCACAGGTACACCTCGCCGCGAGGGACCGGTCGCACCTCGGCCACGTGACGGCGCAAGATCGCGATCCCGCCCTCGTAGCCGCGCAGGCGGATCATGTCGAAGAGGCGGGTGGCACGAAGGCGCGGATGCGCCTTGAGCGTCTCGTCGATGAACGCCCCATAAGGGTCAACCAGGCTGGGCCTCGGCGCCGTGACCAGCGCGCGGTCGGCTCCGCGATCGAGCACGCGGTCGACGACGTCCGGATGCACGCCAAGCTCGGCAGCGATCGTGCCTCGCTTCCACTTCTCGACGTCGTGAAGGCGCCGGATCTCGTGCTCGGTGCAGAGGTCGACTGTCATGGCGTCACCCCTTCGAGGCAGAGCTGGCGAAGGTCACCGAAGTTGCCGAAGCCGTGGATCCGGCGGCCTCGCCGAGGGTGGGCGAGGAACGCGACCTCGACGTCGTAGTGCACCGTCCTTGTGCCGAACCCCAGGTCGTCGAACATCCGCGTCGCGGATGAAGAGGCCTCGACGTCCGCACACAACACAACAGACAGCGCCTGCTGGTGCCACAGACTCAGCCCCTCCAGCAGCGTCGCGACGGCCCGCGGGTGGCTCGCCGTCGTCGGCCCCAAGATGGCCCGCATCACCTCGTCCCTCCCCGCCATCGCGAGCAGCCGCGTCTCGCGCGCCAAGGGCTGCATCGTCACCGTGATCCGCTCCATGGTCCGTGCCTTGCGCAGCAACGGCATGCGCCTCCATCGCGGAGGCGGACGCGTCGTCGCGCACGCACGAGGAAGCCCCAGAGGACAAGTTATCGGAACGGGTATCCGTCACGATCTTCAGTCGTGCGCGGTAGTCCACGTTGCGGGCCGCGTGGTCGAAACGACCTCCTCGACTCCGCTGATGACGCGCCTTCGACTCGCGCACCGCCTCTCCCTGACAGCCTTCGCCGCAGTAGATATTTCCACGGTAGTCGGACCCGCAGAAGTAGACGACCTCCGCGCAGCACGCGCATCGAACCCGCACCAGAACCTCGACAACATCCACGCGCCCGCCGACACGGCCGCGCTCACGAACTTGCCCGCCCGTGCGCCTTCGGGCACCTTCGCCCTGTCAGCGTCCCACGCGCGACACGAAGGCCCGGGGCACTACACCTGGGCCTTCATCTTTTCGCGGCCGAGACGATCGCCTACGCGATGCTCCCCAGCCCCGGCCACTTCTCGGCAGATTCCTCGATGCCGCGATTCCTCCGGATCTAGACGGCCGTTAACAGGCGGCGACTGGAGCCTGACTTGTTTGTCGGCCGGGGTGCTCACTATGGGCAGGACCATGAGCAAGTGCACCGCCCCCCGGAGTCCCCGTGTTGCCGTCGCCTACCTCCGCGCGTCGAAGGATGAACAACGTCTCTCTCGCGAGGCCCAACGCACCGCTATTGAAGCATGGGCGATGCACGAGGGCGTCCGGGTGGCCGCGTGGTGCATCGATCACGGCGTGCGCAGCGTCTCGCCCATGGCCGAGCGTCCGGCGCTGCGTGCAGCGCTGGTGGCCCTGCGTCAGGACAACGCAGGGGTGTTCGTCGTCGCAAAGCGGGACCGGATCGCACGTGACGTCGTGCTCGCAGCCAGCATCACGGGCGCGGTGGCGCTCGAAGGCGCCCGCGTCGTGAGCGTCAGCGGTGAGGGCAACGGAGACTCTCCGGCCGACGCGTTCATCCGCACCGTGATCGACGGTGCAGCCCAGTACGAGCACGGCCTGATTCGATCGCGCACGTGTGCAGCGCTCGCGGCCAAGCGGGCACGCGGCGAGCGCATCGGGTCCGTGCCGTTGGGCTTCGCGCTGGACGCCGACGGCGTGAGACTTGTCGTTGACAAGCGCGAGCAAGCGACGATCGCGCGCGCCCGCGAACTTCGCGCGTCGCGATTGTCCCTGCGCGCCGTTGCTGCGCGGCTCACGGCCGAAGGGCACCTCAGCCGCGCCGGGCGGCAGTTCCTGGCGCAGCAGGTCTCACGCATGGTCTCGCAGTCAGCGCGAGGAGCGTCGCGGCGACGACGCCGAGCCTCATTGCACTGAGGGCCCCCAGGTGTCCACGGACAGGTCGCGATCTGTCCCGGACACCCTGAGGGTCGCGCAAGTCCGCAGGATCGCTCGCGGCGCTCCTGGCACGAGGCGCGCGAGGTGCAGCGGCCGTCGTGGCCTCGCTCGCCCCCGCCTACGTGCCCCGCCGCCCTACGGAGACCGTTCTCCACCAGCTTGTGCGGGCGAATCTGGAGTCGTTTCTCGCCTACGCCCGCGCGAACTACGACGGAGGCCTGCCTCGCTACGTCGAGCAGGAATTTCGCGCGTACATCCGGTGCGGTGACTTTTCCGAGGGCTTCTCCCGGGCTCACTGCGACGCGTGCGGCCACGATCTGCTGGTCGCGTTCAGTTGCCACGGCCGGAGCATCTGCCCGAGCTGTTGCGGCAGGCGCATGGCCAACGTCGCCGCGCATCTGGTCGATCGAGTCTTGCCCGATGTCCCGGTGAGGCAGTACGTGCTCACGCTGCCCTACGAGCTTCGCAGGCTCGCCGCGTTCAAGGCTGACGTGCTGACGGCGCTCGCGCGCATCTTCGTCGAGGCGGTCTTCGCCAGGTACCGCTCGCGCGCCGGGTCCGACGGGATCGAGAGCCCGCAGTGCGGCTCTGTAAATTTCGTTCAGCGCTTCGGAAGTCTGAACCTCCACGTTCACTTCCACTTGCTCGCGCTCGACGGCGTGTTCGCGCGCGATGCCCGGGGTGGGCTGGTCTTCCATCCAGCAGAGGCGCCGACCGCCGCGGACCTGGAAGCGATCGTCGCTCGGACGGCGCGCCGCTCGATCGCCTGGCTTCGCAAGCGCGGCTACATCGATGACTCCCCACTTGAAGCGCGCTCGAACGAGGAGCCGGCCCAGACGGCGCTCGACGCGTGCGCTGCCATCGCCATGGGACGCGGCAACGTTTCGACGCTGCCACGCGACAGCACGCAAGACGACGGGCACGGGGCCGCGGAAGAGCGCCCCGACAAGCCCGCACTCGCCGTCGAACGTGATGGGTTCAACGTGCACGCCGGCGTCCGCATCGAAGCCGGCGACGATCTCGGGCGCGAGCGCTTGGCGAGATACGGAGCGCGTCCGCCGCTCTCGCTCGAACGGCTGCGCCGACTGCCGGGCGGGCGCGTAGCGTACAGGCTCAAGTACGTCGACCGCGGACGGCGCGGCAAGAATCGTGTGATGACCGGGATCGAGTTCATGGCCAGGCTCGCAGCGATCATTGCACCCCCACGGTACCCCCTCGTGAGATTCGCGGGAGTGCTTGCTCCGCGCAGCGCCTGGCGGCGCGAGGTGGTACCAGAGCCGCGCGAGCAACGCGCTCCCTGCGAAGCCGCGCGTACGCAGAAGCCTGGTCCGACCGAACGCCGCCCCGAGCAACACCCAGCGGGCGATGCGCGCGGTGGGCCTGCGCCGCGAGCGCCGTCGCCGCCAGAGGCGAGCGACACTCACCGCGGGCCCGCCATGTCGGCGCACGATGTCGCGATGGTCGCTGCGGTGCGCGCGGCGCCCCTCGCCGACGACGTCATGAGGCTCGCGCCGAACATCATCTCGGTCAGACACTGGGATCGGCTGCTCGGCGGCTTGCTCTACGCGGTGTCGCCCAGGGTGGATTGGGCGACCCTTCTGCGGCGCAGTTTTTCGGTGGACGTCTTGGAGTGCCCGAAGTGTCACGGTCGGCTACGGATGATCGCCGTCATCACCGAGCGCGAGCCCGCGCGCCGCATCCTCGCGCACCTGGGGCTGCCGACCGATCCGCTGCCCGTCGCGCGGGCGCGTGACCCGACCGTCGACGCCGACGAGGCCGGAGACGACGGCCAGCTCGCCCTGGGCCTCGCGTAGGCCGACCGGAACCCGTCGCGAGGTGGCGACGCCAGCCCCGCGACGGCGCGGGACCCGTGCCGCGGCGGCGACGTGTGCCTTGGAAATGCTCAATTAGGCCGGCAGGTTGTCACGAACCGAACGGCTCGTGACAGGCGCTGGGCCCGGGGATCCCAGGGGTCCGCTTCGCCATGGGATCGGCTTTGGGCTTCCTACCCTCCGCCGGAACGGGGGATCAGTCGGTATTCCAGAATCAATACGTCATACCGAGAACGTATCCGAGTACGGCATTCAACCAAGCGGCAATCCGGACTGCCTTTTTGCAGGCCAATTTGAACCGAGAGGCCTTGGGCCTGCCGCACGTGAGTTCCGGCTGGCGCAGCTTGTCAGGGGCCCCCACTGCGCTCACCTGTACGCCCGCATGTTCGGGCTCCGACGTGTGCTTTCAGGGCCTCTGCGTTTCCCGATGCGTCACCACAAGTGACTTCGCGTGCCTCGCCGGACAGCAGCCCACCAACACGACGCAAGGATGCCTGTGTTTGCCGCCCGGGTCGGACGGCGGGGCGAGCGTACCGCCGATCTCCGGCAATGCCTGCACATGGACGCCGGCGGGCCCCACCAACTTCCCGGGGCGCGTGAACTCCATCGCGATCGACCTGCAGCAGCCGAAGAACATGTACGCGGCCACCGTGGGCGGCATTTGGCGTTCGCAAGACGGTGGCAGAGTCTGGCAACGCGTCTCGGATGACTTCCTGTCCCAGGTGACGGGAACCGTTGCGGTGAACCCGCTCAGCCCGTCCGAAATCCTGGTCGGACTGGGCGATCCCCAGAACGGCACCGCGGCTTCCGCGCTCACGGGCCTCGTCGTGTCCGACTCTAGCGCCGACCCCGGCACCTTCGCCACCGTTTCGGGCATCACGTCCACCGCTGTTGCCTCCAAAATCATCTACGACCCTGCCCCCGGTAATGCGGTGTATGTAGCTACCGACAAGGGCGTATTCGTCGGGACGCGCACCGCGTCCGGCCTCTCGTTCACGGCGCTCGGGGGCATGAGCGATCCCGCGACGGACATGGCGGTCGACTTCACGGGATCCGTTCCGATCGTGTATGCCGGAGTGGTGGGTGGGTCGTCGTTCTCAAACGGAGTATGGAAATTCGACGGGACACGGTGGCTGTCGCGCAGCGCGGGTATGAACCCGGCTGCCACCGGGGCAATTGCGGTCGGACTTTCGAAGTCCGCTCCTGGAATCATTTACGCGCGCGTGGACGGTGACGGGCTCTATCGCACCGATAGCGCGGCGGAAGTGCCCGTCGGAGGCGCGATCGCCTGGCGCCAAAATGGTACGCGATTCTGCCGTCAGCGGAACGAGTGGCGGACAGATCTCCGCAAAGGCGCGATATGTGAACTCCTTGCACCCGCCCGGGCGCTTGCTTCACTTATCCCCCTCCGCACGCTCGAAGTGCTGCGGATCGACGGACCGACGTACCGTGTCGTCGGCACATGGCGAGACGACGCGGTCGTACGCGCCGAGCCCTTCGACGCGATCGCGCTCGACATCGCGTCCCTCTGGGCCACCTGAGCGACGCTGGCTGCCCCCGCGACAATGGAGATTCACAACATCGTGCCCAAAGACGATGGAACGCTGAGCGTTCGCTTCGAAATCGACTGGGAGTCTCCGCTCAATGCGCGGATTCAGTTCTTCGTTTTCGATTGACTAGGAGCGCTGATGTCGCCCCGGACCCGAGCGCCCTGAACACGCGGGAGCGTCCGGTGCGCCGTCCGCTTGGGTCACCCACGCCTACCGACCCGCGACGGCAAGATCACTATCACGGCACGGGATCACGGCGCGGGCCGTCTCGCGTAGGCTCGCTCGTGGAAGGCTTGGCAGGAAAGCGCACCCGCAGACGCTCGCGGCCGCGTTCGTGATGTCGGTCCTTCGCTGGCACGTCGACAAGTAGCTCGCCACCCGGGACACGGCGCAGGCGCACGAGCAGGCGCACGAGCAGGCGCGGGCCATCGCGCGCATCGTCCAGCTCGCGCGCGTCGAGCAGGGCGCGCAGGGCGCGCATCGCCGGTGGACTGCAAATCGGACAGCATCGACTGACAGTACAAAAAACCGACTGAGGGCCCTTCCTCAGCCGGTCGCTTTTCTTGCGTTTTCGAGCGGGAGAAGGGTTCCGAAACCGGCATTTGAAATGGGCGGTCTTTCACGCGCGACGCCATGTTTTTAGCCGGTCTCGCGAACCAGGACCCCGACGGCGCGCGACATGCCGGGACGGGACATGCCCATGGTGTTGCCGATGATGTCGAGGTCGGCCGACAAGGTGACGAGCGTAATCTTCACCACGTGGTGGGTCTTTCACAGCGCCTTCTCCTGCTTGTTGCTTTCTTCGAGCAGGTCCCGACGAACAGCGGCTACGGCATCCCAGTCCATCTGGAGCTGGTCGATGGTCGAGAAAGAGCGCGACGACGCGGGAGAGCTGGCCCCCGCGACGGCATCCCAGTCCATCTGGAGCTGGTCGATGGTCGTGTCGAAGACGGCGGCGAGTGCCTGCAGCGTCTCGGCGCTCGCGCCCTCGCCCCTCTCCACCCGCTGGATCGTCCGCAGCGTGATGACTGCTGCATCAGCGAGGTGCTGCTGCGTCCAGTGCTGCTCCTCGCGCATACGTCGAACGTTCTTGGGAGCGCGACCGCAAGGCTCCGCCACCTCTTTTGTGTGCCGGCCGGCGCCCCGCTACCCTGGCGCGGCTCCCTCCCCCCGAGCGGAAGAAGTGCCCCGTCCCGCGGCTGGTTCCCGGACGAGATATGGATCGACGCGAGAGGAGGGTGAGTGCTAAACTCGCACAGGGTGCCATGCCACCGGCCGCCGCCCGCGCTCCTTCGGACCCTGCAGGGACCCCTTCGCTAGAGGCGCGCCCCAGGGCCGAGGCTCGTTCCATTGAGGATCTCGTCGGGGAGGCACGAAAGGGCAGGCTGCGCATTCCACGGTTCCAGCGGGGCCTGAAGTGGGAGCCGTCTGACGCGCAGGCCCTTCTGGACAGCATCTACAGGGGGTACCCGATCGGGACGCTGCTCTTCTGGCAAACGAAGGCGGAAGCGGGGCAGGTCTCCTTCGGCGCGGTTACTGTCGATGCCGATGGCCGCAGCGATGCGTGGTGGGTCGTCGACGGCCAGCAGCGACTGACATCCCTCGTCCGAGTCCTGCTCGGGACTTCCGAGGAGGAGTTCCGCTTCTGGTTCGATCTCGACCGGGAGGCGTTCGTACGCGGGGGCGCAGCCCGCGCCGATCCCGACCGCTTCGTGCCGATGACGGAGGCGCTCGACAGCGAACGACTCCTCGCCTGGGTGGCCGAACACTCGCTGTCCCAGGAGCGCCAGCGCGTGGCGTTCCGTCTCAGCAAACGGATTCGCGAGTACAGCGTTCCCATCTACGTCGTCGAGACATCGAACGAGGACGTCCTCCGGGAAGTGTTCGCGCGGAGCAACAGCACCGGCAAGAGGCTCGACCAGTCCGAGGTCTTCACCGCGCTGCACGGCGCGCGCGGGACCCTCGAGCCAGCCGATTTCGCGGCGGTCGCTGCGTCGCTGGCCGACCTCGGGTTCGGCGAGATCGAGCAGCCCATCCTCTATCGTGCCCTCCTCGCGATCCACGGGATGGACGCGGCCGGCGGTGGAGTCCCGAGCCACTTCGAGAACGCGCCGCAGGCCTATCAGAGAACTGCGCGCGCAATGCGGGCGGCCGTCGTCTTCGTCATGGGGCACGCGGGGGTGCCGAACGCGAGCTTGCTGCCCTACAGGCAGCCGCTCGTCGCCCTCGCGAAGTTCTTCGACAAGCACCCCGAGCCGTCCCCACGCTCGCGCGAGCTACTCGCAAGGTGGCTCTGGCGCGGCGCGTGGAGCGGCGCGCACCGTGGAGACACCGTCTCGACGAGGACGATCCTCGACGCCGTCGGAGACGACGAGGATGGCACCGTGCAAGGCCTCCTCGCGACGGTCGGAAAGGCCGAACCCGACTGGGAGCCCGAACTTCCGGGCTTCAACTTCCGCAACGCGCGCAGCAAGCTCGAGCTCCTGGCCCTCCTCTCGCTCGGTCCGCGTCACCTCGCCTTGGGTACTCCCATCGCCGCGGCATCCATCGACGGACCGGATGCCGTTGCCTCAATCGATCCTACTCACGGCCCGCGTACGGTCGCCGGGCGATTGATTCATCCACCAGTCGCGGGGCTAATCCGCGCGCTCGGGAGGGCGGAAGCACCCGTGCGATTGAGCCACGCCGTCTCGCCCGCAGCCCACTCGGCCCTGCTGGCCGGAGACCGCGACGCCTTCTTCCGCATCCGCGCGGCCGATCTTCACTCCTTGGTCCGTCTCTTCCTCGAGTCCCGCGCCCGGTGGGGCGAGAACGACAGGCCGCCGCTGCGGTCGCTCGCCGTAACTGACGAGAGCTAGATGCTGCTCGGGGTGCACCTGGACCTGGAGCCGGTGGGCGAGCTCACCGTTGTCGGCGAGGCCGTGGAGTTTCGCCTTCTGGAGACGTATCGTGCGCGCTATCCGCGCAGAGTCCTGGGTCAGGTCTTCGAGGATGACCCGTCGCGCGTCCATCGTAGCCGGGTGAAGCTTCCGCCGTTCTTCTCCAACCTGCTGCCCGAGGGTGCGTTGAGGGAGCTGGTCGCGCGCCAGATCGGCGTGAAGGCTGAGCATGAGTCCTACCTCCTCGCTCACCTCGGCGACGATCTTCCCGGTGCGACGCGCGTCTTGGTGCTCGACCCCACGGACGAGGATGACACCCGGGAGATCGAGGCCCGACGGGACGAGTCGTCGGACCTGCTCAAGTTTTCGCTGGCAGGCGTGCAGCTCAAGTTCTCGGCTGTCCGTGCATCCGATCGCGGAATGACGATCCCGGCGCACGGGCGCGGCGGCGACTGGATTGTGAAGCTGCCCGACCCACGGTTCCCCGGCGTGCCCGAGAACGAGTGGTCGATGATGACGCTCGCGCGCCGCGTCGGGCTCGACGTCGCCGAGGCCCAAATCGTCCCCCTGGCGTCGATCGAGGGGCTGCCCAGCGAGGTGCGAACCGACCCATCGGCAATGGGGCTGGCGATCCGGCGCTTCGATCGCGCCGCCGGCAAGCGGGTGCACATGGAGGACTTCGCCCAGGTGCTCGACGTGCGACCGAGACACTGGGACAAGTACCACAGCGCCAATTTCGAGACGATCGCGCGAATCCTGGCGAGTGTGTCGCCGAGGTCGGTCGGAGAGTTGGTGCGGAGGCTCGTCTTCAACGCGGCCATCGGGAACGGCGACGCACACATCAAGAATTGGTCACTGCTCTACCCGGATGGCGTGAGCGCCGTACTATCGCCAGCGTACGACCTCGTCTCGACCATCCAGTACCTGCCCGACGACGACCTCGGCCTCAATCTCGCGCGATCGAAGCGATTCGAAGACGTCGGGCTCCCGAGCTTCCAGCGGCTGAAGGAAAAGGCCCAACTGAACATTCCGATCGATTCGCTCGTTGGCGACACGGTCGCGCGGATCCGCGAGGGGTGGGCCGAGCTCCGCTCCAGCTTGCCCATGTCCGACGAGGAGAAGGAAAAGATCGACGCGCACTTCGCGCGCGTGCCCGTGATGCAAGGGGCGTGACTCTCAATCCGTCCGGGTTGCAAATCCGCCGAAGACGGTCCGGGGACGGTCCTCGCGGATCTAGCTCGCGGCACGGCTTCGGGACGCACGCTCAAAATGGTACGCGATTCTGCCGTCAGCGGAACGAGTGGCGGACAGATCTCCGCAAAGGCGCGATATGTGAACTCCTTGCACCCGCCCGGGCGCTTGCTTCACTTATCCCCCGCCCTCGCTGGCCTCGAGCGCGCCGTCCGCGGTCGCAGCGTCCGCGGTGGCGACGTCCGCCCCGCCGTCCCCGCCGGGACCGGCTGCCGGGCCGCTCGCCTGACCGCACGCGACGAGCGAGCCTGAAGCGAGGAGCCACCCGAACGAAATTGCTGGAAGATCGGGGCGGAACATAGAAAGAAGCTGACGGTAACCCATATGAGTGCTCGAGGGCTCGTCTCCCTGTCCATGATCCTGAAGAACGAGGCGCATGGCATCGCCCGCACGCTGGCGTCCGTCAAGCCACACGTGGAAAGGTGGTGCATCCTCGACACGGGCTCGGCCGACGGAACGCAGGACCGGGTGCGCGCCGCGATGCGGGGAGTGCCCGGCGAGCTGCACGAGGAGCCCTTCGTGGACTTCGCGACCACGCGCAACCGCGCGCTCGACCTGTGCGGAGCGGACACCGAGTTCACTCTGTGGCTCGACGCGGACGACGAGCTGAAGGGCGGCCGAGAGCTGGCCGAGTTCCTGCGCCGCGAGCGCGGTCGCGCGTCCGCCGAGGAGGCCGCGTACTACGTCCGCGTGGAGATGGCGGGTACAGTCTTCGACTCCGCTCGCGTGCTCCGCAGCGGATCGGGATGGCGCTTCGAAGGCAGGGTGCACGAGGTGCTCACCCACCCCCGACGTCCGGCGCCTTCTCCCCGCATCGAGGGGGTCACCATCGTGCATGCGATCGACGACCGCTCACAGGAGCGATCGCGGGCCCGGTGGGAGCGCGACCTCGTTCTGCTCGAGCAGGACGTCGCCGCGAACCCGAGCGCAGCGCGCCCCGCGTTCTACCTCGCGATGACGCTGCTCTGGCTCGGGCGCTACGAGGAGGCGATCCGGGCATTCGATCGCCGCGTTGCCCTGGGAGGCTGGGCCGAGGAAGTCTACTGCGCGAGGCTGAGCAAGGCGCGCGCCGCGAAGGCTGCGCGCAGGCCCTGGCCCGAGGTGCTCGCTTTGTTCCTCGACGCGCACGCGGCGGCCCCGCAGCGCGCCGAGCCGCTGTTCGACGTCGCGACGCACTACGACGCCGAGGGTAACCACGCGCTCGCGCTGCTCTTCGCGAGGCGCGCCTACGAGCTGCCCCTGCCGGCGACGGACATCCTCTTCGTCGAGCACGAGGTGTACGAGTGGCGCGCAGCCGACCTGGTCGGCACTCACGCGTACTGGCTGGGCGAGCGGGCGCTCGGCGAGCGCGCGGCGCGGCAGGCGGCGGACGCGCGGAAGGGCGACGAGAGGCTGGCGCGGAACCTGGGATTCTACGTGGGCAAGGGAGGGCCCTGATTCGACGACGAGACGCTCACCTCGATGGCTCGTTGCGGAGCCGGTACACGACGTGAAGCCGCAGCGGATCCCCCTCGGGCACGAGCGGATGCTCGAAGACGTCGCCGGGCGTGGACCATCCCGAGCCGCTCCATGACGCGCCGCGAGCGGGTGTTGCCCGGCGTCGTGACGCCGACGATCAGCTCGAGGCCGAGCCGCTCGAAGCCTTCGCGAGCGACGGCGCGCGCGGCCTCGGTGGCGTAGCCCTTCCCCCAGTGGTCGAAGGCGAGCCGCCAGGCGATCTCGATGCCCGGGATGAACCCGGCGTCGTACTCGGTGCGCGTCAGGCCGACGAAGCCCACGACGACACCGCCGAATGTCGCTGCAAAGCGACCGAACCCGTGAGCACGCCAGTGCTCGATCTGCCTCCGCAGCCACTGCTCGCTCCGCTCCGCGGTGAGGGTGCCGCCGAACCAGGCCATCACTCGCGGGTCGGCGCCGAGCGCCGCGGCGACGTCCAGGTCTCCGGTGCAGACCGGCCGAAGCAGCAGGCGCTCGGTGGTGATCGCGAGATCTTTCATGGCGTGCCGTCCCCGTCGTGAGACCAGCGGGATTATCCTCACGCAGCCATGAACCGCGAAGACCTCCTCACCTTTCTGCGTCGTCACCGGCTGGCCGTCGAGGCGACCGTATCCGCCACCGGCGCGCCCCAGGCAGCGGTCGTCGGCTTCGGGGTGAGCGACGACCTGGAGCTGGTGTTCGACACGCTCGACACGACGCGCAAGCTCCGGAACCTGCGACAAGAGCCGCGCGTCGCGCTGGTCGTCGGGTGGGACGAGGAGCAGACCGCGCAGATCGAGGGCGTCGCGGACGAGCCTGCGGGAGCGGAGCTGGAGCGGCTGAAGACGGTGTACTTCGCCGCGTATCCGGACGGGCCGGCGCGGCAAGCGTGGAAGGGCATCACTTACGTGCGCGTGCGTCCGACGTGGGTGCGGTACAGCGACTTCCGCGGGGCGGAGGCGAGGGTGGTCGAGCTGGACGCGCCGGCCATTGCGCGCCCGCGCGGGCCGACCGCGTGAGCGCCCGCCGCGAACCCGCGCGAATCGACCTCACGGCTCCGATGGTGACGGTTCCCGGCGCGATGGCGAAGGGTGTCGCCACAGTGGCCACGATCGCAGACGCGACAACGTCGATGATCGGGCCGACAGCGAAGGGTATCGGCGCGACAACCGAGCCAGCAGCCTCGATGGCGAGGGTTACGGGCCCGACAAGCTTCGTCGTCGGGCCGATACCCTCGATCGTGGGCCCCGTACCCTGGACCATAGGCCCCCCAGCGAAGGCTGTCGGGG
>PLYU01000289.1 GCA_003153495.1 Myxococcales bacterium
CAACGGCAGTGCCGAAGGCGACCGCGCGAACGGTGGAGGAGGACGCTGCGCGTCGCGTAGAGGTGGATTGGCCAGAGGTCGACGCGGTGTTCGGGCGAATCGCGAAGTGATGTGGCTCGGAGAGCGCGGCTGGCGAAGCGAGGAGGCTCCAGCAATGAAGGACGCTAACGGGTCGGGGCGCAGTCGGGGCGCATCGACTGGGTGGGCGCAAGCAAGGGCCGGGTCGGCAAGTCGATGATGACCCTGGCGGTGCTCGACCCCCTCCTCGAGCGCGCCGCCCCCGTGCTGCTCGTGGAGTGCGACACGTCCAACCCAGACGTGTGCAAGGCGTACAAGGAGCTGGCCGAGGCGGAGCTCATCGATCTGGACGACGCCGACGGGTGGATTCACCTGGTGAATACCGGCGACCGGCATCGCGACCGGATCGTGGTGGTACACACGGCGGCAGGTAGCAACGTCGCGGTCCGGCAGTACCGACAGACGCTCGACAGCAGCCTGGAGGAGCTCGGGAGCAAGCTCGTAGCGCTCTGGATGATCCACCGGCAGCGCGACAGCCTGGAGCTCCTGAAAGAGCTCATGGTGGCGGTGCCGAAGGCCGAGGCGCACGTCGTGCGCAACGAGTACTGCGGCGACGAGAACGAGGTCGAGCTGTACAACGGGTCGAACCTGCGCGACGCGGTGGAGAGCCGCGGAGGGAAATCGATCACGCTGCCGGACCTGGCCGACCGGGTCGCCAACGACATCGACGTGAATCGCCTCTCGCTCGGCGCGGCCGCCCAGTCGCTGCCGCTCGGCAACCGCGCGGAGCTCGCGGGATGGCGGGGGGAAGTCCGCAAGGTGCTCGCCGAAGTGCTGGGGTGAGCGTCGAGGAGGTGTTCGCGAAGGGGGTGGGAAGGCCGCCATCGGAAGACGAGCGGGCGCGCCTCTATCGGCCCCCTGACGCCCTCGGGATCCGCGACAACGACGCGTTCTGGAGCATCGTGATGGCGCTCGAGCACGACGATGCGTTCTTCCGGCGATACCCCGCCGAGCTGGCCGAGCAGGTGCAGCGGGTGCTCTCGGAGAAGGTCGCGGAGACAAGCGTGGCGATCGCTCGCCAGATCGCCGAGCGGCCGCTCGGTCGTCATCGCATCACGGCGGTGATGACCGTGGTGGTGGCCTTCGGAGCGCTGTGCGTGAGCGCCGGGTACAGCCTGGCGACGTCCGACAAGCCGTTCTGGGTGACGACGGACGCGAGCCAGCCCGCGAGCCAGCGCGTGCTCGCGGGAGTGCTCGCGGTACCGGCCGGGTCGATGATCTTCGCACTGCTCGTGCCGGCCGCGGGGTACGGCGCGACGGTGGGCTGGGGGATGGCCGGCGATGCGATGGGCGACCGGCGGGACACGGCAATCGGGCGGAGCTTGGGCGATGGCATCGAGAATGCCCGGGCTGCGTTTGCGGTGGCGGCCGAGAGCGAGACTGCGCGCGTGCAGGGGGTGCTCTCCGAGAAGGTCGCCGAGACGAGCGTGGAGCTGGCCCGCAAGCTCGCCGAGAGGCCGACAGGTATGCATCGCATCGGCTACGGTCATGGCCACGGTGGTGACCTTTGGGGCGCTGTGCGTGGCCGCCCCGGGTACAGTGACGCGACGCCGGAGAGGCCCTTTTGGGTGGGCGAGGCGACGAACCGCCTCAGCATCAGCACAGTCACCGCGGCGTCCTGACCGAAGTGCGGCTTGTCGCTCCTAACGCCAGGCCGGGTCGTGACTCAACGAACGCGATGCGCAGTGACGAGACGGAGGTATTGGGGCCACGCCCTACTGAGCTCGTGGACAAGGCCATGTCGCTTGCACAGCGCGATGCTCTTCGCGTTGTTCTCGTGGACGACAGCGTACACACGCGCGTCACGCGGCGGTGTGCGCGCGGTGATGTCCGTCATCGCTGCGGACATCACGACGTCACTTGCACGCTGGCCGCTCGCGAATCGCCGGCCCTGCCAGGCGCTCGACACGGCAACGACCTGCAGTTTGGTGGCAGCCAACCTCTCTGCTCCCGTGACCGCTAGGAAGACGCGCTCATGCGCAGCCAGGCCGACGAGCTCGTTCGAGCGACGCTCTGACACGAGAAGGACCCTCGGTTCGTCCTCCGCCGCCCCTGGTGCGAGAGCCCAGTTCAGGAGCTGGGTTCGGATGAACCTCTCGACTTCGACAGACCAATCAAACGTCGAATCCGCGCACGCGAATCCGGCGAGTTGGGCGCGGTCGCCCTCGCGCCCGACTCGAACGCGCCACTCGGGCTCGGTCATTGCTCGATCGCGACCGGGATCTGAATCGTGAGCGGTGTAGGTCGTCCGCGAAGATACGCTTGGTCGGCCGCGTTGATGCGCTCGAAGCCGTCGACTCGTGCGAACGGTGAATATGGTTCAGCATGCTCACGGCCGACATCGATGCCAGGCATGGCGCGGACGATGAGCTCCCGTTCGTCGACGTGACTGTTGATGACGCCAAGGCATTCGCCGATCCGCTCGCGGTGCGCCGCGCGTGCAAGTCCCCGCGGCACAGCCACGGACTGGCCACCCTCGTTGGTGACGACGACGTACCCTTCCGTGGAACTTGAGATGCGACCGACATGGAACGCGAGCGCATGCCTCGCAAACTGTCGCTGAAGACGAATCGTCGCCGTTTGAAGCGCAAGGGCGCGGAGTACCAGAGTGAGATCGGAATCCTCGGGGATTAGGGCTCCTTCGACGAGCGAAGGCACGGTACTCGCCGGGCACTGCGACAGGAATCCCTGTAGACGAACAAACGCGCCGCTTGCCTCGATGCGAGCCGCCGCTCTCGCGAAGGAGGCCGCCGTCGTCGCCTCGCCACAACGCGCGCAGATAGCCGCCTCGATGTTCAGAATGCTGAACACCACCAATTGTCCAGCTGCCCGTCCGCCGTGCCGCATGTGCAGGGGAACGCCTGGCGTGGCCCAGCCGTGTTGACGGAGCGTGCGAAAAGGCCCTTCGCGCGTCGCGGGCTCCCCGGGACGAAAGGCGCGGACGAGATCTGCGCGTAGCGCAATCGGCCAAAGAGCGAACTCCATGTCCGTAGCTTAGCACGCTGAAGCGTCGAAACAACGTCTCGTCGAGCTCTGGCGTGCGCCTTCACATGGTCACGTGCCCACGCGAGGTCAGGCACCGACGAGCAGCGCACGGGCTTCGGTTCGGCGCAGCGGGATCAGGGCGAGGGCGGCGGAAGCGACCGAGAGCAGAGCGCCGTACTTCTTGTCGGTCGCCCAGCGGCCCGACAGGCGCACGCTCTCGCCGGGCTGGACGCCGAGCAGGTTGCCCACCGCGGTCACGAGTTCGGTCTCGCCGGCGACGACGAGCTTGACGACGCTCCAGGCGTTGTCGTCGTTCGCGTAGATCACCCGTTCAAGCACGCCCTCGATAGTGGTCGCGGCGGCCTGCTGCGTGGGGATGAGGGCGGGGGCGCGCGGCATCGGGGAAGGGGTCAGCGTGGACACGAAGCCAGATGGCGGGTCGGGGGTCAACGGCGGCGGCTGCCGTCGGACGAGGACGATGCTGGCCCGCGGCCCCTACGCCGGCAAGTGCGCGCGGAACTGCTCCGTCGAGAAGGACGGCTTGCCGGGGAAGAAGCCGTCGTCCTTGAGCTCGATGAGCGCCTCGCGAACGTCGAGCTTGCTCACGCCCAGCTCCTCGGCGATCTCCTCGTAGAAGACCGTCACCCGGTTGCGCAGGTCCACGCGCTTGCGCAGGGCGTGGACGATCTTGGTCTGCAGCGGGGTCATGACGGGGCGCCAACTCGACTCGTAAAGGCTTTTCGCCGTCGCGGCCGCCGATCCTTCAACGCGATCGAAAGACGAAGTACGCGGCGGCGACGATGCACAGCGCGGTCCAGAAATAGTCGAGCTTGGGCGCTTCCTTCATGTACACGATGGAAAACGGCACGAAGACCGCCAGCGTGTTCATCTCCTGCGTGATCTTGAGTTGGGCCGGGGCTGGGCCTCCCGGGGTACGCGCCTGCCACGTCGTGGACAACGCCACCGTCCGCCAGCGTCTAGCACGACGCCGGCGACCGCTCCGATTCGCTCACGAGCTCAGCTCGGCGTCCAGCGCAGTCCGGTGTCGCAGTCGTAGTGCGCGAGATGAACGGCGGTCGGCGTGACGTCGATGGTGCCGAAGACGATCGGCAAGCGGAACCGGCGTGGCCCCACGGAGCCGGGGTTGAACACCGAGAGGTCGCGGTCTCGTGATACGAGCGGCACGTGTGAATGGCCGCACACGACCAGGGAAACGTCGCGCGAGCGCGCGAGGCGGCCGGCGTCGGCGCGCAGTCTCGGCCCGTCGACGGCAATGTGCATGAGCAGGATGCGCAGCAGCGTCACATCGCCCGCGACGATGTCGAGCGTCAGGTGGTCGGGGAGGCTCGGCGCGCGAGCGTCGATGTTCCCGCAAACCGCGAAGACCGGCGCGATCGCCGCCAGCTCGTCGAGCACGGCAAGGTCGCCGATGTCCCCCGCGTGCAGGATGGCGTCCGGAGACAGCGACCGGACATGCTTCGTCGTCGCGGGATGGGGCGCCGAGTGCGTGTCGGCCACGACGGCCAACCGCAAGGAACCGTCGCCACGCACCGCGACGCGCGCGCTGCTCTCCACCGTCTTCGGTCGGGCCACGCGGTCATCGTAGTCTGACGAGGGCGCGCCGCGTCGCAGTGCGTTTCCGGAGGCGGCTACGCGCGTGCCGGTTGGCGCATCTCCGCCCCCTCGACGGTCGATGGCCGACCGGGCCGCCGCCCGGAAGGTCGCCCCGGTCGACGGCCTTCGGTCAGTTACCACCCAGTAACCACGGCCCTGTGATCTAGCGTGACTTCACGATGCATCTGGTTGCGGGGAGAGGTAGGCTTCCTCGGGGATTTCACCGTGTCGCGCGCATGTAGCCGCGGTTTTCCCGACGAAGCCGTTCAGATCCCGCCTCCCCGACCTCTTTTGCGGTCTTTTGTGGTCGATTTTGTAACTTGGCCCAATGCTTGGCCCGATGGGCGCGTCTGGACCCGCCGCCTCCTCCTCGTCGGCCCTTGGGGGGCTCCACCAGTGCCGTCGGGAGCGGCGGGAACGGTTCGCCGATCGAGCCCGTCAGGTCCTCGGCCATCTTCAACGTAACCGAGCGTCGTCGAGAGACGCGCGTGTGCGTACCGCCATCGTTCGATGCCGACGCGCTCGCCCGGCTACTTGACGGTGCTCGGGGCGGCGCGGTGATCCCCGCGCAGGTCCGCATCTTCGTGTGCACCGAGCCGGTGGACATGCGCCAGGGATTCGACCGGCTGGCGCTCGCCGCGCGCCAGCGCACCGGCGTCGACCTTTAGGCGGGCGGCGCGCTGGTGGTGTTCGCCAACCGCGCGGCGACGCGCATCAAGGTGCTCTGGTTCGAGCGCCAACCGAGAGGAGACCGCGAATTGGTCTCGCTCACTTTCGGCCGCGGCGACGCGGAGACCGCCGATACTGCCCTCGAAATCGCGGCGAAACTGAAGCCGAGCGAGTCTCATCGTTCGACGTTCCAGAGGGCATGGACCCGGTCGACGCCTTCCTGCGAGCAAGCGCGCCGCTCCAGGGCTCCACACCGATCTGGGGCGACGGCCGGGACTACCCCCTGCCACACTCCCTGGGCCGCCGCGGATTCTCCGGCGATGCCACCCAGGGAGGACTCGTGCATCTCGTCTACGTCCTTCTCATGGGGTGCGGTCACGCACGATCTCAGATCAGATCGTCGTTCTAGACACGACCCGCGACACCGAGGGCGTGCTCGACGGCGAGCTCCGGCGCATCATAGGGTCGCTCCGCGAGCCATGAGGCGCCGGCATCGCTAAGGCGGCGGCGGCCGCGAGTTAGCTCAGCGCCTGCCGCGACCATGGCCGCCGGATCGGACTGGGGTTACGTTTCTTCCGTGACTGCCGCCATCCGTACCTTGACCGTGAGCGTGGAGCTCCCGCTGTCGGCCGGCGAGGGCGACAATCCTGATCTGACGGCTTTGGGGGACGAGCTGCGCTTGCTCTGGATCATCGAGCGAGTCCGCTTGCGCCGGATCACGCGGGCAGGACGACCTGCCCGCGCGCGTCGAGCTTCCAGTGAGGGTTGTACGCGATCTCCCACGGATGCCCGTCCGGGTCGGCGAAGTAGCCGGAGTAGCCGCCCCAGAAGACTTCCTGCGCCGCCTTGAGGATGGTCGCACCGGCCCTCTTCGCGGCGGCGAGCGCGGCGTCCACCTCGGCTTTCGAGCCGACGTTGCGCGCGAGGGTTACGCCCCCGAAGCCCGAGCCTTCGGAGGGCACGTTCGCGTCGTCGGCCAGGAGCTTGCGCCGGTACAGGGCGAGCACGGGACCGCCCGCGTCCAGGAACACGATGCTCTCGTTCGAGGTGCTCGAAGCTCGGAAGCCGAGGCCGTCGCAGTAGAAGGTCCGGGAGCGCACCAGGTCCTGGACGCCGAGGGTCACGACGGTGACGCGCGGGCCGGGGCTGTGTGCGAGCTTCACCTTCCGGCGTGAGGCCGGGCGGACGGGCTTCTTCGGAGGCGGGGACTTCTTCGCTCTGCGAGAGGGCATGGAGGGCGCCGGCATGATCCGGCGGTTGGGGCCGTCGAGCAACAGCCCCGACGCAGGTCACGGCGAGAGCACGCGGTAAACCCCGGGGCCGTACGCGAAGTACACGTAGACTCCGTCGGCCGCGAGCGCGTAGCGGTCGGCCTGATAGGCGAGCACCTCGGGTGCGCCCCCGGTCGTCGGAACCCGCTGCACGGCCCCTTCGGCCACGAAGTAGACGTAGCGCCCGTCGGTGGCGATCTGGTTTCCGACTCCGTTCATCGCGGCGAGCACGGTCACGCTTCCGCCGCCTTTCGGGACGGACAGCACTTGCCCCGGGGCGGAGAAGTGGGGCGCGTCCACGTCGGGGAAATAGACGTTCGTGACGTCGATCGCGACGCTCCGGATGTCCCAGCTGCCCTGGGCGAGCACCACGGCGGTGCCGCTCGCGTGGTCGATCGCAAGCACCTTGCCGGCCCCCGCGAGGTAGAGCGAGGCAGCATCGGCCGCCAGCGACAGGGGATCGCCCGAGTAGGTCGCGTCGTACACGCTCGACGGCGCGCCGCCGGCACGTCCCGCGACGAACACACGGGCCATCGCAAACGCGGTGTGCTCATCGACCCAGTAGGTCGCTCCGGATCCGAGCGCAATCCCGGAGGGCGCGTCCTGCCCCGAGGCAAGCACCTGGAGGCCACCGCTGCCCCAGCACACGACCAGCCCGTCGTTCCGGTACTGGCCGCCTACGGTCTGACCGAAGCTCGTCCAGCACGCACCGCTCCCGTCGGCCACGAGGTCGAAAGGGTCGGGCTGCTGCGAGGCGATCTGCGATCCCCCCGCTCCGCAGTGCTCCACGTAGCCAACGGTTCCGTCGGCGGCGTATACGGCACTGCCGACATCGATCCAGTAGACGCGGCCGCCTCCTGCGGCGAGCCGCCCGACGCTCCGGTCCGCGCCGCCTGGGAGTCGCACGGCGGGGCATGGGCCGGCGTCGCACTCCGGCTCGTCGGGGCAGACCGAAGCGGAGGACGCGTCGCGCGAGTGAGTGGAGCCGCCTTCGACCTCGCCTCCCCCGTCCGCTCTCGCGAGGGCCGCTGCGCCTTTGCCGCACGCGACTCCGGCCAGGCACGCGACCAGCGCGAGGTTTCCGATCGTGGCCGCGCACTCGCGCACGAAGGACTTCCTTCCGCCGACGTTCCCGACAAGCCGACGGGTGGCGCTCCCGAGAACCTCGCTCAATCGTCACCACCGTCGAGCGGCGATCCGCCCGACCCGTAGCACGTCGTCTGGATCACGCTGCACTCCGCAGGTCGCGTCGCTCGGACAGCTTCTTCGATGCGTCCAGCGGAGGCCCCGACGACGACCCGGAGCCATTGCTCGTGCCACAGGCCATGGGAAGGGCGACGGAGACGGCGGCAGCGAGGAACGTGGATCCGATTCGCATTTCGACCCCCGACGCAGGGTAGCTCTCACGAAGCCAGGCGTTTGCCCATGCTGACGCGCTCTTCGACGGCGTACCCCAGCCGCGCGTAGAACGCGACGACGGACGCATTCGACGCAAGCACCTGCAGGTTGACCTTCGAACAGCCCAGAGTCTCGAGCGCGGCTTCGACGTGCCGCACGAGGGCGGTCCCGATGCCGAGCCTTCGCAGGTCCGGGCGAACGGCCACCGTGTATAGCCATCCCCGGTGCCCGTCGAAGCCGCCCATCGCCGTTCCGACGACGGCCCCTTCAGATACTGCGACGAAGAAGAGGTCGGGCTGGGTTGCGAGCTTCTTGGCGATCACGGACCGGGGTTCGTTCCACGGTGCCGGATCCGGGAAGGCGTCGCGCCACAGAGCCATCACGGCGCTCTCGTCGTCCGGCCGGTACACGCGAACCTCCGTTCTGGTGGACATGGACCTTGAAGTTAGCGCGATGCGGTTCAACAAGAGATCCCACGAAGTCCCCCCGCCTACTATGCCTTACCCTCGATGAGCCGCCGCTCAGAGCATCCGCTTCATCGTCGCCGTCGAGAGAAGCAACATCGCTCCGGTGAAGCACGCCAGGAACGTGACGTGCCCGGTCGCCGCGGCGAGGTCGCCGCCGCGGAAGAGCACGGCCTTGAGCGCCGCGACGGCGTGCGTCTCCGGGTTGACCCGCGAGAAGGCGCGCAGCCACGCGGGGAAGCTCTGGACGGGGTAGAGCGCGCCGCTCGGGAAGAACAGGATGATGTTCAAGAAGCCGTTGACCGCGCCGACGATGCGCGGGTGGGCCGCCCGTCCCAGGAGGACCATAGTCATCGCGAGCATGCCTAGCGCCGTCAGCACCACCACGGTCGCCACGACCGCGTACGCCCAGGGGCCTCCATGGATGCGAACGCCCGTGGCGAGCATGCCGATGGCCAGCACGATCGTGCTGGTGGCGCACGTGATGGTGGTGCCGCTGAGCAGGACACCCAGGTTGATGTGCAGCCGCCGCAGAGGGGTCGACAGATACGCCTCTTGCACGCCCAAGAAGCGGTCCATCACCATGTTGAACGCGCCGGCAATCATCGTGGCCATGAAGATCGACATCACCACCACGCCCGGAATGAGCGAGGCGTCGTAGTCGACCCGCGGGTAGATCTCTTCCGAGCGAACCTCGGCCTGCCCCAGGTGGGTCTCGTAACGGGCCAGCGGCTGACGGATCGCTGAGAGCGCCGACTGCACGGCGAACTCGACCGCGCTGGCCGCGATGCCGTCGACGTTGTCGACGAAGAGCCCCGGCGTCGCGGCAACGCCTCGCTCCAGGTCCGACGAGAAGTGCGGCGGTACGACCAGCACGCCCGACAGCGCGCCGGCACGCAGGTCGTGCATGGCGACGTCGACGTTGTCGGCGCGGACCAGCTTGATCGTCGCGGGCCCGTGCTCGATCGCCTGCAGCGCGCCGAGCAGCCGGCGCGTCTCGGGTCCCTGGTCCTCGGCCACGACGCCCAACGGAAGCCCCGTCAGGGGGCCCTGCAGCGAGTTGCCCAGGATCAGCAGGTACACCAGCGGCAAGAGGATCGCCGTGAGCAGCGTCATCGGATTGCGGACCATGCGCAAGAGGTCGCGCTCCCACACAGCCCAGATCTTGCCCATCATCTGCCTCTCCTCGCCGGAGGGCCGCCCTTGGGAGCGCCCTCTTCGCGCAGCGATCGCCCGGCGAAGTGGATGAAGACGTCCTCGAGGTTGCGGCTGCCCGGAACCAGCTCCTTCAGCTCGGCAATGGTGCCCAGCGCGACGATGCGGCCGGCGTCGACGATGGCTACCCGGCCGCAGAGGGCTTCGGCTTCCTCGAGATAATGGGTGGTCAGCGAGATGGTCAGCGAGTCGCCCTTGCGAAGGTCGCGCAAGATATCCCAGATGACGAGGCGGCTCTGAGGATCCAGGCCGATGGTCGGCTCGTCGAGGAAGAGCACGCGCGGTTTGTGAATGAGCCCGCGCACGATCTCGAGCCGCCTGCGCATCCCGCCCGAGAACTTCGAGACGAGCTCCTTGCGCCTTTCCCATAGCCCGGTACGCGTGAGAAGCTCCTCGATGCGTACCCGTCGAGCGCCACGGTCGACGCCGAAGTAGCGGGCGTAGATGTCCATGTTCTCGTAGGCGGTCAGGTCGAGATCCGACGTGAGCGCCTGGGGAACCACGCCCAGGACTTGCCGGACGCCGTCCGGATCGGTGCGGACATCGACGCCGGCGATGCGTGCCTCGCCCGACGTGATGGCGAGCAGGCCGGTCAGCATGCGCACGAGCGTGGTCTTGCCGGCGCCGTTCGGGCCGAGCAGCCCGAAGAGCTCACCTTCTTCGACGCGCAGGTCCACGGCGTCGACCGCCGTGAAGGCCCCGAATCGCTTGGTCAGCGCCCGCGCCTCGATGGCGGGCGTCATGGCGCCTGCGCGCCGGATGGGCCAGAAGCGCCGGGCGGACGAGAGGCGGGAGCCGGGCCCATGGCGAGGCGAACTTCGGCGGTCATGCCGGGCCGCAGCGTCTCGGGCGGATCGTCGAAGGCGATCCGCACGAGGAAGGTGCGCACGTCGGGTCGGCCACGCCTGACGTCGCGATCGAGAGCGAAGTCGCCTTCGGCCCCGATCTGGGCAACGTGCCCGCGAAACATCCGGCCGGGCAGCGCCACGACGCGGACCGTCGCCGCCGCGCCCAGGCTCAGCGACGCGAACTGGGTCTCCTCGACGTCCAGGCGCACCCACGGCCGCGACGTGTCTTCGACGGTGACGACCGCCGTGCCCGGCGCCGCCCACTCGCCATCCTCGAGGTTGCGCGACACCACCGCCCCATCGAACGGCGCGACGATATGGGTCTCCGCGAGGCGCGCCTTCGCGAGCAGGAGAGACGCCTCGCTGCTGCGCAGCCCCGCGCGCGCGTTGCTGATGGCGGCGAGCGAAGCGGAGACTCTCCCCTGGGTCGAGGCCTTCGCGGCCACGAGCGAGTCCACCGTGGCTTCGGCCTCGAGCAGGCGAGCGCGCGCCGCGTCGAGGTCCGAGGCGGAGACCGAGTTGCTCGCCACGAGCTGCTCCGCGCGGTTGAAATCGAGGCGTGCTTGCTCGAGCGCAGCCCGGGCCTTGGCGATGTCCGCACCTGCCCCTCTCACCGAAGGCACCGTGGCATCGAGGTTCGCCTGCGCTTCCTTGAGCGCCTGCCTCGCGCGGTCCACGTTGGCCTCGGCCTCCGCGAGGCTCGCCTCGTACTCGCTGGATTCGAGCTGGGCCAGCAGGTCGCCCTTCTTCACGCGGTCTCCCTCGCGCACGGGGATGCTCACGACCTTGCCCGCGAGCTGACTGGCGACCGCCGACACCGGAGCGTCGACGAAGCCAGCATACGGTAGGGGTGCGGGCGAGGAGCAGCCCAGCGCGAGAAGGAGCAGGTAGCTGCCTGGAGAACGCACCATCGGTGGAGCAGCATACGTCATGCCCTTGGCGCTCCTCCGGGGAAGCAGCGGCAACATCGTACGCCTCTGCAAGCGCCTGCGAGCGGGGAACGCGCGCCCCGATTCGTGCTTACGCTACTACCGGCAGGACCATGAAGATCGCCGACAAGCTGCTCGGAGTGTTCGGGTGCTCGCGTTCATTCGACGAGCTGCTCGGCTTCGCGGTCGCGAACATCGCGCACGAGATGGCGGCGGACTCGTGCTCCATCTTTCTCTTCGACCCGAGCACGCGAAGCTTGCAGCTCAGGGCCTCTTCCGGGCAGCCTGCGGGGCACGCCACTGCTGCGCTGGCGGCAGCAGAAGGGCTCGCCGGAACGGCGCTCACCCAGATGCTCCCCGAGACGAAGGACCACGACTCCGGCTCGGTGCTCGCCGTCCCGATGGCGCTGCGTGGTCAGCCGATCGGAGCCATCGTGGTGCAGACCACGCAGCGGGGACCGTACACGGCCGAGCAGATCCAGGTGCTCTTCGAAGTAGCCTCGCAGATGGTCGGGATCGTCGAGAACGCGCGCGTGTTCAAGACTCTGGCGGGCGGCAAGGACCTCGAGAAGAAGCCGGGGGGCCCGGAAGGACGCGGCGAACGGCACGACGGTGAGCAGGTCCTGCACGGCGTCGCGGCCTCCCCCGGGATCGCCATCGGCAGGGCGGTGTTGCGTCGTGCCTACGCGAAGCAGCCCGCGCAGCAGCCCAGCGGACCGCACGACGACGCGGCGGAGCGAGTTCGCGTCCGCGACGCCTTCGAGAAGACGCGCAACGACGTCGCGCGGATCCGGGACGCAGCGGCCCGCGATCTGGGCGAAGAGCACGCGCTCATCTTCACCTCGCACCTGGTGATGCTCGGCGATCCTGCGCTTCACGAGCGGATCGAGGAGGTCGTCGCGTCGGGACTGGCGGCGCCGGCCGCCATCGACGCGGCGCTGGGCGAGTTCGCCGATCGGCTCCGGACGGTTGGCGATCCTTACCTCCAGGATCGCGTGGAGGACATCGACGACCTCCACAGTCGCCTCGCAGACCACCTCGTCCTCGACGGACGCGGGGGCTCACTCGGAACGCAGATCGTCGTCAGTCCGCACGTCGCGCCGTCGCTCGTGATGGAGACGAAGGCGCAGGGAGCGCACGGGATCGTCGCGGAGCTGGGGGGAACGACGTCGCACGGCGTGCTTCTAGCGCGCTCGCTCGGTATCCCGGCGGTCACGGGCGTCGACGACATCGTCCGCCGGATCGATCCAGGCGACGTGGTCGTCGTGGACGGAAGCGCCGGCATCGTGGTCGTGCGACCGACGCCGGAGACCCTCGCGCGCTTCGAGAAGCGCGCGCAGGACGTCGAGCGGCTCCGGACGGAGTTCGCGAAATACCGGCACGTCCCGGCGCGGACGGCTGACGGCGTGGACGTCTCGATCCTGTCGAACGTGGCGTTCGGGGCGGACCTGGCGCTCGCGAAGGAGAACGGGGCCGAAGGCGTGGGCCTCTACCGCACCGAGTTCCCCTTCATCGTGCGTGGTGGCTTCCCCACACGCGACGAGCAGGTGCGGATCTACCGCAAGGCGTACGACGCGTTCCCGCAGGGGCCGATCAACTTCCGGATCCTCGATCTGGCTGGCGACAAGTTCGTCTCGACGCGCGGAGCCGCGGCAGCGCGGGGGGCGTTTCACGGTTATCGATCGATTCGCGTGCTCTTCGACTATCCGCACGTGCTTCGCGATCAGGTGCAAGCCTTTGCGCTCGCGGCAGGACGCCGACCCTTGCGCATCCTCGTTCCGATGGTGAGCTCGGTGGACGAGCTCCTCCGGGTCAAGCAGATGACCCTGGAAGCCATCGAGCAGGTCGTCGAGCCTGGCGCCCGGGGCACGCTGCAGTTCGGCGCGATGATCGAGCTTGCGGCAGCGGTGGAGATCACGGCCGACCTGGCCGCGCACGTCGACTTCTTCTCCATCGGCACCAACGATCTGATCCAGTACACGCTGGTCATCGACCGGGAGGACCCGCGGATGACATCGGTCAACGATGCATATCATCCGGCCATCCTCCGGATCATCCGGCGCGTGATCTCGGCGGCGCACCACGCCCACAAGCCGGTGACCGTCTGCGGCGAGATGGCCGCTCGCGCGGATCTCGCCCTCGCGCTCGTGGCGCTCGGGGCCGATGCGCTGAGCGTGGCGGCTCCGGAGATCCCCGGACTGAAGCGGTCGCTGGCCAGGGCGAGCATCGGCCCGCTGGCTGAGCAGATCGATCGCGTCCTTGCATGCCCGGACGGGCTCGCACTTCAGGCAGCTCTGCGCGAAGCGGTCACGGCGCGAGCAGAAGACACTGCATGAGCGTCGGGCTCAGGTCCTCATTAGCAGAGACCCCTCGCGATGAGCCCTGGTCACCCGGCGACGCCGCGTCGTCACACCGGGAGGGGCGCATCTTCACCGCTCAGTGACCATAGTCGTCTGTGGGACAGACGTGCTGCGGAAGCGGGGACCGCTCGACCCGCTCAGACCAGCATGTGCTCGGTACGCCCGGCGCCCAGCAGGATGTCGATCTCACGCTGCGAGCGCGACGTCTCGAGCAGGACGCGGACGCGGTCGACGTGCGGTGCTCGCTCGAACGAGAGCGTCACGCACCCGTCGCCGTTCGGCGGCCCGTCGAAGTGCACGAAGCCGGTCGGATCGATCACCTTCACCCAGGCGCCTTCGGCCGCGCGGCCCCGGAGTCCGCTGGCGACCACGAGCAGCAGCGTGCGCGCAGCCGCGGGGACGTGCCGCACGCCGGAGGCCGGAGCCTTCTCCTGCAGGTTCCCGGTATCGGAGGGCAGGACGGGCGAGAGACCCTGGAGCGTGCGACCGCGCTTTGCCATGGTCCGATGGACTGGAGCACCGCCCGGGCCGGAGCGGAAGACACGCACGTAGGTAAGGCACGTCCCATGAACGTCTCTCGGGCGCCCCGCGCCCCGTCGGCGCACGACCTGAGTAGGCTCATTCCACCCGAGCTTCACAAGGCGGGTATCCGCTCACCCCGTGCAAGTCGGACGGCGCGAGCGCGACATGCGAGACCAGCAACGGGTTCTGCGCCTGCGTCGTCACCGTGCAGTAGAGCCCGGGAGAGCGTCACCGGCGACGCGCGCGTCGTAGCGCGATCAGCGCCAGCGACGCGAGCGCTGCCGACAGCGCCAGCGAAGACCTCCGGTCCGCGTCGACCGCGCGGCATCCGCACCCGCTGCTCGACGCGCGTTGCCCCCCTGTGCCGGCCGCCCCGCCGTCCCCGTTCGAGCCGCCGTTCCCAGTCGAGCCACCGTCGCCGTTCGAGCGGGCCGCGCCGCCGTCCGTCCCGCCGCCTGCGTCACCGGCCGACGCTGCGTCGCCGCCAGCGCCGCCGTCGCCGGGGCCAGCGGGGCCTCCGCAGCCTACGGGCTCGTTCGACTCGTCGATGCCCTCCGGCCGCACTCCGTAGATGGGGACGGGGCAACCCGTCTCCTGCGCACCGAGATCCGGCGCGGCGCCGCGATAGCCGTCGGTGACGTTCGGGAGCACCATCCCGTGGTCGATCGCGTCGCTCCCCGCGGCGAGCGTGCCGTCGCCCGGGGTCACCGCGGTCTTGTAGCTCGGCGGAGCCACGAGGCCGCTCGCGAAGATCGAAGCGCCGAGCACGCGACCGTGGGCCTCGTAGAGCCCCCCGGCCTGGACCGCCGCGAAGCTCCCGTAGTTGTTCCCCGTCGCCCCGGTGCCGAAGTGAAACTGGCCGTCCGGATACCAGCCGTTCGAGTCGATGGTGTACGTCGGCGGGTCGAGCGGCTGATCCCAGTTCACCGTGCGCCCGCCCGGCGCCGGCGAAGGGCCCACCCAGATGTTGTTCTCGACGACGAGCTCGCGGGGCGTGGTGCCGTCGAGCACCTGCATCGCATAGGCCGCGCCGACGAAGCTGTTGTTCAGGAGGAGGACGCCGACCGTCGCGTTGTGCAGCTTGGCCTGCTCGACGGCCGCGTTGAAGACCAGGTTGCGGATGGCGTACGCCGGCCCGCCGAAGATCGGCTGGAAGCTCAGGGGCATGAACGTGTTGACGTATCGGTTGCGGAAAGCCGGTCCCCCCGGGAGCGCGGAGCGACGCAATTCCTGCTCGTGGGCCGCAGGGTCTGCGCCGGGCTCCCGGCGGCGCTCGAGCCGTCGCTCAGACGGCCTCGAGGCGAGTGCGGTCGAGGAGGCGAATGCCGTCGCGCCCGTGCTGGATCGCTCCGCTGCCCTCGAGAAGCCCGAGCGCGCGGCAGACCGACTCGTGCCGCAGGGCCATCAGCGCCGCGAGATCGCGCTGCTGCAGAGCGGCCGGAATCGTGTCGAGGCGGCGCGGGGGCGTGAGCGTGTCCGCCAGGGCGCACAGGGCCGCCGCCACGCGGCCCAGGGCCGTCGCGCGGCTCCGTGCGTCGGCCAGCCGCTCCACGCGGTCGAGCGCCGAGGCGTGGAGTGCGAGCATCTCCGACGACGTGGGAGCCCCGGCGTCGACGGCCGCTCGAAGCGGCTCCCTGGGGCAGAGACACAGCATGGTATCGCCGGCGGCGTACGCCGAGCTGCTCGGGTCATTGGCGTCCCCGAGCGGGAGCAACCCGCCGGCCCCCACGGCGTCGATGGCCGTGGCGCCGCCGCGCGCGTCGGTGCGCTGGCGCACGACGACTCCGCGCCGCACCAGGGCCATGCCGTAGGTCACCAGCCAGTCGACGGGGAAGGGCTGCCGCGCACCCAGCGCGATGCAACGGAAGGCGCACGCGCTGCCGTCCGAGACGAGGCTGGCGAAGACGCTGTTCCGCGTCGCGGGGCAGTCGGGACAGACGGCGAGGCGCACCACACCTTCGCTGCTGCAAGAAGAGGACCACTCAGTGCGCCTGTCCTCCGTCCAGGACGTGAGCCGCCACGGCCTGGGCGGCGATCTCGTCGTCGTCGGCGTCCGCCAGACGCCGGAGCCAGCCCGACGCCTCGCCCGCGAGCGTCTCGGCCGCGTAGCCGCGCAGCAGGCGGGCATCCCCGGCGGGATCGCCGATGACCGCGCGGGCGGCCCGGACGCAGGTGGCCGCCTGCGCCAGTCGCTGCAGCGCGATCTGTCGCCTGACGGCCCCCACGCCGAAGCGTTGCCGCAAGGAACGCGCCTCGGCCGCGACGGCTCGTTCGACGTCGCCGATGCGCCCGTCGATGCGGCGGTCATCGGGGGCGACCTCCGGGAGCGGGAGGGCCGGCTCGCCGGGCGGCGCCGCGAGGAGCTGGGCGCCGACGCGGACCAGCAGGACGTCGTTCGCTCCCTCGAAGATCCGCGTGATGCGGCAGTCACGGAGCATCCGCGCCACGCCCGTGGGCTCGAGGAAGCCCAGAGCTCCGTGGAGCTGGACGGCGCGGTCGCACGTCTCGAAGGCCCCCTCGCTGCAGAAGACCTTCGCCATCGCGGAGTCGATCTCGATCCCCGCCCCTCGCGCGTGCGCGGCGGCGACGCTCGAGACGAGCGATTGCATGGCGCAGAGGCGCGCCGACATCCACGCGACGTGGGCGCGGGTCGCAGCGAAGCGACTGATCGGACCGCCGAACTGCCGGCGCGTCGAGACGTGAGCCAGCGTCGCGTCGAGCGCTCCCCTCGCCGCTCCGACGCATCCGGCCGACATCAGGGTCCGGCCCCACGTCAGCAGCCCGTGGGCGACGTCCATGCCCGACCCCGGTTCGCCCAGGATGTGATCCAGGGGGACCTGTACGCCGTCGAAGCCGACCGTGACCGTGGACGACCCCCGGATGCCGAGCTTGTCCTCCTCCTTGCCTATCCGCACGCCCGGCGCGTCGGCGGGGACGAAGACGAGGGAATGGGCTCTTTCGCCTCCGAGCCCCGGCGTCTTCACGAGCACGGTGAAGACCCCGGCGATGCGGCCGTTGGTGACGTAGCTCTTCTCGCCGTCGATCCGGAGACGATCGCCCGCGACCCGGCCCGTGGTCCGTATGGCGGTGAGGTCCGACCCGGCCTCGGCCTCGGTCGCGGCAAAAGCAGCGACGCATCGCCCGGAGGCGAGGCGTGGAAGCCAGCGCGCGCGGAGCGCGGCCCCGCCTCGTTCGACGAGGCCGCGCGTACCGAGCCCCGCGTGCAGGCCCAGCATGATGGCGATCGAACGATCGACGCGAGCGACCTCGGCGACGACGCGGCCGGCGGCTCCCAGCGAGAGGCCGGCGCCGCCGTACCTCTCCGGCACGGTCATGCCGAAGAGCCCCAGCTCCGCGAGCCCCTCGCGCACCGCCGCGGGGATCTCGCCGCGGCGGTCGATCGCGTATCCGTCCACTTCTCGCGCGAGGAACCTCGCGACCTCGGGCAGGAGAGCGCCGAGGACGTCCGCTTCGCTCGCCTCGCTGGCGTCGCCGTCAGCTTCCCTCGGCGCGCCCATCGGACCCCTGCTCTTCGTACTGACGCAGGACGAAGGCGCAGGCGTCGTCCACCGTGCGAATCCCCATCGCCTGCTCGATGTCCAGGTCGATCTTGAGCTGCTCTCCGATGCTCGAGAGAAGCTCCAGGCTCTGCAGCGAGTCCATTCCGAGATCCTCGCGGAGCTTCTGGTCCGCCCGGATGCTCTGCACGTCGGTCTCGGCGATCTCGGCGAGCGCCGCCAGGGTCACCAGGCGGGCCCGATCATCGGGGGTTCTCATCGACTCTCCGTTCTTGTTTGGGGGTGGGCACGTACGAATGTCGCGCGAACCAGGCGTGGGCGCCGTCGAGCGCCCGATCGAGCGGCGTGAGCTCGAGGCCCAGCTCGTCGCGGGCGAGGCGGTCCGAGACGCGCTGGCCCGTGGTGGCCATGTCGACGAGCTCGCGAGGGATCGGCACGCGCTCTCGTCGGGGGGCGGCCCCTCGCTCGTCCTGGTCGGCCCGGCGGCGCGCCTCCTCGGCGGACAGCTCCAGGGTCGGGGCCGTCCCGCCGTAGCGCGCGGCGATGTGCCCGAGCAACCACCCGATGCGCACGGTGTGGCCGGCGAGGCAGTACCGGTCGGAGGGCGTCGGCGCGACCGCAGCCACGTGCGCCCGGGCCACGTCCCCGACGTCGACCAGGTTGACGAGCCCGTCGACCCACCAGGGCAAGAGCCCCCGCACGACGCCGACGACGATGGCTCCGGTCCCCAGACGTACGTCCCAGGGCCCGAGACACCCGCCGGGCATGAGCGTGACCGCCGACAGCCCGAGGCGGCGGAAGCGATCCACCTCGCGCTCCATGGCCCACTTCACGCCGCGGTACACGCTGCCCTCCGGCATCTCGATCCCCGCGTCTCGCTCGTCGGCCGCTCTCCCGGCGGGGGAGCGCGCGAGCGTCGCGATGGTCGACGTGTAGACCAGCCGCGGGACCCCTGCGGCGAGCGCGGCCTCGCAGACGTTCCGCACCCCGTCGACCCCCTGGGCGAGGGATGCCTCGAAGTCGAGCGAGTAGCGCGGGTAGTAGGCCCCGGTGAGAAACACGACGTCGCACCCCGTCATCGCCCGCCGGAGCTTTTCGGGCTCCTCGAGAGACGCGTCGGCGAGCTCGACGCTCCGCTTGCGGAGCAGGACGGTCGCGGTCTGCCTGCGGCGCGTGATGCGGACCGCCGCGCCGGCGGCGAGGAGCGCATCGACGACGTTGAGCCCCACGAACCCGGTACCGCCGACGACCAGCGCCCGCATCACGCGTCCTTGGCCGCGAAGACGCTCGCGCACTCTCGGCGCCGGATCTTTCCGCTGGTCGTCCTCGGGAGCGTACCGACCCCGCAGACGTGGATCTCGTCCGGCTTGATCCCGAGCACCTCGAGGAGGCCCGCGCGGACGTCCGACGCGATCCTGCTGCGTTTCGCGGGGTCGTCCCCGACGGTCTCCGCGGCGACCACGAGGTCGTCGGTGCCGGTCTCCTCGTTCGGCCTCGCAAACGCCGCGACGCAGCCGTCGCGGAGCCCGTCGACCTCCGCGGCGACGCGCTCGATGTCGTGCGGGCTGAGGTTGCGCCCGGCCCTGATGATGAGCTCCTTGGCGCGGCCGGTGACGAACAGCCGGCCACCGCTGACGAAGCCCAGATCGCCGGTGCGAAGGCGGCGATCGACGATCGCCTCGGCGCTCGCGCGCTCGTTATGGAAGTAACCGTCCATCAGCGACGGTCCAGAGACCAGGATCTGCCCGATCGTTCCCTCGGAGACGATGTGACCCGCCGGGTCCACGATCTCGATGGTCGTACCGGCGACGGGCCCCCCGACGCTCACCGCCTGGTGGGCGCCCGGCCCGTGGTGCGGCTCCGCGCGGCCTTCACGCTCGAGCGCCGCGCGTGCGATCGGCAGCGTCTCGAACTTGGTGCTCAGCGCTGGGAACGTGACGGCGAGGGTCGCCTCGGCCATTCCGTAGACCGGCATGACGACGTCGCCGCGGAGCCCGCCGGCCGCGAACCGCTCTCCGAAGCGACTGACCGTGCGAGCGTGCACCGGCTCCGCGCCGTTGAGCGCGACGCGCCACGAGTCGAGCCTCAGCCCCTGGGCTTCCCCGCCGCGGGCCATGCAGAGCTCGTAGGCGAAGTTGGGCGCCGGAGAGAGGGTCGCGCCGACCTGGGAGATCAGCTCGAGCCAGCGGCGCGGCCGCATCACGAACGACTCCGGGGCCAGGACGTGGACGGGATACGGGTGGCAGATCGACGTGAGGACGACGCCGACGAGGCCCATGTCGTGGAACAGCGGGAGCCAGCTGACCCCGACGTCGGCGGGGCCGATGTCGAGGCCCCGGGCGATCGCGAACGCGTTGGAGACCAGGGCGCCGTGCGAGATCACGGCGCCCTTCGGCTCGCCCGTGGTCCCGGACGTGTACTGGATGAAGGCGGTATCGCGCGCGCCCAGCGACGGCTGGATGCAGGGCGTGGAAGGGATCCCGTCGAGCGCGGAGTCCGTGACGACGTCGCGCAGCGTGCGCGAGAGGACCTCGTCGCGCGCGGCAGCCTCCGCCATGCGGCCGTGGGTCACCAGGACGCGGGCGCCACAGTCGGCGACGATGGCGCCGAGGTTGCGAAGGTACTTCTCGACGCCGCCGAAGGTCATCGGTCCGGCGAGAGGCACGGGGACGCCACCGGCGAGCATCGTGCCCAGCATGGCCTCGACGAAGGCGTGTCCGGTGGGCATGAGGAGAGGCACGCGGTCGCCCCGGGCGACGCCGCGGGACCGCAGGAGCGTTGCCCACCGCCAGGCCGAGGCGAGAGCGTCGGGAGCGGTCCGGACGACGGGCCCCTTGGCTCCGTGCAGCGTCATCCAGGGGGCGCGGTCCCGCGCGGCAGCCTCGAGCGCGGCGAGGAGCGTGTCGTGAGGCGCTCGCACTTCGATGTCGCTGCGCAGGCAGGAGAAGGTCATCGGGAGACGCATCATGCCCGCGCTCCCGTCGCCGCCAGTTGCGCTCGATCAACCAGAGCACTCGCGGTTCGTGTTCGCTCCGAACGCGTCCCAGAACCTTGCGAGACCGAGCGACGCCAAGGAGGGATGAGGAGCCCTACTCACGTCTCGTCATTCGTCACACCGTCACGGCCCCGAGGCGCACGCGCCCGGAGGGTGAGCCTCTCCTCGGGGGCTCGGACGGCGCGTGCTGTCCGGACCGTCCGGTCGGGGCGCTACGAGCTCGCCCCCTTCGGAGAGGCTCACCCTCCGGGCGCTCGGACTTCGCAAGGGAGCGATGGCCCGTCGCCTGCAGCCGAGCTCCGACGACGGGGAGCTGCCTCCTCCTCGGGGGGAAGGGCATCCTCACCGCGAGGAGGCGCTCGCCCGCCAAGGGCAAGGGCCGGACCTTCGCGGGGCGACGGCCGCCCCCCGGCGGGCAAGGGCTTGCTCGTGGTGAGGGAGGGCTTCCTCGCGAGGGGCAAGGGCTCGCCCGTCGCGGGGCGACGCCTCGTCACGAGGGGCAAGGGCCTCCCCCTCGCCGGACGGCACCTCCTCGCGATGAGGAAGGGCTTGCCCATCACGAGCAAGGGCCTTCCCGGCGCGATGAAGGGCCCATCCTCGCGCAATGACGCGTTCTCCCGGTGAGAGTCCCGTCCGCGCGCTGCGGGACCGCGCACCGGGTCCTGCGGACCCGAGCGCCCGGAGGGTGAGCCTCTCCGAAGGGGGCGAGCTCGTAGCGCCCCGACTGGACGGTCCCGACAGCACGCGCCGTCCGAGCCCCCGAGGAGAGGCTCACCCTCCGGGCGCGTGCGCTTCGCGGCCGCGACGAGATGGGACGAGTGACGAGACTCACGTACGGCGACGATCCCCGACGCCGGCAGCGCGATGGGATCGCAAGGTTCTGGGATGCGTTCTATTCTGGTCACACCACGAGACAACCGATGTCGACCCACGCGCGCATGCGGCACCCGACGCCGCGGCTCTTGCGGATGCATTTCGTCCCGCTCTTCGCTGCGTCGGCGACGCTCGCCTGTCGAACCGAGCCTGCTCCGTCCTCGCCGGAGGTCGGCGACGCTCTGCCCGCACCGACTGCCCCGCCCACCGTCGACGTGCTCGTCGGGGACGCGGCCCGGTACGCACGCGAGCGCCTGGGCATGGCCGAGCCCCGGCTCTCATTCGTCCTCATCGGCTGCGTCGACTCCTCCGGTGCGCTCGATCCTCGCTCGGATCGGTGCGCCGGCAGCGTGGTCGCTACCTTCGAAGACGACTCGAGCCTCGTCGCCGATCCGGCCTTCGTCGCCATCGGCGCCAGGGGGCTCACCGGAACACGGGCGCCGCGCGGCAGCGTCGTGTCGGTCGCGCCTGCGCGCTGCACCCCGGGCGCTCTCCTGGCGACGGCCCGGACGCGCGGGCTCTCGTGGGAGAGGGCGCGCGACTTCTATGTGTCCTACGGGCCTCGAAAGGGGGGTGGGGCCGTCTGGACGGTGGGACCGAAGGACGCCCCGATGCTCACCTCGACCGACGACGAGTGCGTCGCAACCGCGGCGGGCCAGCGCTGAGCGGGGCCTGCGCGCAGGCGCAAACCTCGCGTGACGAGGCGGGAGTCGGGCACAGAATTCCAAGCGTTTCCCGGCACCTGCGCGGCGCGGCCCCCCTGGCGCGCGACATGCGTACACCTCTGCAGCGTCATGACCATCCCCACCCGACAGATTAGGCTCCACGGACACACCGTCAGCTACCGCATGGCCGGCGAGGGTCCGGCGCTCGTACTCCTGCACGGCCTCAGCGGCAACTCGAGCACGTGGGAGAACCTCTTGCCCCCGCTGTCGGAGCACTTCACGGTCATCGCGCCGGACCTGCTGGGGCACGGGCAGTCGTCCAAGCCCCCGGCCGAGTACTCGATCGCCGCGTACGCGAGCAGCGTGCGGGATCTGGTGACCGTCCTCGGTCAGCCCCGCGTCACGGTGGTCGGGCACTCGCTCGGCGGCGGAGTGGCCATGCAGTTCTCGTATCAGTTCCCGGAGATGTGCGAGCGGCTGGTGCTCGTGTCCAGCGGAGGGCTCGGACGCGAGCTGCATCCTGTCCTCCGGGCGGCCGCGCTGCCGGGCGCGGAGTGGTTCCTGCCGTGGCTCTGCTCGTCGCGGCTGCGCAGCGTGGTCGACGGCGGGTCGAAGATCCTCGGACGCCTGGGCCTCCGGACGGGCACCGACCTGCGCGAGATCTGGCGCGGCTACGTCTCTCTCTTCGACGCCGACGCGCGGCAGGCCTTCATTCACACGGTGCGCACGGCGATCGACCTGGGGGGCCAGCGAGCCACCGCGCTCGACCGGCTGTACCTGGCCTCGCAGATCCCGACGCTGATCGTGTGGGGTGAGCAGGACCCCATGATCCCTGCCTCGCACGGGCGCGCCGCGCACGCCGCGATCCGCGGGAGCCGCCTCGTCGTGTTCCCGGACGCCGGGCACTTCCCTCACCTCGACGCGCCGCTGCAGTTCCTCTCGACGCTCCTCGACTTCATGAGCACCACCCGGCCCGCGCAGATGAGCACGGCCCTCTTCGGCGACGTCGTTCGCCGCCACGGGGAGCGCTCGCCAGCCGGAATGGCCGTGGCGATCAACTGATCGCGCTTCAGCCGCCGGGGGCGAGCGACACGCAGCAGCGTGCCCGGCTACTGCGCCGGAGGGCGCCCTTCCTTCATCGAAGGCGCGGCGTCACGCCGACTCGCGCCCTTCCTCGCGCGCAGCGTCTCCGGGCAGGTGGCGCAGGCGCGCGGCCGGCACCGAGTCAGCGTCCAGGAAGTCCCGCAGGGCCCGCTCGAAGGCGTCGGGGTCCTGATGGTGCGGGTAGTGATACGATGAGCCGTGCTTCACCGCATCTACCTCTCTCCGGGCATGTTCGGCTTCGGCCGCCTCGCCTCGTACGAGTACTTCGGGCACCTCGAGCGCGCGCTCTCGGAGCGGATCCGCGAGGCGGGCGACGACGTGGCGGTTCACGTGGCCCAGGTCGCACCGACCGCGTCGATCCGCCGCCGCGCGCTGACGCTCGCCCAGCTCGTGGCCGAGACGTGCGAGGAGGGAGGGCCCGGCGGCGGGCCCATTCACCTCGTCGGCCACTCGACCGGGGGTCTCGACGCCCGGCTCCTCGCGTCGCCCACCGCGTCGCTGGCGCGCACGTCGAGGGGCACGCCGTGGCAGCCTCGCATCGCGAGCGTCACGACCATCAACGCGCCGCACTTCGGGACGCCCCTGGCGAGCTTCTTCACCACGGTGAGCGGCATGCGGGTGCTGACCGCCCTCAGCGCCTTGACCGTCGTGGCGCTCTCGGTCGGAGCGCCTCCGCTGTCCGCCATGGGCGCGCTCGTCGCCGCCTTCGGCCGGGTCGACCGGACGCTCGGCCTCGACGTCAAGATGCTCGAGCGCGCGACCGACGCGCTGCTCCACGGCATCGAAGGGGCGCGGAGCAAGGAAGTGCGCCGATACATCGCCGCCATCAAGGAGGACAGCGGCTCGATGGTCCAGCTCATGCCGGAGGCGATGGATCTCTTCATCGCGGGGGTCGAGGACCGTCCGGGGGTCCTCTACCAGTCGACCGCCTCGATGGCGCCGCCGCCCACGGCGGGCACCCTGCTTCGCTCGCTGCGCGACCCGCGGAGCGCCGTGAGCGCCGGCATCTTCGCCCTGCTCTACGCCATCGCGTCGCGCTACGACCGCCGCTACCCGTGTGCCGCCGCGGACGCCGGCGAGGACAACGAGCGGGGGCTGGCGCGCGCGTTCGGCCGGTCACCCGGCGAGCACGAGAACGACGGAGTCGTGCCCGTGCGCTCGCAGATCTGGGGGCGGCTCGTCTGGGCGGGGTACGGCGATCACCTGGACGTGATCGGGCACTTCCACGGCGACGAGCGCGGGGCCAGCGGGCATACGCCGGCTCACGTCGACTGGCTGCGGAGCGGCAGCGCCTTCGATCTCGCGCGATTCGCGTCGCTGATGGATGCCGTTGCCGGCGGTCTACTGTCGAGCGGGCGAGCCTGGGCGGGCAGGCCAGGCTAGCCTCCCGATCCCAGGGTCCATGAGCGACGAGCTCGCAGAACAGAACCGCGTGCTCCGCGAGCGCGTCGCGCAGCTCGAGAAGGCGCTGACCACGGGCGCCGACCCGATCCTGCGGGCGCTGGGCGAGCACGCTCCGGCGTTCCTGAACGTGGTGACTCCGGACGGCCGGTCGCTCGCGACGGGCAGGACCTCCGAAGGCTTCGGCTCCGTCGTCGGGAGGAGCGTGTTCGAGTTCACCGACCCGGGCCACCACGAAGCCCAGCGCGCGGCGCTCGCCCGCGTGTGTGCCACCGGGGCTCCGGTCGTCTACGAAGTCGTCGGCTACGGCGAGAACGGCGAGCCGGGACATTCGTACATCGTCCGCGCGATTCCTCTGCTCGAAGCCGGAAAGGTCGGCGCGATCGTGCTCGTGCCGGCCGACATCACCGAGCGCGTACGGCTGGAGCGCTCCCTCGCGGAGAGCGAACAGGCCCTCCGGCTGGCCGTCGGCGCGGCGAAGATCGGCTTCTGGCGATGGGACATGCGGGCCGACACCATCGAGTGGGACCGCCGCGTTTGCGAGATCTGGGGCGTCGCCGAGACGCCGGCCAGCGTCGACCGCTACATGGCCCTCGTTCACCCGGACGATCGGGCGCTCATCGAAGGCGTCGTGCGCGAGGTGCGCGAGACCGGCGTCTACCCGACCCTCGAGCACCGGCTGGCGGCCACGGCCGGGGGGGGCGAGCGGTGGGTCCTCGCGGCGGGGAGCGTGCTCAGAGACGCGAAAGGCAAGCCGAGCGTCCTGATGGGCGGCGTGCTCGACATCACCGAGCAGAAGCGCATGGCCACCCAGATGGAGCGGGCCGAGCGCGTCGAGTCGATCGGGCAGCTCACGGCGGGCCTCGCCCACAACTTCAACAACCTCCTCGCGGTGGTCGTCCCCAACCTCGAGCTCGCGCTAGCGAAGGCCGCGGAGCCGCAGCGTTCGAATCTCTCCGTCGCGCTCGACGCGTCGCTCCAGGCGCGAGACCTCATCAAGAGCCTGCTCGAGCTCGGGCGCAAGCGGCCGGCCCTGGCCCGCGAGCCGGCCGACCCGCGCGTGGTGGTGGGCCGCGTCGAGACGATCTGCCGGATGACCTTCCCGCGCGACATCACCATCACCCACACGATCGACCCGACCGTGGGGCACGTGTCGATGCCCCCGACCGATCTCGAACAGGTGCTGCTCAACCTCCTGCTCAACGCGCGCGACGCCGTGGAGAAGGTAGAGGGGCCCGGCCGCCGCATCGACCTGCGCCTCGAGCGCCTCGCCGGCGGGGCGGGCGCGCCGAGCGTCCGCCTTCAGGTCGCCGACTCGGGAGTCGGCATGACCGAGGACGTTCGCCGACGGATCTTCGAGCCGTTCTTCACGACGAAGCCCCCGTATCAGGGCAGCGGCCTGGGCTTGGCCAACGCCGCCGCACGCGTCCGCGAGGCCGGCGGGCTGCTCGAGTGCGAGAGCACGCCCGGCGTCGGCACCACGCTCACCCTCGTCCTGGCCGAGGTGCCGGCCTCCGTCCGATGAATGGCCTGCGCCCCGCCGTGAGCTCGTCGAGCATCGCCTGCATCTTCGTCTCGACCTGCGCGTAGCACCGGTCGAGGGCGGCCGGGTCGTGCGCGTCGCCGGGGCCGAGCTCGGGCCAGGTCATCGGCGGCCCGAACGCGATCGACGTCTGCGCCGGGAGGGGAAGGTACGGCAGGAACCCCGTCGTGATCCCCCACGGCAGCGCCGCCACGATCGGGCAGACGTCGGTGCGCGCCCACCTGTGCATCCGGAGCGCCTTCGCGAGCCGGTCGCCCCGCGTCAGCACGACGAGCTGCTCGTGCGTGCCGGCGCTCACGACGGGGACGATGGGCACGCCGGCCTCGAGGGCGAGGCGCACGAAACCCTTCCGCCCTCCGAGGACGATGCGGTTGCGGTCCCGCCAGGGGCGGAACGTTTCGAGGTCCGACCCCGGATACACCAGGACGATGCCGCCCCGGTCGAACACCCGGCGGGCGTTCCGGTGGCCGGCGCGCAGCGCGCCGAGCTTGAGCGCGTAGCGCCTCAGCTGCTCGTCGTAGAAGAGAAAATCGTGCGCGAGGGCATAGATTGCGCGCTCCGGTCCGTAGCGGTCCCAGATCGCCACCTGGGTGAAGAACCCGTCGGTGGGGAGCATGGCGCCGTTGTGGTTGCCGACGAGCAGGACCGGCCCGTGCGCCGGTACGTTGTCGACGCCCTGCACCTCGAGGCGGAAGTAGAAGCGGCCCAGGGCCCGGAAGAGGTCCGCCGCGAGGCGCGCGAAGTCGGGGCTCCGGGCGTCGGGATCGTCGGCGACGCTGTCGCGCTTGTGGCGCAGGCTCATCGCGTAGCGCAGAAACTTCGCCGCCAGGATCGGGGGGGAGGTGAGCTCGAGTCGGTCGCGCAGCGGGACGAGCGCTTTCAGCCGTCCCACCCAGTCGCGAGCCCCGCGAGCGTCCTCGCGCACCTCCTCGATGACGTCGTCGATGCGGATGTCCATCCCGCCAGGCCACCCATGCAAGTCGCGCGCGAGTCTTGCAACAACACCGTCAGCGAGTGCGGGGCGCCCCGGCACGCGCACAGCCAGGGCGGAAGGGTACAGGGCATCATGAGCACCTCCAGCGTCGGTAATCTCGTTTCCTTGCTCGCTGCGTCCGTACACGCGCACGGCGAGCGCCCGCTCTTCGGGACGCGCGGCGATGCCGGATGGGGCTGGATGAGCTACGGCGACTTCGCGCGCCGCGTCGACGCGCTTCGCGCGGGCCTCGCGGGCCTCGGCGTCGCCCCCGGCGATCGCGTGGCAGTCATCTCGCGCAATCGCGTCGAGTGGGCGGTCGGCTGCTACGCGACCGCGGGGCTCGGCGCCGCCTACGTTCCGATGTACGAGGGGCAGACCGAGCGCGACTGGACGCACATCCTGTCCGACAGCGGCGCCAGGGTCTGCCTGGTGTCCGGCGGCGCGGTCGGGCCGCGCGTCGCAGCCGTCGCGCGCGGAATCCCGACGCTGGCGCACGTGGTCGACTTCGACGCGCCGGCCGACGACCCGCGAGGCTACGCAGGCCTGCTCGCAGCCGGCGAGCGCTCGCCGGTCGCGCCGGTCGCGCTCGCCGGCAGCGAGATGGCCGAGCTCTGCTACACGTCCGGGACGACGGGGCGGCCCAAGGGCGTGCGGCTGACTCACGCGAGCATCGTGTCCAACGTCGAGGCGGTCACGCGGCTGCTGCCGCTGTCGCACGCGGACCGGTCCCTCGCGTTTCTACCCTGGGCCCACGTATTCGGCGGCGACGAGCTGCACGGCATGATCCTGCTCGGAGCGTCGGTGGCCATCTGCGAGGACGTCGACCGGCTGGTCGGCGAGCTGAAGGAGGTGAAGCCCACGTTGCTGTTCGCCGTGCCGCGCGTCTGGAACCGCGTCTTCCAGAACGTCAGGCACGGGTTGACCGAGCAGCCTCGCCTCGTGCAGGCGCTCTTCCAGCGCGCCACCCGGGCCCGGCACCGGCGGCGGGCCGGCGAGGCGTTGCCCGCCGGCGACGCGCTCGCCCTGGCGCTCGCGAATCGCCTCGTGTTCCCCAAGATCCGCCAGCGCTTCGGAGGCCGGCTCCGCTACGCCTTCTCGGCGGCGGCGGCCCTGTCGCCGGAGGTGGCCGAGTTCATCGACGACCTGGGAATCGTCGTCCTCGAGGCCTATGGCCTCACCGAGACGAGCGCGTGCGCGACCATCAACAGGCCCGAGGACCGCCGCATCGGGAGCGTGGGCAAGCCCATCCCGGGCGTGCGCGTGGAGCTGGACACGAAGGCGCCCGGCGCCGAGGGCGGCGAGGGCGAGATCGTCGTCTACGGCCACTGCGTCATGGCCGGCTACCACAACCTCCCCGCGGAGACGGCCACGACTCTGACCGCCGACGGCGGCCTGCGCACCGGCGACCTGGGCCGGTTCGACTCCGACGGCTTCCTCTACGTCACCGGGCGCATCAAGGAGATCTACAAGCTCGAGAACGGCAAGTACGTGGCCCCGGCCGCCCTCGAAGAGCAGCTCACCCTGAGCCCGCTCATCGAGCAGGCGTTCGTCTACGGCGCCAACAGGCCCCACAACGTCGCGCTGCTGGTGCCCAACCGCGAGGCCCTCCTGGCGTGGGCGCGGGCGCGCGGCAAGGACGCGACGCCGTTCGGAGAGCTTCTGTCCGACGCGGACGTGCGCGCCGTCTTCGAGGGCGTGGTCGTCGCCGCGGGCGAGGGGTTCCGGGGCTACGAGCGCATCGGTCGGTTCGCGCTCATCGAGGACGGGTTCTCGACCACCAACGGGCTGCTCACCCCGACGCTCAAGGTGAAGCGGTCCGAGGTCCTCAAGCGATACCAGGGCTCGCTCGAGACTCTCTTCGCGGCGCGCGAGCCGGACCGCCGCCGCGAGGACGGCGAGGTGGCGCACCACGCATGAGCCTCAGGCCTTCGTCGGGTCGGCGAGAAACTCGCGGATGCGGGCGTTGGTGCGGGCCGGAAGCTCGAACTGGGGGACGTGCCCGCAGTCGTGGAAGACCTCGCAGGTCGCCGATGGCAACGCGTGGCGCACATGGCGCGCGAAGGCCCGCGGAACGAGCCAGTCCTTGTCGCCGAAGATGAAGAGCGCCGGAGGCGACAGCGACGGCAGGCGGTCCCAGAAGCCCTTCGTGCCGTGCGGGTCCTCGAGGTAGATCTCCCGGGCCCCGTGGAAGAAGGCGACGCGGCCGCGCGGCGTGGCGTAGATGCGCACGAACTCGTCTGCGGCTGCGTTGATCGCGGCGTCGGAGACGCGCTCGTGGTGGGCGAAGAGCGAGCGTACGAACGACGCGACCATGCGGTGGAGCATCGGCAGCGGGAGCGCCGCCAGCTCCGGCCTCAGCAGGCGTACGAGGCCGGCCGCCGCGCGGTAGCGCCGCCACGCCATCGACGGGGCCAGCAGGACCAGCCTGTCGACGCGGGAGGGAGAGAGCAGCCCGACCTCGAGCGCGACGCGGCCGCCCATCGAGTTGCCCACGAGGCTCGCGCGCTGCAGCCCCACCGCGTCGAGGAACGCGACCGTCCAGCGGGCGAGATAGTCGGCTTGCAGGCGTCGCAGGGGCTTGTCGGTCTCGCCGAAGCCAGGCAGGTCGACGGCGATGACGCGGTGGTCCTGCGAGAGGTCCCACAGCGTCGGCAGGAAGGAGGCGCCCGTGGCGCCGAGGCCGTGCAGGAGGACCACCGGGGGAGCGTCGGGAGGGCCGGCCTCGAGGTAGAACGCCTCGAGGCCATCGGCGGTGGTGCGCTGGCATCGCACGGCGCGCGAGCGCATCGCGCCGGGAGGGTGCAGCAGATCGTCGAGCTCGAGGGTGAGGGCGATGTTGCCGCGGAGGAAGAGGCGGCCTTCGAGGAAGGCCTCGACGCCGGTCAGACGCCCATCGAGCACGCGCACGAGCGTCTCCGGATCGCCGAACACCGTGGACGTCGGACGGGCCACCCCGCCGGGCGTGAGCTTGACCTGGTCGTTGCGGATGTCGACGGTGAACCGCCCGGCGCGCCCGCCGTCGAACACGATGCGGGCCTTGCGTCCGGCGATGCGCACGGACGGCCGGGCGACGCGCGCCCGGAGGGCCTCTTCGAGGGCGCGCCGCTCGGGGAGGTCCGCGCGGCGGCCGACGCGCAGACGGTCCCACGGCACCAGAGAGCGTAGCGGTCGCACGCCTCTCATCACTTAAGCGTCGCCCGGGAAGGCGGCAAGGCGCCCGCGGGCGGAACGCACGCTTTGCGCGGGGCCGCGGGTCCTGCGCCGCTGCGGCGAAGAGCAGGCGCAGACGGCCCGGGCCGGGCCGATCGGTGCACGGTGCGGAGCGTGCATCAGGGCACGGCGTGGGCACCGACCCCTCATGGATGCTCGCCGAACGGCGGTGGAAGGACGGCGCTGGCCCGCCGTGCGCCGCGCGCATCGAGAGCATCGGCGCCAGGCTGCCAAAGCGCCGGCTGACCTCGCGAGAGCTCGTGGCGGGGATGCGGCACCGCACGCACATCGACCTCGAGCGCCTGACGGGCATCCGCGAGAGACGCGTCTGCTCGGACGGTGAGGACTCGTTCACCCTCGCCGTCGACGCTGCGCGCGACTGCCTCGCGCGGTCGTCGCTGCGCGCGGAAGAGCTGGAGATGGTCGTGTGCACGAGCATCACGCGCTACGTCGGAGGCCTGTCCTACCGGCTGGAGCCGCCGCTCAGCCTGTCGGTGAAGGAGGCCATCGGGGCGCCCCGGGCCCGGAGCTTCGACCTCGCCAACGCGTGCGCCGGGATGATGACGGGCGTGTTCCTGCTCAACGACTTCATCCGCCGCGGGGCCATCCGGGCCGGCATGGTCGTGAGCGGAGAGTTCATCTCGAGTCTGGGCGCGAACGCCGCGCGGGACGTGAGAAGTATCTACAGCCGCCAGCTCGCGTCCCTGACCCTCGGCGACGCGGGGGCCGCGGTCATCGTGCAGCGCGCCCCCTCGGGTCGCGCCGGCATCGCGTTCGCGGGCTTCACGACGATCTCGGAGCACAGCCGGCTGTGCCTCGGGCTTCCGGCGTCGCAGATGCCCGGCGCCGAGATGTTCACGAAGGCTCGCACCATTCACAAGGTCGCGATGCAGGACGCGCCGCCGCTGGTGGGCGAGGCGCTCGAGGGCAGCGGGCTGCAGCTCTCCGACATCGACTGGCTCATCCCGCACCAGACCTCGACGCGCGCGATCCGCGCCGGAGAGCGGGTCCTGCGCGAGCGGTTCGGCGCGGGCCCCAAGCACACCATCGTGAACGTCGAGAGCTTCGGCAACACGGCGTCGACCACGCACTTCGTGGCGCTGCACAAGTACCTGGGCGAGGGCGCGTTCCGCCGGGGCGAGCGGGTCATGCTGCTATCGGTGGCGTCGGGGCTCGAGATCGGAGTCATCGTGCTGGTCATGGACGACCTGGTGGAGACCCATGGGCGCACGCATTGAGTCGGCTGCCAGCTGGCGCGCGCACCGAGGCCTCTTCGCGCGGGGCGCGCTGGCGCTGACCGAGATCGCCGCGCGGCGCTGCCTGGACCGCGGGCACCGTCGCCCCGAGGACATCGACCTGCTCGTCAACGCCGGCGTCTACAAGGACAGGAGCCTCGCCGAGCCGGCGCTCGCGGCGATCATCCAGGAGGATCTCGGCGCCAACCCCGGGCACCCCGCGCGACCGCACAGCCACGGGACGTTCTCGTTCGACGTCCTCGACGGGGGGTGCGGGGCCCTCACCGCGCTGGAGCTGGCCGACTCGCTCATACGCGCGGGAACGTCGCGGCTCGCGCTGATCGTGGCGGGGGATGCCGACCCGTCGCCCCGTACGTCGCACGGGTTCCCTTTCGCGTCCGCCGGCGGGGCGGTCCTGGTCGAGCCGGGCGAGGGAGGCCAGGGCTTCGAGCGGTTCGCGCAGCGCACGTTCGCGGAGCACGCCGGCCTGTTCGAGGCGTGCGTCGAGTGGGAGGCCGCGAACCCGAAGGCGCGCAGGGGCGGCAACGTGCTCGTGGTCCGCGAGGATCCGGCGTTCGCCGACAGAGCGATCGCGTGCGCGGTCGAGACGACGGGCGCGTTCCTCGCTGACCTCGGGCTCCGCGGCGCGGACGTCGACCTGCTCGTGGCCAGCCAGTACCCCCCGCGCCTGGCCGACGAGGTCGCGCGCGCCATGGCCATCCCTCGGGAGCGGGTCGCTCCGGGCCCCGGCGAGCTCGGGCCGGCGCACACGGCCGGGCCGATCGCCTCGCTCGAGGCGGCGATCGACTCGGGGGCCTTCGCGCTCGCGCGCAACGTTCTCTTCGTCACGGCGGGAGCCGGGATCACGATCACAGTCGCCCTCTACAGGAGATGACACATGGCCAGCCCGTTCGGCGCCCCCGGTTTCCCGCGCGCGCCGTAGAGAGAAGACCGCCGCATCCTGGCGGTTTCACTTCACGTCGGAAAGCGCTCGCTCGACGATTCTCCGGAACCTGGCGTACGGCTGCGCGCCGCCGATGAAGTAACCGCTCGACGCGCCCGCCGGCACGACGAGGAACGCCGGCGTGCCGCCTATGCCGGCCTCGCCCGCCGCCTTCACGTCCGCCTCGATCGCCTGCGCGTGCGCGGCGCCGTCGAGCGCCGCGGCCCAGCGGTCCATGCTCAGGCCCGCCGCGCGAGCACGGGCGTCGAGGTCGGCTCTTGCCAGCGCCTGCCGGTTGGCGAGCAGCAGGTCGTGCATCGCCCAGAAGCCGGTATCACCCTTCTGCGCGTAGGCCTCGCGCGCCGCCTGCGCGGCGAGGCGCGCGTCCGGGTGCATCGGCAGCGGCAGGTCGTGCCACACGAGCCGCACGCGCTTGCCGTAGTCCTTCGCCAGCGCCGCGAGCGCGCTCTCGACCTTTCCGCAGAAGGGGCACTGGAAGTCGGCCCACTCGTGGACCACGACCCGGGCGGCCGCGCCGCCGAGGACCGGATCGCCGGCAGGCAGCGACGCCGGTACCGGCCGCCTCTCCAGCTCGGGCGGGCCGCGACCGTCCTTGATCCGCGCCCCGTACAGGTCGGCGGGCTTCATGCCTGCTGCGAGGAGCGCCCGCGCCTTGACGATCTCGTCGTCGATGACGGCCTCGAAGCGCTCCTGGGGCTGCGCCCCCACCAGGCGGCGTCCGTTGATGAAGAACTGCGGGGTGCCGTTCACCTGGAAGTCGGCCGCGACGTCTCCGTCGGCGTCGATCTCCTTGCCGTGGCTGCGAAGAGCGATGGCCTGCTTGACGCGGCCGGCGTTCGCCCCGGCCGCAGCCGCGATGGCGACGATCGCGTCGACGTCGGCTACGTCGCCGGCGACGAGGCTGCGCTGCTCGGCGAAGAGCGCGTCGTGCATCGCCCAGAACGCGGCATCGCCCTTCTCGGCGCGCACTTCCATCGCGGCCTCGGCCGCCGGCCCGGCAGCCGCGTGGAACGCGAGCGGATCGTTTTTCCACACGAGCCTGAGCGCGTCGCCATACTTGGCCCGCAGCGCCTCGAGCGTCGGCTCGACCCGCGCGCAGAAAGGGCACTGGAAATCGCTGAACTCGACCATCGTGACGAGCGCCCCCGGCGAGCCGCGTGCGGGGCTCTTGCCGAGCGGGACGCGGTACACGACGCCCGAGTCGTCGTCTGCGTCCCGCCTCGCCTTGTCGGCGGCGGCGCGCTCGGCGGCCGCAGCGGCGACGTTCACGGCGGCCTGCTTCGCGTACACGCGCTCGCGCGGCGTTCCCGAGTCGACCGCGGCCTGGGCGCTGGCCAGCTCCTGGTCGACGATCGACCTGAGCTCCTCGAACGGCTGCGCTCCGCTCAGCAGCACGCCGTTGATGAAGAACGACGGCACCCCCTCGAATCCGGCCGCGTCTCCCTCGGCCACGCCCCGGTCCACCTGAGCGGCCCACCGGTGGTCATCGAGCCCCGCCCTGAAGGCGGCGAGGTCGCTGCTCGCGACGCCGGCCTCCCTGGCCCACTCGAGGTAGCCCTCCGGACCGAGCGAGCCCTGGTGATCGAACGCGAGGCGGTGAAACTTCCAGAAGCCTTCGCTGCCTGCGAGGGCGAAGGCGCCCATCGCGGCCTCGGCCGCCGGGCGGGCGTTCGGGTGGAAGGAGAGCGGGTCGTTCTTCCACACGATCCGGACCTTGTCGGGTCCGTAAGCCGAGCGGACCGCCTGCAGCGCCGCCTCTGCGCGCTGGCAGAAGGGGCACTGGAAGTCGGCGAACTCCACGATCGTCACGAGAGCCAGGCGGCTCCCCCACGACGGATCTCTCGCGGACACGGGTATGGCCGCGTCCTCTTCCCCCGTCGCCGGGGGCGCAGGCCCGCCGTCGCTCGCCGCGATCGCAGGCGAGACCTCCGTCGCCGGGGCTGACGGCGACGACTGCACGCCCGCCCCGCCGCAGCAGACGGCCCCGAGCGCGAGCCCGAGGGCCGCCGCGAAGCGAACCAGGCTCACTCCTCGGGAATCGGCTGAGGCCCCGGGACGATCCCGGCGATGTCCGGGTCGACGCCCGGCTCGACCGGCCCCCTCGGGGCCGGGCCTTCGGCGCGACGCTGCTTTCGCTTCGCGTCCTTCTCGCGCTGCTTTTCCTGGCGAGCGCGCTCTTTCTGGCGTTTGACGAAGGTGGTGTTCGAAGCCATCTAACCTTCCTTTTATTTACCAGCGCTCGCGCTTGCCGCCACCGCCACCGCCACCGCCACCACCGCCACCGGCCCCACCACCGCGGCTCTGGCGCTCTTCAGCCTCGTTCACGCGGAGCGCGCGACCGTCGAGCGTCGCGCCATTCATCTCCGCGATGGCCTTGGCGGCTTCCTGAGCCGTGCCCATCGTGACGAACCCGAAGCCGCGCGACTGGCCGGACTCGCGATCGGTCACGAGGTGAACGTCGGTCACCGAGCCGAACGCGGCGAACGCGGAGCGCAGGGACTCGGAGGTGCTTTGAAACGAAAGATTGCCTACGTAGAGACGATTGCCCATGATTTTGTTCTCGATCCTTACCTAGCGTCGCTGCCCGTTTCGCAACTTCGCGGATCCCAGAATCGAGAGAGCGTCGTCGTACACGGTGGAACGGTAGTTTCTGACCCGGACACTAAATAACCTCGGACTGGCCCTTGCGCAAGGCTGGCGCGGCCGCCGCCCGGACCCCCGCGCTCGCGGCTACTGGGCGACCGCGCGAGCGTCGGAGGCGCGCGACGTGACCTCGAGGATGGCGCGGGCCACTCCGTCCGGGTCGTCGTACATCGGCACGTGGCCGGCGCCCGGGAGCTCGACCCACTCCGCGCCGGGGATGATCGCGCGCCACCGCTCCGAGTAGCCGGACATGGGCAGGATCCGGTCCCTGCTGCCCCACACGATGCGAATCGGGCAAGGGATCGAATGGATGGGCTGCGGGGGCGGTTCGCGCTCGACCGCTCCGAGCACGCCCTCGAAGGCGTCGCACTTCCAGGAGGCCTCGATGATCGTGCGCGCCTGGGCGGGGGTCAGGCGTTCCGGGCGGGCGACGATGTTGCCGAGGGCGATCCGCCGCGATACGGCGAACCGGGCGAGCAGCGGCGCCAGGGGGCCGCCGACGTGGAGCGCGGCGCGGATCCTCCTGAACACGCCCTTGACTCGCCTCTGCTGCGCGCTGCCCGACTCCCAGCCGCCGGCCGGCGACAGCGCGACCACCGAGAGCGCCCTCCCCCGGCGCGCGAGCTCGATCGCGAGCCACCCGCCGAGCGAGTTGCCGACGATGTGCACCCGGCCGAAGCCGGCGGCGTCGAGCTCGGCCTCGGCGAGGTCCGCCGATTCGGAGATCGTGTGGCCGAAGGTCGCCGGCAGGCGGGGGCCGCCCCTGTGGCCGTGGAACGTGACCGCGATGACCTCGTGCCGACGCTCGAGCGCCGGCACGATGGGCATCCAGGCCTCGGCGCACGACGAGAAGCCGTGCAAGAGCAGCAGCGGCTCGCCCGCGCCGCTCCGGTGGCGGACCGACGACGTGGGTCTGGTGGAGAGCCGCCTTGGGCGCATTAAGCCAGTATAGCGCGCCTCAGGGGCCGACGACTTCCAACAATCCGCTGAGAGGATGTTCAACAGAAAGATCGGGAAGATCAGGAAGGATTTCGGCCGGTGAAACGTCAGAAGTCGCCGGGTCGAGGCGCATTTGGGCCCAATCACCAAGACTCCTCCTTCCTGATCTTCTGATCTTGCTGTTGAACACCCTCTGAGTGACTGGCACCTCTCGGCGTCCGCCTCGGTTCATGCGACCCCCCGCAGCACCACACGCGCAAGTGCACGCGCGACTGCGGTCCCGGTCGAGGTCGAGGTCGAGGTCGAGGTCGAGGTCGAGGTCGAGGTCCAGGTCCAGGTCGAGGTCCAGGTCGAGGTCCCGCGCGGGACGGCGGATGGGAGGAGTGAGGTGATCGAGGACGGAGGGAGCGTCGCCTCGGACCGGCGGACCATCGCAGCCTTCGACCTCAACATGTCGTCCTCGCCGTCGAACCGGGCCGTGGCCGCGTC
>PLYU01000220.1 GCA_003153495.1 Myxococcales bacterium
AAGCTCGACGCGCAGGTGCACGTCGGGCATAACGTGGAGATCGGCGAGGGCTCCATGGTCGCCGCCCAGTGCGGCTTCGCCGGCTCGGTCCGCATCGGTCGGGGCGTCCTCGTGGGAGGTCAGGCGGGCATCGCGGACCACGTCGTCGTGGGCGACGGCGCGCGCATCGCGGCGAAGAGCGGCGTCATCGGCGATGTACCGGCCGGAGCGACCGTGGCAGGCTACCCGGCGGTCGCCCGGTCGCGGTGGCTGCGCGGCCTGGCGAGGCTGTACCGGGACCTCGAGCCGCCGGGGGACGCATGAAGCCGAGCACGACGATCGACATCGACCGGATCTTGAAGATCCTGCCGCACCGCTGGCCGTTCGTGCTGGTCGATCGCGTCACCGAGGTCGTCCCGGGCGAGCGCATCCTCGGCCACAAGTGCGTCACGATGGGAGAGCCCTGGTTCCAGGGGCACTTCCCCTCGAGGCCGATCATGCCGGGCGTCCTCATCGTCGAGGCGCTCGCGCAGATCGGCGGCATCCTCGCTTACGCGAGCGAGCCGTTCGACGCAAGCACGTCGCTCATGTACTTCCTGGGCATCGACAAGGCGAAGTTCCGGCGCACGGTCACCCCGGGCGATCGGCTCGACCTCGAGGTCGAGATCGTCCACCACCGGACGAACGTGTGGAAGTTCCGGGGCGAGGCGTCGGTGGACGGGGCCCTGTGCGCCAGCGCGGAGCTGCTGGCGAGCGTGGTCGATCGAAGCCGGTGAGCGGGATGGCGAGGGTGCACGATGCCGCGATCGTCGACCCCGGCGCCGAGCTGGCGGCCGACGTCGTCGTCGGCCCCTTCGCGATCGTCGAGCGGGGCGTGGTGCTGTCCGAGGGGTGCGTGCTGCACGCCCACGCGGTCGTCCGCGGCCCCGCGGTGCTCGGGCCCCGCAACGTCGTGCACCCGTTCGCGATCGTCGGCGGCGACCCGCAGGTCAAGCGTCACTCCGGGGCGCCCGCTCGCGTCGAGACGGGCGCGGACAACGTGTTCCGCGAGCAGGCCACGGTGCATGGCGGCACCGACGGCCGCACCACGCGCATCGGGGACGACAACCTCTTCATGGTCGGGGCGCACGTGGCGCACGACGTCACCGTCGGCTCGCGGTGCGTCTTCGCCAACGCCGTGCAGCTCGCCGGCCACGCGGTCGTCGAGGACTGGGTCACCTTCGGGGGGCTGAGCGGCGTCACCCAGCACGTGCGCGTGGGCGAGGGCGCGTTCGTCGCCGCCACCGCCGCGTGCGAGCGCGACGTGCCCCCCTTCGTGGTGGTGCAGGGGGACCGCGCGCGCGTCCGGGGCGTCAACGTGGTGGGCCTGCGCAGGCGCGCGATCCCCGAGGAGAGCATCCGCGCCCTGCAGCGCGCCGTGCGCGCGCTGTGGCAGTCGCGCACCACGCGCGCGGACGCGCTGCGCGCCCTCGCGACCGAGGATGACCCGTACGTGCTGCGGCTGCTCGCGGCGCTCGAGCGAATCCAAATCACCGCGTGATTGTCGATCGGAGTCACGGCCATGCCCCGCCGAGACAGAGCGACGCACCGCCTTGCGTCGTCCGCGCGGCGCCGAGGCTGGCCCACAGCCTTGGTCTGCGATGACCTGCCACGGGGGGCCCGGCGGCGGGTCCGGCGTCGGATGGGCGGATGCGCAGATCCTTCATGCCGCCAACCACGCGGGGCTGCGCATCCATACCTCGGACGGTGGCGTCCGGAGGGTGTGCAGGGCTCTGGCCGTGGTTCTCGCGTGAATGGCGGCGGGTAGGCATACCCCGAGGCCGAGCCCGCCGACGTCGCGTGAGCGAACAGCGTACGCGTGCTGGGGGGACCGACACTCTGGTCCTGCCTCATCCCCTCTTCGGCGGCGGCATGCAGAGTAGCTGTGTGCCGCTGCTCGCGACGAGGCGGCCCGCGCGGTCCCACACGCGCGCGTGCGCTGCGATGGCGCCGCGCTCGGCCACGGGGGACACGGAATCGACCAGCAGCCATTCGCTCTCGGCAGCGGGGCGGTGAAGCCAGGCGCCGAAGTCGAGGCTCGGCGCGATGAGAGGCGTGTCCGGGTGCGCGATCCACGCCGCGGGCCAGGAGAGCGTGTCGAGCAGGACGAGGGACCGCCCCGCGTCCACGAAAGGGTCGCCGAGGCCTGCTCGCGTCTCGAACCGGAACCACTCGATCCACCGGGGCGCCGCAGCCGTGAGCGGCAGGGCATAACGCTCCCGCTGCACGACGCGGGACTCGAGGTTGTCCCAGAAGGCGGGGCGCTTCCGGTGCTCGGCGGTCATCAGGTCGGCCGGTCGCGGTAGCGCCTCGGGCGGCGGGACTTCGGGCCGGTCGCCGAAGTCGTGCACCAGCCCTTCGCCCGCGACCGCCGTACGCACCATGCCGGCGAGAACGACCGAGCCTTCCTGGGCCATCTCGAGCCGGAACGACTCTGCCCGCTTGCCCTGGGCCAGCGGTGTCACCTGAATGTTCACTGGCCCGAACTTCGCCACGCGCAGGTAGTGCACGTACACGGCGACCGGACGCCTGATGGCGCACTCGCACCCGACCGCGCGCAGGGCGATGGCGCAGAGGTAGCCGCCGTTGGGACCCCAGATGTTCCACGCCGGGGCGAGCGTCGCGGAGTAGGCCCCGCTCGCGCCCTCGACGCGCGTGTCGACTTCGAAATCGGCCATGGGCATGGCGCGAAGCTCAGCGCAGAATCACGCCCACCGCTACTCCGACGGTCCAGCGACCACGACCTCGCGGGTTCTTCCTCGACAAGAAGCGGGCTTTCCGCCCGGGGCGCGTCGTGGTCACCAAGCATCGCGTGAGCGCGTTCGTGGCGAACGACCTCGACATGAGGAACGCGCCTTGATGGGCTTCGCAGCCGACACGGACGAGGACTCGCGAAGGTTGTCGAGCAGGTCGGCAACCTAGTGCGCGTTGAGCTGCTTGACTGGAAGCGCTCATCGGGAAGCGCGAAAGCGCCTCGACGTCGCCGACCACCTCCCCGTCAGCACCGCCTCGCCCTCGCGACGACCGAGGGGGTGCTGCGCGGGCTACCCGCAGCATGGCGTACAGCATTCTCGCGGGTCTCCTTCCCAGGACGAAGGAGTAAGCCGGCGGCCGACAGGGGGTCGAAGAAAGAAAAGAAGAAAGTGGGGGGCGTGTCGGGTCCGACCCTCCCCGTTCGTCCTCGGGGCATGGAAACCACCTTCGACCAGGCAAGCTCAACCACCACCCGCTCCGCCACCGCTAAGACTTGGACCGCGCGCGTTGTCGGATCGCTCCTCGTCCTCTTCCTCCTCATCGACGGGGCCGGCAAGGTGCTCCGCCTCGCGCCGTACGTGGAAGGAACGGCCCGTGTCGGTTACCCGGCGTCCTGCCTGATCCCACTCGGCCTCGTTCTGCTCGCCTGCACGATCCTGTACGTCGTCCCGCGCACCGCCGTCCTGGGCGCGGTCCTCCTCACCGGGTACCTCGGCGGGGCCACCGCGACCCACGTGCGCATGGGCGAGCCGTTCTTGTTCCCCGTCGTCTTCGGCGTGCTCTTGTGGGCGTGCCTGTACGTGCGCGACGCGCGCGTTCGGGCGCTTCTTCTCCCGCGCCAGCGTGACACGGGCGAAACGGCCTGATTCGATCGGCGCCGTAGTCGGCGCGTTCTCGTTCCATGTAAAAACTCACGTTCTCGGAGGTTCCCCATGCAACTCGTGCACATCTATCTGAACTTTGCCGGCAATACCGAAGAGGCCTTCAAGTTCTACGAGAAGGTCTTCGGAACACGCATCGCCATGAAGCAGACCTTCGGCGACACGCCCTTCATGAAGGGCGTGCCCGAGGGCGCGAAGAACAAGCTGATGCACATTCAGCTGCCCATCACCGAGATGGTGCACCTGATGGGCAGCGACGCCGTGGAAGGGCTCAGCCCGCCGCTGAAGGCTGGTAACAACTTCCATGTTTCGGTCGTCGCGAACGACAAAGCCGAGGCCGATCGCGTGTTCCAGGCGCTCAGCGGCGACGGCGGGAAGGTAACCATGCCAATCGCGAACGCGCCGTGGGGGCCGTACTTCGGCATGTGTGTGGACCGCTTCGGCACGCAGTGGATGGTGAGCTTGCCGACGCCGGCGTGAGCCCGCGTAGCGCATTCCCCAGCCTCAGCCAGCGGGGGCTTGCGTGCGAGATCTGCACGACTGATGCGGGCTCGCCCTGCGGCCTCCACCGTGTCACCCCGCGCAGAAGTTGTAGCCGCACGACCAGTGCCCGATGGTCGTGTCGTACGCGCAGTATCCCGCGGGCCCGCCCGCCGAGGCCCGCAATCGGAGTCGGAGCGACAGCTGGCTGCGACGCACGAGTTGCCGTAGCTCTGGTGCGCCCAGGCGAAGGTGTTGCCCTGGCAGCTGCACACGCCGCCGTCGCCGCAGTCTTTGTCGACGAGGCACTGGTCGAGGCTGCCCCCGTCGAAGCCCGGCGGCGTGCCGCTGTCGGCCGGCGTCGCCGTACACGCGATGGCCTGCGGCGGTGCTTTGCCGCCGCAGACGCGGGAGCGCAGCCGTCACCGCCGCCCGCGTCCGTGGCGGGTAGGTAACGCTTGGCCCCGCGGGCGAGCAAGGGCGGCGGGTTCACAGAAAAGAGGTTGGAGGATTGATCCTCTTTCTTGCCCCCTGGATGAAGCGGGTGACGCTCGTGTGGTCGTACACGTTATGCCCGACGTACGCCTTCTTCGCGTAGGGACTGACGACCACCAGGGGCACGCGGATGCCGTAGATGTCGAAGCCTCCCTGGATCGTGTCTTGGCGGCGGCCCGGCGACGGGGGCAATGCAGGCGGCGCACCCTGATGCTCGGCGATCGGCGACGTTCAACCTGCCCGCCTCGAGGACAGCGGACTCTCGCGCACGCGAAAGGGTCCGCTGCGCGGCTCCGTCTTCTGGCGAAGCGCGTCCGAGTCGGGCATGCTGAGCATATGGCCGCTGCGCCCACGAACGACCTCTCGCCCATCCCGAGCGCCCCGATCGGCGACCTCGATCTCGACCGCGACGAGGACGAGGAGGAATGGGAGCGCCGCGTGATGGCGCTTGCGTCCACCCGGGTTCAGGCCGCACGCGCCCGACTCGAACGGCTGGGCATCATCGACGCGAACGGCAAGCTCGTCTCCAGCGCGCTGCCGCCGGACATGATGCCGGATTCGGACACGACGCTCGAGACGGGTTGACGCGCGAATGGCGCGACCGCGCATGCTCGTCGTGGCGGGACCGCCCGGCAGCGGCAAGACCACGTACTTCCCGGTCTCGGAGTTCGGCGTCGATGCTTTCAACATCGACGACCGGTGCGCGCAGATCCAGGGGAGCTACCGTGCGATCTCGCGCGACGTCCGGCGCGCGGTGGCGAAAGAGTGCGAGCACTTCGTCCGCGATCACATCGAGCGTGGCCTGTCGTTCGCGGTCGAAACGACGCTCCGGACGACCGCGGCGATTGCGCAGGCCGAGCTGGCACGGACGCACGGCTTCGTGACGCAGCTGCGCTTCGTCGCGACGGATTCGATTGCGGAGAACGTCGCGCGAGTCCTCCAGCGAGCGCAGGGCGGCGGTCATGGAGCGTCGGAGCGAGACATCCACGCGATTCACGAGGCGAGCGTCGAGAACCTCCGGAAGGCGCTCGGAGTGTTCGAGCGCATCCGCGTCTACGACTCGACGATGCCGTGGACCGCGCCGCGACTCGTCGCTGCCGCGCGCAGGGGGCACCTCGTGCGCCATGGGGCGAGCCCCGCGTGGCTCGACCGCGCTCTCCTGGCGCAAGACTCGTGACCGCGGATGGGTGAAGCACGACAGGTCGATCACGTCTGCTGCTTCCCCTTCATCTTCTTCTTGGCCTTGCGCACGCAGGCCTCGGCCATCTCGACCAGTTCCTCCTCGGTCGCCGTCTCGGGCCGCTTGGTGTTCTCCTTGATCGACGCGATCAGCGACAGGGTCCTGTGGTGAACAGGCCGAGGGCTCCTGCGAGACCCTCAGAATAATCGGCGCCGGGGCGAGGAAGGTTTCCATGCAGCCTCAACAGGAGATCGCCCGGTTGATGGAAGAGGGCATCCGTCAAGAGCCAGGGGCCAAGAAGTGGGGTGCGCTCATCCAGTGTGGCGGGTAGGTAACGCTTGGCCCCGCGCGCGAGCAAGGGCGGCGGGTTCACAGAAAAGAGGTTGGAGGAGCCTCTCGCCTTCCGCTCGGACTGGAACCGTGGTCCGCGTCCAAGGCAGGCGCTGGCCCGCACCGCGCGCGCCGGCGTGGTCTGGAGGTCGGGGGGCGCCGCACGTACCGCACGCGGCGCTCCCCCGGCCCGCTCGTGTACGTTGACCGTCCGCGCCCTTCGCCCTGCCGCGCTCTCCGGCCTCTGCACGTCCGCGAGCGCCATCGGCACGGATCACAAGCCGGTGTACGCGTCGCAGTGCGAGGCCTCGGTCGCCGCCGGCTCTACGGTTTGCCGCCCGCGAGCAGATCGTCGAACGCGCGGTCGAACTCGTCGTCCGCGCCCACCGCGACGGCGCGGACGGGCTGCGGCTTCGGGTCGGCCTTCTGCAGGCGCTTGATGCGCTCTTGCACGTCCCGGAACGTCGGCGTCAGCTTCGCCACCCGCTGGAAGTAGTCGAGCGCCTGCTTGACCATCTTCTTCGCCTCGTACGCGGAGCCGACCTCGTAGCTGAGCATCGTCTCCTGGTCCTTCGTGCGCTCCGGCGCCTCGAGCCCGGCCAGGAAGGCGTCGATGGCCTCGTTGATGTTCCCGCGCTCCAGGTGGATGTTGCCGATCATCGAGTGGCACACGCTCTCGCGGTTCGGATCGCGCGCGGCCGTCTCGAACTCGCGGATCGCGTCGTCGAGCAGGGCCATCTCCTTGTAGGCGATGCCGAGCTCGTAGTGGCTCTGCGCGTCGTCCACGCTGATCTGCTGCGCCACGCCCGCCTTGAACTTGGCGAAGACCTCTTCGACGTCGACCTGATCGGCGGCAGCGCCGAGCTTCGGCGTCGACGCGGCCCCGTTGCGCTCCGCCTCGATCGCGCCGAGCGACGCCGCGATGTCGAACGCGCGGTCCTCCTCGTCGGATCCCGGGGCCGGCCGGGGACCCGACCCGTTCTGTCCGCCGCGCTCCTGCGCGTCGAGCTCTGCGAGGCGCTCGAGCAGCAGAGGGTGGTTCGGCAGGCGCGCCAGGTGATCGCTGAGGATGGCGCGGGCGTCGTCGAACAGGCCGCGCGTCGCGAAGAACTCGGCCTCCTCGAGGCTCGACTCGAGCTCCGGCGTCCCCGGCGTGCTGCCCCTGCGGTGGGAGACGGCGCCCCTGCCCTCGGCCGACTCCGGCAGCGCGTCGTGATGCACCTCGGTCGTCGGCTCGAGCGGGAAGCTCGGCAGCGGGCCGTCTCCGAACGGGTCGTCGATGTTCGCCGCGGCGTCGGCGCGCATGTGCTCCGACGCCGTCTCCGGGTACGAGTGCCGGGTCACGTCCTCGGGCCCGATCTCCTCGAGGTCGTACGAGGGCAGCGGCGCGTCCGGGCCGTAGCTGGGCTGCGAGGCGCGCATCGGCGGGGCCTCGCGGAACGCCCCGCTCCCGGTCTCCGCCGCCTCCTCGACGAGCTCGTAGCCGAGATCGCGCAGCATCTGGACGGCCACGGCGTCGTCCGGCTCGAGCGCCAGCGCCTCCTGGAGCACGCTCGCCGCGGCGTCCGGATCCATCCCCTCGATCAGCAGCCGGGCGATGAAGATCATCTCGGCCGCGGCCTCCTGCGTGCGCCCCGCGTCGAGGAGCACGTCGCGGAGCGCCTGGTGAACCTCGATCGAGTCGGGCGCCATCTCCGCGCCGCCGCGCAGCGCTTCGATCGCCTTCGCGTGCAGGCGCGTCTCGCGGAAGGCCGCCGCCTCGGACAGGATGGCGGCGAGCTGCGCCGGGGTCCCGGTGGCGGTCGCGGGCTCGTCCACCTCGTCGACGACCTCGGCGAACTTGACGCTGATCTCGTCGTCCTCCAGGTCGACGCCGCCGCTGCGCTGGGCGAGCTCGAGCGGCTCCTCTTCGATGTCTGCCTCGCCGACGTCCTCGTAGGACTCGTCGATCCCCTCGACGACGGCCTCCGCCTCGGGCTCGGGCATCGGCTCGGCCTTGCGCGACACCGGGCCGCCGAGGCCCATCGAGGGCGGCGCGGAGCCTTCGGCGAGCCGGCGCACGCCCTCGTCGTTCGGGGCGATCTTCGTCAGCTTGGTGACGAGCTCCTTGAACAGCTGCGTCATGCCCGCGTCGCGCGCGATGCGGGCCATCTCCTTCTGCACTTCGATCGCCTTCGCGGCCTGCCCGATCTGGGTGAACGACCGGGCGAGCAGGCCCAGTGTGTCCAGGTCGTGCGGGTTGGCCTGGAAGCAGATCTGCAGCTTGGTGAGCGACTGGAGCCCGTCGTTGAGCGTGTTGCGGGCGAGGTACAGCTCTGCGGCGATGCGCGCGTGCGTCGGGTCGGCGCGGTGGTGCAGGAGGCGCTCGATGACCTTCAGGGCGTCCTCGCGCCTCCCCAGCTTCAGCAGCTGGCCGGACGCGATTCCGAACTCGAGGACGGCGCCGTCCGAGTCCTTCGCGCGCGAGAGGGCCTCGGCCAGTCGCAGGTGCGGCAGCGGATTGGTCGGGTCGAGCTCGACGATCTTGCGGAAGACCTCGATCGCCTCCTTGTCCTTGCTCTGGCGCTGCATGCGCGTCGCCACTTCGTCGAGCGCGGCGAGCGCGTCGCTCGTGAGGCCCAGCTGCTGGTACAGGTCCGCCAGCTTCGGCGCGATGTGCGCGTACTGGTCCTCGAGCTGCGGCAGGTGCTTGTTGATGACCTCGCGGATCTGCTTGTAGACGGCGATCGCCTTGAGCGAGAAGCCCTGGCTCGCGTAGAGCTTGCCGACGCGCTCGTAGGTGGCGACGGCCTCCGCATAGGCGTCCATCTTCGATTGCAGGTCACCCAGCTTCAGGAGGGTCCGCGCGTCTTTCGGATCCGCCTGGATGACCTTTTGGTACTCGATCACCGCCTTGTCGTACTTCTTCTTCTCGACGTACTTCTGGGCGGCGGCGAGCGCCTTCTCGCGGTCAATCGCCACGATCGGGGGGACTCCTCGGGTTTCGCACGGGACTCACGGAACGGGACCACGCAAACGAGCTACGCAACCAAGGACGTCGAGCAAGCGCCGCACCCCGGTCAAGGGGAGCCTGGACGGCAGAATAACGAACAATAGTGGGCTCGGGGGGACAGGCTGGGCGACAACGCAAAGATTAGCCCCATTTCACCGATGCTGCACACTTGCAGGGGGTCTCTACCGACTCTTCTCGCCCCGTCCCCCCGCTCAGAGACTCTCTTACCCTGCCTCATCCGCAGGTTTCCTCGGCGTTTCGGGGAACGAAAGGGCGCTGATGTAGGCAGCGGGCCCCCCCCTCGACGGGCCACAGGGCAGCACGTACCTTTCCCCAGACCTCGTGGCCACCCGATCGACCCTCTACCGCGCACCCTTCGCACCCGGCGGCTCGTCGCCCCTGGACGCCGCCACCGCCGAGAAGCTCCTCGGCGTCGCCCTCGCAAGCGGCGGGGACTACGCGGACCTGTTCTTCGAGTACCGGGCCGCGGGCGGCTTCGTCTTCGACGAAGGGATCCTGAAGAGCGCCTCTCGCGGAGTCTCGATGGGCCTGGGCGTGCGCGTCCAGAAGGGGGACGCGACGGGGTACGCCTACGTCGAGCGCCTCGACTGGGACGCGATGAAGCGCGCGGCCGAGACGGCGGCGCAGATCGCCGTCGGCGGCGGCTCGGCCACCCCGGTGCGCGCGCGCGTCGTCGAGCTCCCGCGCCGGTACGACCTCGAGACCGTCACGCTCGACGTCCCCGGGCTCGACAAGCGGCGTCTGCTCGAGCGCGCCGCGGCCGCGGCGCACGCCTTCGACGCTCGCGTGGTGAAGGTCGAGGCGAGCCTGGCCGAGGAGATCCGCGAGATCCTCGTCGTGACGAGCGACGGCATGATGGTGCGCGACTCGCAGCCGCTGCTCCGCTTCGGCGTCCGCGCGATCGCGGAGCGAGACGGCAAGCGCCAGGAGGGCTCGAGCGGCGGCGGCGGTCGCACGAGCATGGGTTACTTCGAGGGCAAAAGCCCCGAGTGGCACGCGCGGGAAGCGGCCCGCCAGGCCGTCATGATGCTCGACGCGCAGGAGGCGCCGGCCGGCCAGATGGAAGTCGTGCTGGCTCCGGGCGACAGCGGCATCCTCCTGCACGAGGCGGTGGGTCACGGGCTCGAGGCCGACTTCAACCGCAAGGGGACGAGCAACTACTCCGGCAAGATCGGCGAGTCGGTGGCGAGCGACCTGTGCACGGTGGTCGACGACGCGACGCTGCTGCAGAGCCGCGGCAGCATCAACGTGGACGACGAGGGGAACGAGCCCCGGCGGTCCACGCTCATCGAGAAGGGGAAGCTCGTCGGCTACATGCACGACCGGCTGAGCGCGCGTCACTTCGGGCTCACCCCGAGCGGCAACGGTCGCCGCGAGAGCTTCGCGTGCGCGCCGATGCCGCGGATGACCAACACGGTCCTCCTCGCGGGCCCGCACGACCCCGAGGAGATCCTGAGGAGCGTGAAGCGCGGCGTGTACGCCAAGAAGTTCGGCGGCGGTCAGGTCGACATCGCCAACGGGGACTTCGTCTTCTCGCTCACCGAGAGCTACCTCGTCGAGGACGGCAAGATCACCGCGCCCCTCAAGGGCGTGAACCTCATCGGCAACGGCCCCGACGTCCTGCGCCGCGTGACCATGCTGGGCAACGACGTCGAGGTGAGCGACGGGATCTGGACGTGCGGCAAGGACGGGCAGAGCGTCCCGGTCGGCGTCGGTTGCCCCACGATCAAGCTCGCGTCGATCACCGTCGGCGGCACCCGCGTCTAGACGAAAGAGGCTCTCGACGCAGGGCGGCATGGACGGTATGCATGTCCCCAAAGCAGTGGGAAAAACTGGGTCATTCGTGCTGGTCGTCGGCCACCGGGAGCTGGTCGAGAAGCCGGAGGGCGCCGCCGCCATGCTCCGGCAGCTCGGCTCCGAGGTCCGCACGCTCGACCTGTGGGACGACTTCGCGGGCGTCGTCGACCACGCTCGCAGCGGCGGCGAGGTGCGCGCCATGGTGTTCGAGGCCGGCGAGCGGCCCGACCTCGCCACCGCGGCGCTCAGGGCGGCCCGCAAGGTCGCCGATCTGAACGAGACGGCGACGATCATCACGCTCCCGCCGCGGCAGATCACCAGCTTCGATCCCGCGAGCGGCTTCGACGACTTCATCGTGATGCCCTGCGTGCCCGCGGAGCTCTACGCGCGCATCCGCGCGCTCGAGTGGGCCAAGAGCGAGTTTGCCACCGAAGAGCGGCTGAAGATCGGGACGCTCGTCGTCGATCGTGCGGCCCACGAGGTGATCGTCGACGGACGGCGCGCCGAGCTGACCGCGAAGGAGTTCGCGCTGCTGGCGTTCCTCGCCGCCAACCGCGGGCGGGTATTCTCTCGCGAGACGCTCCTCGCCCGCGTCTGGGGCAGCCGCTACGAAGGGGGCGCGCGCACGGTGGACATCCACGTGCGTCGCCTGCGCGCNNTGGGCGACGCGCTGCCGCTCGAGACTCTGCGCGGAGCGGGCTACAAGCTCCGGGCGCCGAGCGATCCAGCGAAGTCGCGATGACCGTGACGCGGATCGCGGTCAGCATCGGCTGTCCGTGCGGCGTCGGGCCCGAGGTGAGCGTCGTCGCCGCGGCGGCGGAGCGCGGCGCGCGCGTGCTCCTGGTGGGCGATCTGGCGGCCCTCCAGGCGGCGTCGCGCGGCCGGGGCGTCGACGCGTCTCGCCTCGTGCCGGTGAGCGACCCGCGCGCCGCG
>PLYU01000272.1 GCA_003153495.1 Myxococcales bacterium
CGTGGGTCGATGCCGCGTGCGATCTGGTCGCTGGCGGCGGGGCCGACGCGCTGGCGACCGGCCCGGTGAGCAAGGAGGCCATCGGCCGCTCGGGGGCCCCCGGCGCCGCCGCGTTCCTCGGCCACACCGAGCACCTGCAGAGGAGGCTGCGAGCGCGCGAGGTCGTCATGGCGTTCTGGTCGCCGAGACTCGTGACGTCCCTGGTCACCACGCACGTCCCGCTCGCCCGCGTTCCGCGCGCGATCACGGTGGCGCGGGTCGCCGGCGCCACTTACTGGCTCGCGTGGCTCCTCGCGCGCGTGTCCGGGCGCAGGCCGCGCGTCGCAGTCGCCGCGCTGAACCCGCACGCGGGGGAGGGCGGCCTCCTGGGACCCGAGGAGCTTACACGGATCGCCCCCGGGATCGCCGCCGCGCGCGCGCGGCTGCGGCGAGCGAAGCTTTCCGCCGTCATCGATGGCCCCGTCCCCGCCGAGAGCGCCTTCCGCCTCGCAATGGCGCACCGGTGGGACGGCGTCGTCGCGATGTACCACGACCAGGCCACGATTCCGATGAAGCTCGCCGGCTTCGGGGACGCCGTGAACGTGTCCCTCGGGCTGCCGATCGTGCGGACGAGCGTCGATCACGGGACGGCGTACGACCGCGCCGGCGCGTGGACCGCCGACGCTCGCGGCATGAGAGCCGCCCTCGCGCTCGCCGTTCGCCTCATCTAGGCCGCCAGATCGCCCACGCCAGGTACCCCAGCAGCAGCATGCTCACCGCGAACGCTGTGAGGGTGATCGGAATCGGCACCTTGCCGGGCCGCGGGGTCTTCATGGCCATCAGCGTGCTGGTGGCTGCCACGACGATCGCGTCCAGGCGCTTCTTCGCCCCCGCGCTCCGGTCCGCGTCGTCCGCCAGCGCGCGATAGCGCCCCGCGAGCTCGGGAAGCCGCTGCGCGCTCAGCGCGTGCGCCAGGAGCGCCGCGTGCGCCCTGTCGTCGTCCCACGCTTCCAGCGCGCGTGCCCAGAGGGCCTCGAGCACGGGGTCGTTCGTCTGGTCGTCCGCCACCGCGTCAGTATCGCGCTCCGCGCCGAGATCAGCCACTTCGCGGGGCGGTGCGCGCGGCCGAGTCGAGCCAGATCGTGACCGGCCCGCGCCTCCTCGGGGGGCATCGAAGCTGGGCCGGCGGCCCCTGCGCAGGTCACCGTAGAGCGTGAACTGGCTGACGAGGAGGAGCGCGCCGCCGACCTCCGCGACGCCGCGGCTCATCTTCCCGGCGTCGTCCTCGAACACGCGGAGCCCCACGATCTTCGAGAGGACCCACGAGCGGTCCTCGGGCGTGTCGCCGCGCCCCAGCCCGAGGTACACGAGCAGGCCTTGCCCGATCGCGCCGATCACTTCCCCGTCGACCTCGACCCGCGCCGCGCTCACGCGCTGGACGACGGCCCTCATGGGAGGGCGATTCGCAGCTCGCGCGCCAGCCGTGCGGTCACCGCGAAGTACGTCGCCCGGTCGCAGGGCTCGTTCAGGATGTGGAAGTCGCGCCGGGAGAGCCCGACGCACCCGAAGCAGTAGCTGCACCCGCTGCACCCCGTCGAGCGGACCAGGTACGCGCTGCCGGAGCATCGCTCGCTGTCGACGCAGTGCTGGCACGCCAGGCAGGCCCGGCAGCGCACGCAGTGCGCGCAGTCGGTGCAGTCGTCGCAGGCGGTGCAGTACTGGCAGCGGGAGAGCGCCTTCGAGTCGACGCAGAACGTGCACTCGCTGCAGCGCTCGCAGCGCTCGCACGCGACGCAGCCGAGGTTGGCGGCCGCTCCGGCCGACTCGGCGGCGAGCTTGCGGAGGGCCGCTTCGAACTCCAGGCCGGTCATCGAGCGCGCGTCGCTCATCGGAGCGGGGCCCACGCTGCACGATGGGCCCCGCCAGGGTCAAGCCGCTGCAGGTTTGTTGGCCGCCGGCCGCGGTCTGTGTGCCAATGTGCGACACGGAGGCTCCCGATGCCCGGTTACAACCACTCGATCGTCGTCCTCGCCGCTCTCGCGGCTTCCATCGTCTCGGCGCCCGGGACTGCGAGCGCCGCCTCGGCGCGCGTCAAGGTGCACCGCACCGCGCGCGTCGCCAGGGCGCCGCATGCCTGCGCGAAGGCCCCCGTCGAGGTCGTCGCCGGGACCGAGTCCGCCACGTTCTCCCTCGCCAGGTGCGACGGGAGCGCCGTCCCCGCCGGCGTGGACCAGCTCTCCCTGCTCGCGCGACCGGGGAGCGCGCCCAAGCCGAAGGACCCGCTCGCCGCGCTCGCCAAGGTCCACGGCGCGGACCTGGCGCCCGGGGTCCGCCGCATCGACGCGCGGCTCGTCGAGCGCCTCGAGCTCGTCGTCGATCATTTCCGCAAGGACGGCCAGCCCGCGAAGGTGCTGCTCGTCTCCGGGTACCGCCCCAGGAGCTCGGGCAGCTACCACTCGAGGGGCCGCGCGCTCGACTTCCGCGTCGAGGGGGTCGATAGCGAAGCGCTCGTGGCCTTCTGCAAGACCCTGCCGGACACCGGCTGCGGCTACTATCCCAAGAGCCTGTTCGTCCACATGGACGCGCGCGAGCCGGGCACCGGGCACGTGGCGTGGATCGACGCGAGCGGGCCCGGCGAGACGCCGAAGTACGTCACCGCCTGGCCGCCGCCGGCCGACCCCTCCGCCGCGGCCGCGAAGCTCCCCGCGCTGCCGACGGGCGAGCACTCGAGCGGCGAGGCGCCGGACCCCGCGAAGCCGGGGCATTCGTCCGAAGCGAAGTATCTCTGACCAGACAAAGGGGCTTTACCCCACCGCGCAGAAGCCTTCGTAGTCGATGAAGCTGGTGATCGTCGGGCTCGGCCCGCACACCGGGCAGCCGGGGTCGCGCCGCAGCCGGAGCTCGCGGACCTTCATCTTCAGGCTGTCGTACGTCAGGAGCCGTCCCGCCAGGGTCGTGCCCTTGCCGAGCAGGATCTTGATGGCCTCCGTCGCCTGGAAGGTGCCGATGATGCCGCACAGGATGCCGAGAACGCCCGCCTCCTGGCAGCTGGGGGCCAGGTGCGGGGGCGGGGGCTCGGGGTAGAGGCACCGGTAGCAGGGGCCGGTCTCGACGCCGAGCTTGCGGGCGGCCTTCTCGGGGATGAACGTCGTCACCTGGCCGTCGAAGCGGAAGATGCTCCCGTGAACGACGGGCTTGCCCATGAAGACGCTCGCGTCGTTGACCAGGTAGCGGGTCGGGAAGTTGTCCGTTCCGTCGACGATGACCTCGTAGTCCGCGAAGATCCTCTCGACGTTGGCGCTGGTCAGGCGCTCCTTGTAGGGCACGACCTTCACGTCGGGGTTCAGGTCGGCGATCGCCTTGGCGGCGCTGTCGACCTTGGCGGTCCCGACCCGGCTGGTCGCGTGGATGATCTGCCGCTGCAGGTTCGAGGCGTCGACGACGTCCGCGTCGACCATGCCGAGCGTGCCTACCCCGGCCGCGGCCAGGTACAGGGCCGCAGGCGATCCGAGCCCGCCCGCCCCCAGCAGCAGCACCTTGCTCTTCAGGAGGCGCGCCTGCCCGACCTCGCCCACCTCGGGCAGGAGGATGTGCCGCGAGTAGCGGTCGCGCTGGGCCTCGGTCAGCTCGGGCGGGGCCTCGACCGGGTAGCCGAGGTCCTTCCAGCGCACGAAGCCCGGGTTCGCGGTTTCGACGTGCGAATAGCCGAGCTCCTGGAGGGTCGCCGCCGCGAGGGCCGAGCGCGTTCCCCCCGCGCAGTAGGCGACGATCCGGGCGCTCTTGTCGGGCAGCTTCTGCTCGGCCTGGATCTCGAGGAACCCTCGCGGGATCGAGACGGCGCCGGGGATGTAGCCAGCCCGCCATTCGTCCTTCTCGCGGACGTCGACCAGCGTCATCTTCTCGCCGGCCTGAAGGCGCCGCTTGAGCTCCTCGAGGCTGACCTGGGTGGTCCGCTTTCGAACGTCCGAAATGAGGTCCGTGTAAGTAGTGGGCATGCGGTAGTCGGATGCGAATCTAGCCTCGCCTTCGCACCTTCTCCAGTCGCCCTCCCCCTTATGTTAAGCTCGGCCTGAGATGGCCAACAAGAATCGACTCGGCGAGCTGCTCGTCCGCGAGAAGCTCATCTCCTTGTCGCAGCTCCGCCAGGCGCAGGAGGAGACCCAGAAGTCGGGCCAGAACCTGGGGCACACCCTCGCGAAGCTCGGTTACGTCAGCGACGAGGAGATCACCAACTTCCTCAGTAACCAGTACCGCGTCCCCACGGTCAACCTCGAGGAGTACGAGATCGAGGCCGACATCCTGAAGCTGGTGCCCAAGGAGCCGTGCGAGCGCCACAAGGTGATCCCGGTCTCGCGCACGGGCAACTCGCTCATCGTGGCGATGGCGGACCCGACGAACCTCAACGCGATCGACGACCTCAAGTTCTTGACCAGCTACAACATCGAGCCGGTCATCGCGAGCGAGACGGCGATCGCGAACGCGATCGAGAAGTACTACAACGCCGGCCCCTCCTACGAGGAGGTCATGGCCGGCTTCGAGGAGGCCGAGATCGGCGCGGCCGACGGCGACGAGGAGATCAACCTCCTCGAGCTCGAGAAGGCGACCGAGGACGCGCCGGTCGTCCGCCTCGTGAACATGATGCTGCTCAACGCCATCAAGAAGGGCGCGAGCGACATCCACATCGAGCCGTACGAGAAGATGATGCGCGTTCGCTACCGCGTCGACGGCGTGCTCGCCGAGGAGATGACGCCGCCGCTCAAGCTGAAGAACGCGATCACGAGCCGCCTGAAGATCATGGCGTCGCTCGACATCGCCGAGCGCCGCCTCCCGCAGGACGGGCGCATCAAGCTGAAGCTGGGCAAGGGCCGCGAGATGGACTTCCGCGTCTCGGTCTTGCCGACGCTCTGGGGCGAGAAGGTCGTCATGCGCTTGCTCGACAAGGGCAACCTGCAGCTCGACATGACCAAGCTCGGCTTCGACCAGAAGCCCCTCGACGACTTCAAGTGGGCGATCACCCAGCCCTGGGGGATGGTGCTCGTCACCGGGCCCACGGGCTCGGGGAAGACGACGACGCTCTACTCCGCGCTGTCGGAGCTGAACAAGGTCGCCCACAACATCAGCACCGCGGAGGATCCGGTCGAGTACAACCTGAACGGCATCAACCAGGTGCAGATGCACGACGAGATCGGCCTCAACTTCGCCGCCGCCCTGCGGAGCTTCCTCCGGCAGGACCCCGACATCCTCATGGTCGGCGAGATTCGAGACTTCGAGACCGGTGAAATCGCGGTCAAGGCGGCCCTCACGGGGCACATGGTGCTCTCGACGCTCCACACGAACGACGCCCCGGCGACGATCTCGCGCCTGCTCAACATGGGCGTCGAGCCGTTCCTCATCACGGCGAGCGTCAACCTCGTCCTCGCCCAGCGCCTCGCGCGGAAGATCTGCGCCGACTGCAAGCAGCCGGCGACCTACGACCGCAAGGCGCTCGAGGACTGCGGGTTCTCACCGGAGCAGATCGCCGGGGCAAAACTCTCCAAGGGGGCCGGCTGCCGGACGTGCGGCGACAAGGGCTACAAGGGTCGCGTCGCCCTGTACGAGGTCATGCGCTTCGCCGACAACCTCAAGGACATGGTGCTCCAGGGGGCGTCGACGGCGGAGCTCAAGGCGGCCGCGATCAAGAACGGGATGATGACTCTGCGTGCGAGCGGGATAAGGAAGATCCTCGACGGGGTGACGACCCCGGAGGAAGTCATCCGCGTCACCATCGCAGACTGAGCGAGGAAGATGACCCAGCCGGCCGAAACCAAGCTCACGCTCCACCAGCTCCTCAAGTCGATGATCGAGCAGGGGGCGAGCGACATGCACATCACGACCGGCGCCCCTCCGCTGCTGCGGATCGACGGGAGCATCGTCCCGCTGAGGCTCCCGCCGCTCGGCCCCGTCGAGTCCAAGGCGCTCTGCTTCTCGGTGCTCTCCGAGGAGCAGCGCGCGCACTTCGAGAAGCACAACGAGCTCGACCTGTCGTTCGGCGTGAAGGGGCTCTCGCGCTTCCGCGCCAACATCTTCATGCAGAGGGGCGTGGTCGCCGCCGCGTTCCGGACGATCCCCTTCAAGGTCTCCACGTTCGAGGATCTCGGCCTGCCGGCGATCATCCATGACCTGACGAACAAACCGAGCGGTCTGGTCCTGGTCACCGGCCCGACGGGATCGGGCAAGTCGACGACGCTCGCCGCGATCATCGACAAGATCAACAGCGAGCAACGCCTGCACATCATCACGGTCGAGGACCCGATCGAGTTTTTGCACCCCCACAAGCTGTCGATCGTCAACCAGCGCGAGGTGGGGAGCGACACCGAGGGGTTCAAGACTGCGCTCAAGTACGTCCTGCGACAGGACCCCGACGTCGTGCTCGTCGGCGAGATGCGCGACTACGAGACCATCGAGGCCGCGCTCACCATCAGCGAGACGGGGCACCTGGTCTTCGCCACGCTCCACACCAACAGCGCGGTGTCGACCATCAACCGCATCATCGACGTCTTCCCGTCGCACCAGCAGGCGCAGGTGCGCGCCAAGCTCTCGTTCGTGCTGCAGGCGGTCGTCTCCCAGCAGCTACTGCCCAGGCACAACGCGCCCGGGCGCGTGCTGGCGATCGAGATCCTCGTGCCCAACCCGGCGATCCGGAACTTGATCCGCGAGGACAAGGTCCAGCAGATCTACTCGCAGATGCAGATGGGGCAGGACAAGCACGGCATGCAGACCCTCAACCAGAGCCTCTACTCTCTGCACCAGCGCCGGCACATCTCGACCGAAGAGGCGCTCAGCCGCTCGCTCGAGGTCGACGAGCTCAAGATGATGATGGAGGGGCGCACGGCCATGCACGTCCCGGCGTCCCAGCCCGGCAAGCGCTCGCCATGAGCGCGCTGCTCCTCAGGGCCTGAGGGCGATCTCGCGGCCGAGTATGGCCGCGACGCGCTCGAGCACCAGCGCCATCACGGCCAGCGCGGCCAGACCCCGCAGCGGGGCGAGCAGCGCGTGCACCTGCGCGGGAGACGCCGCTCGCGCGACGAGCGCCGCGGCGATCTCCACCACGACCGCGGCTGCGAGCAGGGGGCCCCCCAGGGCCACGGCGAGCTCGATTCCTCCCACCAGATCCGAGGCCGCCGCCAGCAGCGGGTCGGGGCCGGTAGGCTGCAGCGCCAGGGCCGCCGCGGCCCGGGCGGGGCCGCCGGTGGTCAGGAAGATCGCCGAAGCCAGCAGCGAGACCACGACCCCGAGAGGCGTCGCGCGGCCCTCGACCGTCGGCGCGCTCGAGGTCTCCTGCGAGCCGCGAAGGGCGTCGGCGAGGCCGCCCGCCATCGTCGCGGCCCAGAGCGGGACGGCCGCGGCGACGGCGACCGGCAGGCCCCGCGCGAGCTCGGCGGCGGCCAGCAGGACCCAGGGGAGACGAGGGCTCGCCGCGACGGGCGCGAGAGCCGGGAAGATGGAGGCCGCGAAGGCGAGCCCGATGAGCGCGCGCGCGGGCGTCGGCAGGGCGCGGAGGCCGAACGCCGGGACGATCGCTACCGTGGGCATGGCGCGCGCCCAGGCCAGGCCGAGCGCCGCCAGGTCCACCCCGGAGCGCTCGAGAGCGTCGGCGAGCGTGCCGACGACCGAAGGCATCGCCGTCAGGCCACCGCGTGGCCGAGCTTCTTCTTGCCGTCCTGGAAGAGAACCTCGATGCGCGGCCCCTCGACGTCGAGCACGACGCCCTTGCCGAACTTCGGGTGGCTGATGAAGGTCCCCTTGGCGTAGTGAGAGGAGAGCGCGAAGGGTACGAACGACTCTTCCGGCTTCGCCTCGACGTCGGCCCAGGTGGGCTCGGGCGCGGGGGGCTTCGCCCAGGGGGGAAGTTCGTCCTCGGCGCCCGGCTTGCGACCGGTTCCGGCGTTGCGCTGCTTGCTCCGTTTCATCGACATATTGGCTAGCTGCCCTCTAGCGCAGAATGGGGCGCCTGGGGAGAACTCGTCTAGAGTCTCGCCCCGGAACCCATGGTCATGGCCGCCGCCGCGCGCGTCTATCGCGAGACGCGAAAGAAGCACGATCAGCTCTTCAACGCTTACGTGATGCGGCCGGTCGCGGCGGTGGTCGTCGCCGCGCTCGCCCGCACGCCGGCCACGCCCAACCAGGTCACCGTCGCGAGCCTCTTCGTCATGGTCGCCGCCGCCGCCGCGCTGATCGCTTTTCCGTCGTACCGCGGGGGGCTCGCAGCCGTCGTCGTGCTCGAGGCCAGCTACTGCTTCGACTGCGCGGACGGGATGCTCGCTCGTTACAAGAAGCTCGCCTCCAAGACGGGCCACCTGTTCGACTTCTTCACCGACGAGCTCAAGGCCGTGCTCGTCGTCAGCGCGCTGGCGGTGCGGGCCTGGCGCGGGGGAGGCACCGGGATCGACGCGCGCCTCTGGCCGGCCGGCGACGCCCGCTTTCTGCTCGCCGGCGTCGCCGGTGTCGCCATCGTCTCGTCGGCCCTCTCGCTGACCAACTTCGTCCGCAGGCCGGAGCTCTCCGGCCGCGAGACCACGGTGGAGGCGTTCTACGAGACGGCCACCGCAGAGAAGCCGCCCTCTCCGGTCACCATGTTTCTGCGCTTTCTGAACCACTACCCGAGCCACATCTGGTTGTGGGCCCTGCTCGGGTGCATGGATGTATACTTCTGGCTCTATGTCGCGCTCAACGCCCTCTATCTGGCGCGCGGGTGGCTCGGGCTGGTCGTGCGGTTCGGGCGGGGGTGAGGGGCGGCGCACACGGATTCGTGCCTTGTGAAGATGGAACAGCACGTGCTTGAAGTACTGCGGGGAGCGAATATTCCTGCCCCCATCCCAGGAGAATCATGATGATGGCTGGCTCCCGAACGACCGCTGCTCACCTGGTGCTGCTGGGCGGGGCCCTCACCCTCGCCACCTTGGTTGCCGCCTGCGGAAGCAACAAGAACACCGGCAGCGACGGCGGTGCGGGTAGCGGTGGGCCTTCGTCCTACGCCGACGCCAGCTCGGCCAAGGGCTCGGTGACCGCCCCCGACTGCCCGGGCTGCACGTTCCCCGACAAGAACGCGCCCAGCTGCGCCGGGAGCGCGCCGGCCATCAAGGTCGTCTACCCGATCGACGGGGTGCTGGTGCCCCCGAACATGAACGTCATGTCGGTCCAGTGGACCCCCTTCGGCGGGTACCAGACCTACGAGGTCGATTTCTCGAACTCGATCACCGACACGCGCATCATCACCAAGTGCTCGACGCAGACGAAGGACACCGCGCAGCCGTCGGCGCCCTCGGGCGGCTGCGAGGCCATCGTGGACCAGGCGACGTGGATCTCGATGGAGGCGGCGAACCGGGCCGGCTTCCCGGTCACGATCACCGTCCGCGGCACGACCGACGGGACCTGCGCGTCGACCTCGGCGAACAGCGTCAACATGTCGTTCGCGCAAGAGGACGTCCTCGGCGCCATCTACTACTGGAAGTCGACGGTGACCTCGAACGGCACCGGCGGGCAGATCTGGGAGAAGAGCTTCGGCGACGCCAACCCCGAGAAGCAGGTGACCGGCACCGGGGGCGCCCTGGCGCAGTCGTGCAACGGCTGCCACGCGCTGTCGCGCGACGGCCTGCGTATGACCGTGTACTCCGACGACGACGACTCGGACGACGAGTACAGCGACGTCACCGGCTCGCTCATCGACATGACCACCAAGAGCCCGATCGGGACGCAGTACGCGGGCCGCAGCAGTGGGCAGCCCCCCGGGTTCAGCACGTTCTCGCCCGACCACTCGTACTACCTGGCATCGAACGGCCTCGGCACGGCGCCGACCAACGCGTTCGCGCTGTGGAACGGCACGACCGGCAACGCCGCGACCAGCGTGCCCGTCGGCAACGCCCGCGAGCGCCCGACGATGCCGGACTGGTCGCCGGACGGCAAGGCAATCGTCTACGTACTGCCGACGAAGGTCGCGTCATGGGACCAGGGCCTCGGCGGCATCCTGGTAGGCGGCGGGGGTCGTAACGACGACGACCACGAGTTCGGCGGCAGCCTCTACACGGTCCCCTACCTGGGCAACCAGAAGTTCGGCACCCCGTCGGTGTTCCTCCAGTCGGGCGGCGAGAACAACTACTACCCGAGCTACTCGCCGGACCAGGGGTTCGTGCTGTTCGATCGCGCGCCGCAGGACAAGAGCGTCAGCGCTCTCGAAGGCTGCACGACGTCGCCGCACCCGCTGTGCCCCAACGACAGCTTCTCGAACCCGACCGCGCGCGTGATGCTGATGGCGAACGTGAACGGCGCCGCCCCCGTCGACCTCGAGAAGGCCAATGGCTCGCCCGTCTCCGCGCCCGAGCCGCTGTCGAACTCGTGGCCCCGCTGGTCGCCGTTCGTCCAGAGCTACCGCGGCACGCGCCTGCTCTGGATCACCTTCTCGTCGACGCGTGACTACGGCGTGCGCGTGCGAAACCACAAGACGGGCATGTACCAGTGCTTCCCGCCGGACAGCGTCGAGATCCCCGGCGGCGCCCACCACTCCACGTTCGACCGCCTCTGCCAGCAGCCGCAGCTCTGGATGGCGGCGATCAACCTGTCGGAGTCGAACGGCGTCGACCCGTCGTTCCCGGCGTTCTGGCTGCCGTTCCAGGACATCACGACGCACAACCACACGCCGCAGTGGACCCAGGCCGTCGCGACTCAGCCGCCCACGACCAGCTGCACCCCCGCCGGCGGCAACTGCCTCACGGACCCCGCCGCGTGCTGCGCCGGCTCCGCCTGCAACGGGAACGGGGTCTGCGTCTCGGTCATACAGTAGCCCCCGCTGCCGGCCGCGGGGGGCTGCGCGAGCCGTCCCCCGGTCTTAAGCTCCCTCGGGAGAGAGGATGCTGCCCCGAGTCCAGGTCTTCTCGACGACCTACTGCGTCTACTGCGTGCAGGCGAAGGCGCTCCTCCAGAAGCGGGGGATACCGTTCGAGGCGATCGACGTCACGCGCAACCCAGAGGCGCGCGACGCGCTGGTCCGCAAGAGCGGCGGGCGCCGGACGGTGCCCCAGGTCTTCATCGATGGAGTGCCCGTCGGGGGCTGGCGGGAGCTTGTCGAGCTCGACCGGCGGGGCGGGCTGGCGGGGCTCGACAGGGCTCCGATCGGCGCGTCCGGGCGCGAGGACGTGGTATGAATGGTGTGCATGATGGCACGTGCCGTGGCAGCCCGCCGCGGGACTTCGAGCGGTGCGGCGGCGCTGGTCGCGCTGGTCGCGTGCTCGAGCCCCTCGCATCCTACGCCGCTGGGCGACTGCGTGCCCGGGCCCGACGCGTCGTGCGGCGTCGTCTCCACCGGCGGGGGCGGCAGCAGCGGCGGCATATCCGCGCCCCCCGACGACAGCGGCGCCTGCGTCGTGGACGACACCGTGGTCATCTCCACGAGCACACCGTGTCGGAGCTGCATCGTCGACAGCTGCTGCGCGGCGGTCACGTCGTGCAAGAACGACGGCTCGTGCCTGCTCGTGCTGTCGTGTGCGAAGGGCTGCGCCGGGGGGGCGACGTTCTGCGTCGCGGGCTGCGAGAGCCCCTATCCGGCCGCCTCGCAGCAGCTCTACGAGTCGATGGCGAAGTGCCTGGAGACCAGCTGCAGCACCAAGTGCCCGACGCTCACGCTGGGCACGAACCCGGAATGAGGCACTCTCGCCCCTGATTTCCGTGGCGCGACTCCGCCCCGCGACACACGCTGGCACATCATCATCTGCCGGAAGACCGGTCGGAAGACCGGTGAACCCGCATGGCGCGCGGCGTGCAGATGGTGCCTGCGCAGGCCGCTCGCGGTCGGCTCCAGGAGCATGCCCATGAATACCTTTCGTCTCTTCGCACCTCCCTTTGCCGCCGCCGTGGTGTCCGCGGTCGCGCTGCTGTCCCCCGTGGTTGCGCGAGCCAGCGTTTCTTGCACCCAGGACGCCGACTGCGGCAAGGGGCTGATCTGCCAGAGCACCGGACCGGCGCTCTGCCCGGCCATCGACTGCGCGCCGAACCAGCCGTGCACCCAGCCGGCGTGCGACACCACGCCCGTCAAGGCGTGCGTCCCCGGCCCCTGCAGCGCCGACGGCGACTGCGCGTCCGGCATGGTCTGCTTCGGCCTGCCGCAGACGACGTGCCCCACCCAGCCGGCTCCTACCTGCGCCGCCGGCGTGAAGTGCCCTCCCCCCGCCGTCGAGCTCGACGCAGGGGCCTGTACCACGACGACCGTGAGCTCATGCGTGCCTCGCTACGTCCTGCCCTGCCACGCCGACGCCGACTGCGGCGACGGCTTCACCTGCGTGGCCGACCAGTCCTGCGGGTCCTCCGGCTCGTCCGTCGGCGTGGGCGGTACGGCCAGCTCGGGCGGGGCCCCCACCCCTGGCTCCGGCAGCAACGGCTCGACGCCCCCGTCGTCGGCGCCGTCCACGCCCGCTGCAGGAGACGACGCCGGTGGCGCGACTCCTCAGGCGACGTGCACCGCGCTCCCGACGTCGCACTGCGAGGCGAAAACCATCAACTGCACCACCGTCGCCGATTGCCCGGCGATGTGGGCGTGCGTCGCGCCTGCGACGTCGAGCAGCGGGTGCGCCGTGGCCCACTATCCCGACGGTGGCACGTCGGGTCCGTGCACGCCGCCGCCCCCTCCGCCGCCGGCGCAGAGCGTCTGCCAGCCGCCTTACGCCGACCTCGGGATCGGCCAGACGCTCCGTGACAACTCGACCTCGTCAGGCACCGGGACGCCTCCGAATGCCGCCCCCGCCGGCGGCGAAAGCCACGCGACCGGCGCCTCCGGCGCAGGCCCCTCGAGTCAGGGCGGCTGCCAGCTGGGGTCGGGACGCGCCGACACGAGCGGCGCGGCGTGGATGGCGCTGTTCGGCCTCGCGGCCTTCGCCCGCCGCCGCTTGCACGCGGCTTCCCGCGCGCTTCGACAGGCGGCACTCCGCTAGGACGCGAGCCCGAGCGAGATCGCCGATCCGGGAGTTGAACGCCGGGAGTCCCCGGCCGGACCCCAGAGCTCCTCGTGCTCGCGCCCCCCGGTGCACGCCTGCCTCGCCATCTGCTCGGCGTCGCCGCCGCCCGTGGCCGGGTAGAAGACCGGCTCGTCCGCCGGGCGCGGCGGGAACGCGCGCATGTCCGCCTAGCCCTACTTTCGCAAAGAGGCCGAGTGTTTGAGTGCGCCGTGACGTTGGGCAGCTAGTGGAAAGAAGCCGTCCTGGCTCTCGCGGCCCCCCAACCCGGCCTTCCCCCCGCCGGAGCGGGGGGAAGGTGTCGAGAGGGGCGCAACCTGGTGGAGCCTGGAGCC
>PLYU01000300.1 GCA_003153495.1 Myxococcales bacterium
GCTTCTTTCCACTAGCTGCCCAACGTCACGGCGCCCTCTATTTTACGGCCTTTCGTGCTCAAACACTCGGCCTCTTTGCGAAAGTAGGGCTAGAACGGAGAAAAGAAATCGCGGCTACGCCACCTTCGACTCGGGCGCGTTCTGGATGTACTTGCGGTTCTCCGCTTGCCAGCGGGCGATCATCGCCGGGTCCGCACCTCGCCACGGATGAAACCGCGGGCTGAAGTAGCGGGCAAAGGGGGGAAGAAAGCGCGTGATCAGCCCGCGCGGCCCGGCCAGGTACCAGAGCCCGGCGAGCGTATCGCGGGTCATGAGTTTGTTGTCCTGCCGGAGCAAGACGACTGTGTTGTAGAGCGAGGCCGCCAGGATGCCCGCCCAGGCCCCGATCGCGGTCGTCACGCGCTGGCCGTAACGGCCCTCGAGCTGCTCGTAGAGGTCGTAGCAGGTGGCCCGGTGCTCGGCCTCCTCCGCGGCGTGCCACGCCCAGAGGGCTCTCACCTTGGGGTCTGCGCCGGCCGACAGCTCGGGCTGCGTCAGGTACTGGTCCGCGAAGCAGGCTGTGAAGTGCTCGAGCGCGCAGGTGGCCGCGAGCATCTCCATCGGGTCGAGGTTGCCGCGAGCGCGGTCGAGGAGCACCGTGAACCGCCGCCGGCACCCCTCGACGTCGATGCCCTTCTCGGCGTTCATCCGGTCGAACTTCAGGTGCTGCGCGGTGTGATGCCCCTCCTGGCGGCAGAACTCCACGATCTCCTCGGCGAGCTGCGGGTCCCGGATCTGGTCTTTCAACGCGCGCGCCGAGTCCATGAAGAACTTCTCGCCCGGCGCGAACGCCGCCGAGAGCTGCGTCCAGAACAGGCTCTTGAACGCGCTGCCGTCCATCCAGTACCGCTCGAATCCCTGGTCTTCGAAGTCGAACTTCATTCGCCGGAACGTGACCTTCACACCGTCGGGCCTGCGAATCGCGGGGTGGGCTTCCATGGGGGCTCCTTCGAAGAACGCACCGATGACTGTGACACCAAAGAGTGCGATCGCGCAAGCCCTCAGTGCGCCTGAATCGTGGGCTTGCCCCCGGCACGTCATGGGGTCGTGATGCCTCTGCCTCGAGCGACGGAGGCTCTCCGCGCGCCGGATCAGGGCGCGTTCTTGAGGTCGGCGTAGGCCGCCTCGAGCCCCGCCGCGTTCGCGATCGCCTGTGCGGCCGCCGCGCTCGTCGGCTCCGTGCTGTTGGCGACGGCGTCGCCGCAATTTCCCGCGGTCCAGGTCGACACAAGCGACGGCACGCTGACGTTCGTCGGGTTGCCAGCATACGTCGACCCGCTGTTGACGTAAGACGCCGGGCAGGAACGCGAGCTCGAGCTGCACCCGCTCTGGCCGGAGATTCCTGCCGTCGCGCCCCAGTTGCCCGTGTATGTGATGTTCCCGTTTTCGTTGTTGTCGTTGCAGTTGAGGTTCGCCCAGGACCCCCAACCGTCGAACACGTTCTGGCTGAACGTCAGATACCTTGTTCCTTCGTCGCTGTACGTGCCGAAATTCGTGCCCGCGCTGTTGGCGGGCGCTTTGACATAGTTCTTCGAGAAGACTGTCCCCGGGCTCGCGCTGAGCTCGTAGAACGCGCCGCCGTCGTTCATCTGCTGCATGTTGTCGTGGATATAATTGGCGACGAACTGATTGTTCTTCGATGTCGTAGGCGTCGTGTAGAGCGGCTGGAACTGGTAAAGGCCGCGCATTTGGTACTCTTTGCTGCCGCCGTCGTCGTTTTGGCCCCACCCGTAGCCGTGGCTGATGCCCGTATACGGCAGGTTGTAGACCTCGTTGTGCGAAACCATGGAACTGGCTGCATACGTCAGCAGGATCGCGTCCGCGTCGCGGTAGTCGATGCCGATGTCGTGAATCACGTTGTTCGAGATCGTGATGTTCTGGTCGATCATCCGCTGGTCGCTCGGGTGGTGGGCATTCGCCCGGAACCCTCCGACGACGATGCCCGAAGCGGCGATCTGCGTGAACACGCAGCCCGTGACGTTGATCGTGTCCGTCGCCAGACCGACGCCGGTCTTGTGCGCGTTGTCGTCGTTGCCAATGCCGAGCGCGACGGATCCGAGGCCCACGAAGCGATCGCGCAGGAACGTGACGTTCTTCGCGGCGGACACCTGCACGGCGCCTGGCATCTGCCACCAGACGGGCCGCGTGGAGTCGAAATTGGGGTAGCCGTTCGGGTATCCCTCGTCCTTTCCGTCGCCGTGGATGTACCCGCCGGTCTGCTGGTCCGCCCATCCGTCAGACGTGTTCGGGTTCAGCCAGCTCGTATAGGAAAACGTCAGCGCCTGGAACATGATGTCGTGCGCCGGCGCGTCGAGCGTGCCGCCGACGGCGAGCAGATGCTCGAGCTGGGGGAGCTCGACGTCGGCCTTGCTCATGTCCTGACCCGGAAGCGGGATGTAGTAGAGGGTTCCGGCCGCGGTGTCCTGGTACCATTCGCCCGGGCTATCGAGGAATTCGTACGCGTTCTCGAACCAAGTGGTCGACGGTCGGTACGAACTGCTGATCGTGTCGAAACCCCAGAGGTTGTTCGCCCACGCCGGCTGCACCATCGTCGCCGTCGAGCCCGAGAGCTCCTTCACAGGCGCGTAGCGGTCGGTCCACGAGCCGATCGCGTGAAATTCGACGCGGCCGGGCTGGGACACGCCGGCGACCGAGCTCGGAACGCCGCCAATCCCGGTGCCGTTGAACGAGACGCTCGAGCGGCTGACGGACGTCCGCGCGCGCACGGCGATCTTGCCGTCGACGTAGAGCTGGCGGGTGGCGAACGCGCGGGGCGCCGCGGCCTTCCAGATGTTCTTGCCCGAGTCGCTGAGGGTCCATCCCGTGATCGGCTTGGCACCGGAGAGTACGGGGTGAGCGCCGGATGCGGCCTGCCAGACGATCGGGTGACCGTTGGCTCCCGAGTCCGCCACGGCGAAGACCAGAGGGGCCGACAGCGCATAAGTCCCGTCCGCCAACTCGACAACGATGCCTCCCTGCGCGGAGGCGGTCGCGGCACGCACGACGGTCTGCGCTTGGGTCACGGAGCAGGGCGCGGCGACGGTGCAACCGGTCCCCGTTCCGCTTGGCGACACGTAGTAGTGGCCGGGCGTGCCACCCCCATCGGTCGCGGAACCGCCGCCGTCGGCGCCGCCACTTCCCGACGCGCCGCTGCTCCGGTTCGAGCTTCCGCTCGACGATACGCCGCCGGAGCTCCCGCTGCCGCCGCCAGAGGAGCCGGAGCTGGCCCCTGCGCCGGACACGCCGGGGTTCTCAGGCGCGCTCGTACCGCAAGCGACGGCGCATGCGATGAACGTTGTCGAAATGGCCGACGGAATGGGAATGCGCAACGTGATGCCTACAGTAGTTCCAATTCTGAGCGTTGAGTCAGCTTCTGGCCGTCGATGTGTCTCCAGTGTGTCTCCAGTGTGTCTCCAGAGTATCTCCAGAGTACGGCTACGATCCCCGACGCCGGCAGCGCGAAGGGAACGCGTTCTACGGGCAGTCGCCCGGAGCGCCGGGGGTTCCGTCGTCGGCGCCGATGGCCCAGGCGTAGCGGGCGACGCACCAGGCCGACGGCGTGTCGCTGCCGGTGTAGCGCAGGGCGGACATCTCGATGGTCTCCCCCGGCGCGACCGCCGCTCCCCACGACCCGTACGGGACGTCGGCCAGCTCGGTCGTCCCGTCCCAGAGGGACACCGCCCCGCCGACGCCGTTCTCGAGCTGGATCCCCTGGTCGGCGAGGACGCCAGCGCCGTACTCGTAGACGACCGACGAGGCCGGCAAGAGGTCGGTCTGCGCGGCGCTCCGGCTGCGAACGAGCACGACGTAGGCGTAGGGCGGCGCCACGACGACCGGCGAGGTTCCGATCGTGTGCGTGCGCGGATACCCGTCCTGGATCGTCAGACCGCTCAGCACCTTCGGGGAGCCCGTGAGGTTGTAGACCTCGAACCACTCGGACTGAGGCTCTGCACCCGAGGGGTAGAACATGACCTCCGTGATGAGGAGGTCGCCCGGCGACGGCCGGGAGCCTGGCGAAGCGTCCGCGACATCAGCGTCGCCAGGCGCCGCGTCGGGTGCCGCCGGGGCGGCCGGCGGGGCGGTCGCCGCGTCGGCCGAGGCGTCGAGATCGGCGGCGCTGCTGGTCGGCCGGGGAGCAAGGGCGTGGGGCGGCGCACTGGCGGCCTCGGGCGACGCGAGCGCGTCGACGGCTGCGTCGATCGCCAGGTCGAAGCCGGCGCCGTCCACCCCCTGCGCGCAGGCGGCGACGGTGACGACGAGCGCGCAGAGCAAGGGCGAGCACGGAACGAGACACGAATCGGTCATGACGAACCTCCGAATGCCCCTTCGGCAGGCTCGCGAGGTGGTTGCCGGGTTACGGTGCGGCTACGGCGCGCGCCCGAGGTCCGTGCCGATCCCGGGCACGGTCTCGTAGGGCGGCCGGCAACAGGACGGCGTCGCGATGTCCAGGTGCATCGCCATGCCGTCGTGGAGATCGCGGACGTAGCGCGCCAGCCTGCCAGCCGCGGCCTTCGCGGAGAGCCGGCCCTCGTGCCAGTCGACGGCTGCCATCGCGGCGACGCAGTGCAGCTCGGTGGCCCTTCCGGTGAGCCAGAGGCTGCCCTCTTCGAAGGGAGAGGCGGTCCGCTCGCGCTGCCCCAGGAGCTCGCCGAGACGCGCTGCGTGGTTGAGGACGGCCTGGAGCACGAGCGGATAGAGCGGGCTGGCAGGGCGCATGCCTCCCCATCGACGGGAGGGAGCGCGAGGTTTCGCGGTCAGGGGTAACGCAGACCGTGGATGTCGCCGTCGGCGCGCGTGGCCCAGTAGACCGCCCCGCCCCCGACGGCGACTGCGTCGACGACGCCGGCGGCTCCTCCGTCGTACAGAACCGTGGGTGTCGCTGCACCCGTCACAGGCACCGCCCCCACCGCGCCGCTGCCCGCTCCGCCGGGCCCGTAGGCCCCGGCGAAGTAGACGTACGCGCCGTCGGTCGCGATGGCCTGGACGAGCCCGGCGGTGCTCGGCAGGACTATCTGGACCCCCGCGGACGGGTCGGCCTGCGGCGCCCGGCTGATCGCGAAGGTGCCGCCGGTGATCGAGCTCGCCCAGTAGACGTGGGTCGAGTCGACAGCCACGGCTGTCACCGTGCCTTGCCCTGCGGCGATCTGCGTGACGCTCGAGTCGCCGAGCGACAGGCGCGACACGACGCCGTCCTCGCCCTCCGCCCAGAAGAGATACCCGCCGCTCACCACGAGGTTCCCGGGGGACCCCGACGAGAAGACCGCCAGCAGAGAACAGCCGGCCCCGACGCCCAGGTTGCACCCGTACACGCCGTTCGCCGCCCCGCCGCTGCTGGCCAGGGCGCTCGTCATGACGAAGGCCGTCGTGCCGGTCGGGCTCAGCGCCAGGGCGCTCGGGTAGCCTTCGCCGGGGACCGCCGCGACGGGCAGGTCCGCCGAGTCGAGGCCTGCCTGGCCGACCCACAGCCCGGCGCCGTCGCCCGGAATGCACGCGACCACGCCGTTGGCCATGGCGACGAAGCCGAGCCGGGCGCTCGGCGCGGCGAACGTGCTCGAGGCGTATCCGCCCGTGACGCCCGCGACGCGGATGTCCTGGCACGCGGGCGCCAGGGCGTCGAACCAGGCCACGTACTCGCCGTCGGTCGCGAGGGAGACGGGGCTGCGAGACACGGGGGACCTTGCGACGAGCCATGGAGCGCGGTCGCCACCGGCGTCGGTCGAGTCGCCGGCGCCGGCGTCGCCGGTGGTGGCGTGGTTGAGGTACGGGCTGTCGGGATCGACCCAGACACCGCCGGCGTCAGCCGGTGTGGTCGCGTCGTCTCCCGCACCGCGGGCGCCGGCCCCGCCTCCGTCGTCGGCGTCAGGCTGGAGTCGGGCGCCACTGCAGCGGCAGACGAGAAGGGTTGCCGGCACGAGAGCCGCGAGGCGGAAGGCCGCGATAGGCCGCGTCATGCCTCCCTATCGGGCGCGGCGCCGGAGGAGTTGCGTCGCCGCTGGGCACGATCGTCACAGATGAAGCCCTCGGACCAGCCCGTCACCATAGTCTCCCCAGTAGACGACGCCGCCGGCGACGGCGAAGCCGTAGACGATGTTGCTATTGACCTTGGTGATGATCGTCGCGGTCGAGGCCCCGGCGACGGGCAGCGAAGCGATCCACCCGTAGGACGGGCTCGTGCTGATAGCGCCGCCCAGGTACAGGCTCGTCCCGTCGCTCACGAGGCCCTGCGTGAGGGCGGCGACGGACGGCAGGATCACCTGCGGCCCGGCGGCCAGGCTGGCGAGAGTCGCGCGGCTCACGGTGGTCGTGTTCACGCCGCTCGTCCAGTAGAGGTAGGTGGAGTCGGCCGTCACCACGTCGACGGTCCCCTGCCCAGTCGCGACGTTCGACACCGTGCCGTCGAGGAGCGACATGGCGCCGACGATCCCGTTCGATCCCTCCGCGAGGAACGCGGTGTTCCCGGCGATGACCAGGTTGCCGGGCGTGGACGCGGCATACGACCCGGCACTCCCGCACGCCCTCGTCGAGAAGTTGCAGGCGTAGACGTTCACCGTGCCGCTCGGCCCGTTCGTGAGGGCGTTGTTGAAGAAGAGCGCCGTGCCGGTCGCGTTGAGCGCCAGGCCGGTCACGTTGCCGCTGTCGTTTCCGGTGAGCTGGATCGAGGCCGCCGTGGCGTTGCCCGCGCCGTACCACACCTCGGGGCCACTGTTGTTTTGCACCAGGCAAGCCACGACGCCGTTGGAGACAGCGACGTATCCGAGCGTGACGTTGCTGCCCGAATCACCCGAGCCGAACGTCGTGGGCGCCTGGGGAGGAGTCGCCGCCGCGCCGGCGACGGTGACGACCTGGCACTTCTGGCCTCCCGTGTCGAACCAGGCGAGGTACGTCCCGTCGCTCGCTATGGACGCGGGCGTGTTGGCGGCCTGCGCGATCGTCCACGGCTGGCACTCGCCCGCGGAGCACGTGCCCGGGGCACACGAATGACCGCACGCGCCGCAGTTGCTCGCGTCGTTCTGGAGGTCGAGACAGCTGCTGCCGCACTGGGAGAAGCCGGCGTTGCAGGCGAAGCTGCACGCGTGACTTCCACTCGACACGACGCATGTGGCCGAGGCGTTGGCCGGGGCCGTGCACGAGACGCACGACGAGCCGCACGTCGCCGGGCTGGTGTCGTCGGCGCACGTCGCCGACGAGCCGGCGCCGCAGGCGTGGTAGCCCGCGTTGCACGACCAGGCGCACGCGCGCGACCCGCCGGAGGCATCGCACCTCGACGTCGCGTACGCGGGGGCCGTGCACGGGGTGCACGACGAGCCGCAGCTCTGGGTGCTCGCGTCGTCCGCGCACGTCTCCGACGCCCCCGTGCCGCACGCGTGGAAGCCGCCGTCGCACGTCAGCCCGCACGAGCCGCCGCTGCACGCGGGCTGCGCGTGAGCGACCGCCGTGGTGCACGTCTTGCCGCAGCCGCCGCAGTTGGCCAGGTCGCTCTGGGCGTCGACGCACCCGTTGCCGCACGCCAGGAGGGTCGTCGCGCAAGAGAAGCCGCAGGCGTACGTCCCGCCGCCGGCGGGCGTGCAGGTGGCCGTGGAGTTGGTGGGCGCCGAGCAGGGGGCGCACGAGCTGCCGCACGTGCTCGCGCTCGTGTCGCTCGCGCAGGTCGCCGATGAACCGGCCCCGCACAGGTGATGGCCGCTGTTGCACGTGAAGGCGCACGCGCCGCCGGCGCACACCGGCGTCGCGTCGGCGACCTGGGTAGCGCACGCGTTCCCGCACGCACCGCAGTTGTGCAGGTCGTTCCGCGAGACGCAGGCTCCGCCGCAGGCGAACTCGGTGGTCGAGCAAGAAAGTGGGGTCGAGGCCTCGGCATCGGGCGGGGCCGCGGCGTCGGCGGGAGGGCCGGCGTCCGGGGCCGCGTCGGCGGCGGAGCCGGCGTCGGGCCGGGTCGTCACGGGGAGGTAGGGGCTGTCGGAGAGAACATAGATGCCGCCGCCGTCGCTCGAGGGGCTCGTCGCGTCGGCGGGGGCGCTGCCGTCGCTGTCGAAGGCGACCTGGTCGAAGGGCGAGCTGCAGTGGCAGAGCGCGAGGATGAGCGCGCTCGCGACGAGCCGCGCCGGGCGATTCGATAGGCTAACCATGGGCGAACCTCCGTGGGCGACGAAGCCTCTGCGGCCTCATACCCGAGTACCTATCGGTCGGGCGAGCCCAGAGTTGCGTGAAAAGACACTTCTGGGGAGAGAGGAGCGCGGGGGAAGCGAGCACGAGCGCAACGACGAGCACGCTCCTCTCGGTCTCGTGGACTTCGTAGTCTGTCACGGACGGCACGTCGCTCTGCCGGGGTCAGCCACCGGTCCTGGCCGCCGCAGGCGGGGTCAGCGGTGCCGTCGCCGTCGCATCGCGAGGTCGCCGCAGCAACGGCGCGGCCCGTCAGGGCTCCTTCGGCAACGGCTCGGCCACGTCGACGGGCTCCCCCAGGCTGGGCCTTCCGAGCGGTGTTCGATCGCTCGTGCGTCGCCCGGACATCCCCTCTCGGCCGGCGGATCCCGCTCACCCGAGGCGTCCACGGGTGGGCCGGACGATGGCTCGTCAACGGAGCGGGCGACGGCATCCTCGCGATCGACATCGAACCCCGGCAGCGCGCCTACGTGATGGGCTTTCCGGTGAGCCTGCGGCAGCTCCTGGTGAGCGTCGAGGCCCCGCCCGCGCTAGCCCTACTTTCGCAAA
>PLYU01000326.1 GCA_003153495.1 Myxococcales bacterium
ACTCGGCGCCTCTTTGCGAAAGTAGAGCTAGAACTGATCGTGCAGGGCGATCTCGTGGGTTGGCGTGTAAGCCATCGGCCATGGGTTCGCGGAAGGACTTCGAGCCCGGCGGTCAGGGGCGAGGGAGCCGTGCCTCGTCGCGCGCTTGGTGAAGCGATCCGTCCGCGAGGGGAATACGTCGTGCGTCTCACCGGCGCTGGTGCTCGAGATTCCCGGCATGCACGTGAGCCGGACCGTCCGCCCGTCGGGGTGCGGGCCGTACTTCTTCAGCAGCGCGCTCGACGGTCCCCGGCGGCTGACCTTCCAGTGCAAGGGAGACATGTCGAACGACTCCGGATCTATCGACGTGGAGGACGGCGCCCTTCGCCTGCAGGTGAACGAGGATTACTCGTCGGGCGATTACGGGCTCTTCGGTGCCAAGGACGCGGCCGTCGCCAGGCAATCGACCATGGAGTACGTCGCGCTCCCCTGCGGCGCGGGCGTGACGCTGCAGGCCAGCGGCACGACGGAGTGGTACCCGCGCTGACGCGACGAGGCGCCACGCTCGAGTGGCGCTCCCCTGCTTCCCCGGTGCGTCAGCGCCGCGCCCGGAACCGGTCCGCGCGAACCCGCACGAGCGCGCGATACCGGAAGCACCGCCCGCAGTCGTGTTTGTCGAAATCGAGGACCGCCCAGAGGTCCCCCGACGGCGCGATGAAGGACTCCTGCACGGACGCGAGCGCCGCGCGGGCGTCCCTGGGCGAAGGGATGTCTGCCGTGAGCTTGCCCCCGTCCGGGGCGTCTTGCTCCCAGCCCTGCGAAGGCCCGGGCGCGGGCGCGGCCGTCCAGCGGTGACCGTCGAAGACGACGCGGTGACTCGCGTCCCCCGAGAAGAAGGAGGCCTCGACGTGCCGGGGATCGGCACCCGACACCGACTGGAGCCCGGAGCCCGCAGGGGCGGGCAGGTGCTCGAAGCGACCCCCCTCGGTCCCGAGGTGCCAGCGCTGCGCTGCCGCCGCCTTCGTGGCGCCGTTGCCGGCGCACTCGGTGCCCACGGCAAAGACGTCCCCCGAGGGGAAGGCCACCACGTCCGTCATCACGAGACGATGCGGGCACCCGGCAACGCGCCCGGCCTCGAGCCTCGGCGGCCGCATTCCCGCCGCTCCGGAAACCTGGAACGCCCAGGTGGCCGCGGCCCCGGCCGACATCTCTGCGCTGGCGACGAGAGTCCAGCCGGGCCCGCATCCGGCCACCAGGGCCGTGTGGCTCTCGGCGCCGGCCCAGCCGCTCGCACCGTGCCTCCAGTATCGAGCCCGCGGCAGCGATGCTCCGTCCGGCGAGAACCCCCAGCCCTGCGACAGCACGAGGAGCCAGTCCCCGTCGCCGCACGAGATGGAGCTGATCTGCTCGTCGGGCAACACCCCCCTCGGAAGGTCGTCGGGAACGAGCGATCTCCCCGGCCGGATCGACGGGGAGTCGCTGGTCGGCGACCAGAGCTCGGCGTCGAAGTACTCGGACACGAGGAGAGCGTGGTCGCCCCGGTCGATGAGGTGCAGTCCCGGCGCGAGCATCACCGTCCCGTCGTCCGCATCCAATTTCGGCGCCGGCATGCCCGCGAGCGCCAGGCAGGCCTCGGCCGCGTGCTCGAACGGGCCGGCCGGGTCGGTCTCCCCCGGCGGCACCGTCGCCGTGATCCGGGCGGCCAGTCCGTTGTACTCGCGTGACCGGCGGTTCGAGGCGCCGGGGCGGCTCTCTTCTACCGGGTACCAGCGCGAGGGGTCCCCGAAGTCGCCCGCCTCCACCTCGACTCGAAGCTGGCGCGACCCCTCGGCAGCCAGCCACGCCACGCCCGTCGCTCCGACGACGAGCCCTCCGCGCCGGACCCACGCGGGCAGCCCATCGCCGGCGCCCGCGGCGCCGAGGAGCGCCGCGCACGATGCAACCCATGGGGGCTCGGGAGGGGTCGCCGACGACGCGGGGGCGCCTGCGTCCGCACGGGGTGGGCCCTGAGCCGGCGCCGTCGGTTCCGGCGGGGCGTGCCGCGCGGGGCTCGCGGCGCAGGCCGCGCCCAGGAGCATCGCGACCGAGGCGACCGGGAACGCGCTCACGAGGGCGAGGCCCCCGGCCGCGCGCCGAAGGCTCACTGGAACGCGTCTCCGCAGACGACTTCCGGGGGACAGTGCTCCCCGGTGAGACGCCGCTCGCTGTCCACCGCGTAACCCCTGCCGTCGAAGCGCCAGATGATCTCGCAGTACTCCATGCGCCCGGCGAGAGGACACTCGTCGGACGTGGCACGCAGATCGCGCAGGCCGTGAGAGCGCGAGGGCAGAGCGCTCAGGGTCTGGACGACGGACACCCGGCCCACGTAGTAGCCGCAGGAGCCCCTCCTCAGGTAGAGGCTGTACGTGCTCTGCGCCCGCACGGCCCCCTCGAAGACGACGAAGTCCGGCATGCCGTCGCCGTCGAGGTCGATGTCGTTGCTGTCGAGCGAGACACCTGGCGCCATGGCGAGTCTAGCCGGGGCGACGCAGGGGCCGGAGAGGGTCGTGCCCCCAGGAAGCACCGGCTGTGATGCGGGGACCGACGGGGCATCGGAGTCCACCAGCCTCGACACGTCGCAGGAGACGCAGCCGGGCACGGGTGCGCCCGGCGACGCGCGGGGAACGCCGCGCGCGTCGCTCGGGGACGCAGGTGCAGGACGCGAGCAGTGCACACACAGCAGGGTTGCCACGGCCATGAGACGCTCTGCCGCTCGCATTGCGAGGGGAGCCTACGTGGTGAAATGCGGCCCGTCGATCCTGCGAGGCTCGGCGGACCGGGGCAGTGGGGTCGTCGGGGCGGGGCGAGGCGAAGACGCAGGCGCACGATGATCTGGAACGAGCTGCTCGAGCGGGCATTCTCGCCCCGGCGTCCGGCGCTTGCGCCGGCGCTCGAGGCCGTCCGCGGCCTGCACGAAGCGGAGGTCGCCTGGCGAGCGCTGGTCGAGCGCGGGATCCTGCCTCGGTCATGGCTGGACGATCCCCGCCGGCGGTTTCCTCGGCTGCCGACCGTTTCCGCCCGCGATCGCGCCGATCGCCTGCGCCGGGCGCCGTATCTGCCATCGGCGGCCTGCCCGGACGAGGTGGGCGCGTGCGCCTCGATTGCCGCCGATGCCGGCGGCATCGAGCAGGCCGAGCGGCTGGGGCGATCGCTCATGCAGGCCATGGCCTCGTGGGGCTGGCCCCGACCGGACGTGGTGATGTGGGTGCCCTCGGACGCCGAGCGCTACGAGAATCAGCTGCACGACACCAAGCCCGAGGTGTGGGAGCCCGACGCGTCCGTGTGGACGGTCTTCCCCGACGACGACACCCTCGCCGCCATCGGGGCCACGATCGCGCGACTGCGGGCCCACGTCGCGGAGTCCGACCGGCGCGGGCGGGCCGTCTGCGCGCTGCTCGGCCCCTGGGTCTGGGCACACGAGACGTGGCTTCAGCAGGTGCGGAACGACGCGAAGGTGCCGCCCCGGGCGGGGGACGGTCCCTCCGGGGAGCGGTTCGCCGCGCTGGTCGATCCCTTCGAGCTCGGCCTGGGCATCCTCGAGCTCGGCTACTGCGTCCTGCCGAGCTCCGACGCGATCCTCGTCATGGGCTACCCGCCAGGGCCGCAGCCCGCCGCTACGAGAGCCTGCTGAACTGCAGGCTGCAGCGAGCCAAAGAGCGGCCGGACCTCCGCGAAGCCTTTGCGGATGTCCTCGCCCAGGGCGAAGTCCGCCTTGGGAAGGGCGACCGCAAGGGCGAGAACGAGGCTGTCGCGCGGGGCGGCCACGGCGAGCAGGAGCGGCAGGGCGCTCGCGAGTCCTCTGACCAGGTTGGGCGAGACCGCCACGCGCTTCGTCCAGTAGCTCTGGAGGAGGAGCGCCACCGCGTCGTGCCCGTTCGGCGTGGGGTGGTCGGCCAGCCACCCTTCCAGCGCGGGTTCGAGATCGTCCACCTTCAGGAGGCCCGCGAGCTGACCGAGCCCGAAGCACCGCTCGAGATCGGGCGCGTTCAGGCGCTCTTGCTCGGTCAACCGATCGAGTATGTAAGGACGCAGCTCGTCCCGCGGCAAAGCCTTGACGTGCTCGGCGTTCGGATACACGAGAAACTCACGGCGGCCGGCCGGGAGCGGCCGGGTCGCGACTCTCTCCCAGCCTCGGCCCGACCGCGGCAGATGGTCGACGAGGTGCGCGTACGTCACGTCGTCGATGGCGCCGGCGTACCGCCCCGGGGCATGCCGACGCAGGAAGGCGTCTTCGATGACGAGCGGCGCGTCATCGGGGAGGAGGGCAGGGTCGAGGCAGCGGTATTCGATCCGCATGGAGCGGTCGTGGCTCGCCATCTTCGCGATCTCGATGGCGGACGTGGAGTCGTCCGCCCGCTCGACGACCAGCTCGGCGCGATCGATCTCCCCGGCGCCGCGGGCCCGGTAGTCGTCGGGGCTCGCGCGACGAAGGGCAGGATTCGCGCTGCGGATACGCCACATGGCCATGCGCGCGCTCGCGACCCCCTCTCTCACCAGATCGTTCGTCCCGCTCTGCGCCCTCCGGATCTCCGCGTCGAAGAGCTCGGCGCCATGGGCGAGGGCCTCCGCCGGGCTCGGCCTCTGCACGCTCGGCGCGTACAGCGCGAGGCCGGCCAGGCACTCGGCACGGGCGAGGTCCGCCGGTGCGGTGCGCGCGCCCGTCGCCAGCGTCTCGAGCAGCCTCGCGAGATCCATGTGACGCCGGACCGACGGGCCCAGGTGCCAGTACGCCGCGGTCGATCCCAACGTGCGGACCAGGATGCTCGTCGTGACGGCGTCGAGATGCAGCTCGTCGATGGCGTTGACCAGATCGAAGCAGCAACCGGCGACGAACACCTGTCGCCCGTCCAGCCTGGCCCCGGTCCACGTGGCCTCGCCGGTCTCGCGCAAGTGCTCGATGACCGCGGTCCGGATGGCGCCGCCGTCGAAGTCGCGCCGCAGGCCGGACCAGACGTCGCGCGCCTTCAGGTCGTTGCGGGAGTAGCCGGTGGCCGGCGGCGACGGCGGCCTGCGCCAGAGATCGACGATGCGGGTGACGATCGGGCTACCCATGAAGGACCTGCGAGGTCACGCGTCCGGCTGCACCACGATGCCCCCGAAGCGATGCTCCTGGGCATGGCAGCGAACCCCGCGGATCCAGCACTCAATGAGGTGCATGGCGCCGACGCGAAGGGTCTGAAATGGCACCGGAGCCCTCAGTCTAGCCGACGTACTGCAACGATCGGACGGTCCCCCGCTCTTCGCTCGAGGCCGCCACGGCTTCTCGTGGGAGGGGTGAAGCTCCCGATGGCGCTGGCGATGATACGGTATGCGCTCATCCCTGACTACTCGCCAGCCGTTCGCGGGGTGATTCGCCCTCCCGAGGCGGGGTACGCCGCCCCTCCGCGCCCCCCGAGCGCGCGGGTCGCCGGGTACGCCTCTCCCCTTCGCTTCCCCGGCAGAGGGACCGCGCGGGACGCCCCGTTCTCTGGCGATCCCGGGCGCCGCACTCGACGGACCGCCCGCCTCCTACCCGCGCCCGTGCACGCGGGTCGCCGGCCCTCGGTGCCTTCCCCGTCGACCCGGGCGCTTCTCCCGCGCGCCCGGGCCCTTCTCCCGCGACACCGACGGCCTCCCTCAATCTCCCCGAGGCCTTGCTCCGCGGGCCAGAGCGCCTCCTCCGGGCCGTCCTGGGCTCCCCTGGTCGTCCTGTCCGCGTCGACGCGCGACCGGGTCGCCGCCCCCGGCGACGAGCGCGCGACACACCCGGATCCCGCGAGGCTCCCGGCCGCACCCCTCGAGTAGGTCCCGGCACCCGTCGACTCCCTTGCGTGTGCGAGGCTCGTCCCTCGAGATCCCGGCCCGTTCCCCCCCGCGCCCGCGGGCTCCCCTCTCTACCCCCGCGGGCTCACGTCCCCGATGGGGGCGATGGGTGCCGCGATGGATGAAGTCGGGGCCCGGTGTGTCGCGCGCCCTTCGCCGAGGGATCGCAGGGGTCGCTCGACGAGGCGGTCAAGACGAGGAGGGAAGCGCGCGACGGCGCGAACGAACCGTCGAGGTGGCCGAGGGATGGGCAAGGGTGGAGGAAGGAGGCGCTGGAGAGCGGGACCGAGACCGTCCGGCCGGCGGGGGAAGCGCCGGGGATCGCGGATGGCGGGGTCCATCGGTCGACTCGAGGCGCCGGGATCCGAGATGGAGGGGTCGGCCCGCGGAAGGATGCGGCCGGTGTCGACGAGAGAGGCCGTGGCCCGCCGTGGAGCGCGCGGGGGTTCGAAGGCGAAGCGCACCGCCGCACGGATCGCTGGGGCGAGCGCAAGGGCCCGAATGAATCATCCCGCCGCAGGCGCGGGCGCGAAGCGGCCCACGTCGGGCTGCGCTACGGTCCTACCATGCTCCTCCGCGCGCCCGACGTCCGCCTCCCGACGCGCGCGGCGCTCGACCGCGCGCGGCTCGAGCTCGAGCGCCGCCTGGGCCCCTCGCGGGTCCTGACGGCGCCCGAGGCTTGCGCGTCCTACGCGCACGACGACAGCGACGTCGAGTCATGCCCCGTCGACATGGTCGTGCTCGCGGAGTCCGCCGCCGACGTGGCGGTGACGCTCGAGATCGCCGAGGCGTGCGAGGTGCCCGTGACGCCGCGCGCCGGCGGGACCGGGCGCACGGGCGGCGCCGTCCCCGTCGCCGGGGGAATCGTGCTCGCCACGCACAAGCTGGCGCGCATCAAGGAGATCGACCGGGCGAACCTCGTCGCGGTCGTGGAGCCTGGCGTGGTGACGGGCGAGCTTCACGCCGCGGTCGAGGCCGAGGGCCTCTTCTACGCGCCCGACCCGAACTCGCTCGACAGCTGCATGCTCGGCGGCAACCTCGCGGAGAACGCCGGCGGTCCGCGCGCATTCAAGTACGGCGTGACGCGCGACTGGGTGCTCGGGCTCGAGGCCTGCCTGATGGGCGGGCGGGTGCTGCGGACCGGAAAGCGCACCGTCAAGGGCGTGACGGGCTACGACGTGACGGCGCTGCTCGTCGGCAGCGAGGGCACGCTCGCCGTGTTCACCGAGGCGACGCTGCGGCTCGTACCCCGGCCGCCCGCCGTGGCCACCGCCCTGGCGCTCTTCTCCGACGTGAAGCTGGCGGCGGGGGCCGTGACCGCGATCGTCGCGGCGGGCGTCGTGCCGCGCTGCCTCGAGATGCTCGACGCCGCGAGCCTGCAGGCCGTGCGCGCCGCCGGGGTGGCGATCGACCTGCGCGCCGGGGCGATGCTGCTCGTCGAGGTGGACGGGGACGCCGCGGAGGCCGCGCTGATGCGGGTCGGCGAGGTCGCGAGTGCGTGCGCCGGGTGCGTCGACGTGTTGGCGGCGCAGGACGCCGGGCAGCGCGATCGGCTCTGGGCCGCGCGGCGGATGCTCTCGACGGCCACGCGCAAGCTCGCCCGCCACAAGCTGAGCGAGGACGTGGTCGTGCCGCGGTCCCGGATCGCCGAGCTGCTCGAGCGAACCGACGGGATCGGCGAGGCCACCGGCGTGCGGCACCTGTCCTACGGCCACGCGGGGGACGGCAACCTGCACGTCAACTTCCTCTGGGACGACGATGCCGAGCGCCCCGCAGTCGACCGGGCCATCGGCATGCTCATGCGCGCCACCGTCGAGCTGGGCGGCACGCTGACCGGCGAGCACGGCATCGGCGTCTCCAAGGCGCAGTACCTCGCGCTCGAGCAGAGCGAGGGGCTCATCGCGCTGCAGCAGAGCATCAAGCGCGTGTTCGATCCGAGCGGTCTGCTGAACCCGGGCAAGATCTTCCCGAGCGGCGGGCACCGGGCGTGCTGAGCCTCACCAGACGCGGGGCCGAGCGTCGCCAGCGCGCATGTTCGGCACCCTCTCGAGACGCGAGAACCTCTAGCCCTACTTTCGCAAAGAGGCGCCGAGTCTACGCACGAAAGGCCGTCATTTAGGGTGCGCCACGACGTCGCGCGCCTAGCGGAAAGAAG
>PLYU01000260.1 GCA_003153495.1 Myxococcales bacterium
GGCCGCCGTCGCGGCCATCGGCGCGGGCGGGGGCAGGAAGTCGTGCTCGCAGGCGGCGACGAGGGCGAGCGCGACCAGGGCCGCGAGGCGCGCGGCGAGAGTGGCGGGGTTCGGGGGTCGAAGCATGGCGGGCTGCACGATAGCTCGCCGCGAGGGTCGCGACGGCGGGGCTCGAAGCGGGCGACACCCGCCGCTGCTCGACGGCATCAACATCGAGGCGGCCCTGGTCATCAACGACACGAAGGACTCGTTCGTCGTGCCCAAGGAGTCTCTGCGGGCCGAGCGCCGCGCCAGCTCGTCGATGAACTGCACGAGCTGCCACCGGACGGCTTCGTCCTGGTGGGCATCGGCCGCACCGCGCTGTTCGACGAGGCCGACCGCTGGCTCCACCGGGCGCTCACCGCGTACTTCCACGGTCGCTTCGCGAGACAGCCCGCGGACATCGTGAGCATCCTCTTCTTCTCGTCGCGCAAGGACTACGACGCGTGTGGCCAGGAGCGTTACGCGCCGAGCGGGGGTGACTTCTTCGGCTACTACTTCCGCGACCCGGCGTCGCGCACTGATCACCACGCCCACGCCGGCCTGACCGGGCATTCCGAAACGGATGGCAGGCAACAGGGCGCGCATTGGTGTAGTTGAGCGGGCGTGCGCCCCGCGGCGGTACCGACCGAACACCTGTACGCGGTCGATCTATAGACCCGCCCTGGACTAGACTGCCGCCCCAGTGACCGACCGGAGCACCGCGCGCATCTCCCCGACGGCCTATTACACGGGCCACGTCTGGTGCAAGAACGGGCTGTCCGATGCGGCCCTCGACACCCGCGAGGGGGCGCTGCTCTTCGCCCTCTTGCGCCCCGCCATGCGCGTCGGGCGCGCGCTCACGGGGGGCGTGGCGCTCGAGGAGATGCTGCTGCAGCGGCATCTCATGATCGACCACCTGCTGTCTTTGGCCATCGAATCGGGCCGCGTCGGCCAGGTGCTCGAGATCGCCGCGGGCATGTCAGGGCGCGGAGTGCGCTTCTCGCGGCGCTACGGACCCGGCAGGCTCGTCTACGTCGAGGGCGACCTCGAGGGCATGGCAGCCCGCAAGCGGTCGCGCCTCGCCTCGACGGGCCTCTCGAGCGGACATCACCACGTCGTGGCCCTCGACGCCCTCGCCGACGACGGGCCGCTCGCGCTCGCCCAGGCGACGCGAGGGCTCTTCGACCACGGCAAGGGCCTCGCCATCGTCACCGAGGGGCTGCTCAGCTACTTCGATACGCCGACCACCGAGGGGCTCTGGCGACGCCTCGCGCGCTTCGCCGCGCCGTTCTCGGACGACCTGTACCTGTCCGACCTGCACCTCGGCCGCACGATGAACCTCGCGGCGGTGACCCTGTTCCGCGGGATGCTCCAGCTCTTCACGCGAGGCCGCACGCACGTCCATTTCACCAGTGCCTCGGAGGTCGCCCCCGCGCTCGCGAAGCACGGGTTCGCCCGCGCGACCGTGCACCACCCGCGCGACTGGGCGGCGGAGCTCTCGCTCCCCGGCCAGGGCGGCCTCGAGACCGTGCAGGTCCTCGAAGCGTCGACCCGATAGAGGGAGACCCGAGCGCCAGCGCGCGCGGAAGAGCACGCGCCGCAAAGAGCGTCGCGGCTCCGGCGAGCGCATACAGCGAAAGCGCCGCGCGGACATGCCAGGGCCGCCGCGCACCGCGGTGCCCGTGCCCCGCGACGCCCCCGCAGCCCTCGACCAGCTGCCCGAGCGGCCTCACGTGCAACTACTGCCTACCCGGCGGCCGCTTCTTCGCCCAGTGCGGAGCCGGGGGCTGGGGCACCGGATACGCCCAGCTACTCTGCCAGCACTACGAGTCGGGCACCCGACTCGATGCGCGCGCGCACGAGCGGTGGCACGTAGATGGAGCTGACGTCGAACGCCGAGAGCGCTCCCGCCAGTACCGAGATCTGGTCTGCGACCGGAAGCGATGCGTCGATCAGGATGAGCGGACATCCCCGTATCCGGCACAGCCCCCCTCGCGCCCCGAGCCGTTGGTCTCCGAAGGGCTCGACGCGCACGGCGATACCGAGGCGCGCCGCCACGGTCTCGAGCTCGGACAGCAGGCGCGTCGGGCTCACCTCGAAAAGGTACCAGCGACGCCGGAACGGGTCTGCTTCGCTGCACTCCAGCCGGGCGACGTCCCCCACCCGTTCACAAGGTCAACGAGCGGTAACTGAACGCACCCCTACTGCCCGATTCGCGCCGTCGGCGTCGGCACGATGATGGCGATCACGATCTCACCTTTCGCATTCTCCTTTACCGCGACGCGCGGCGAAGAAGCTTCGCGACGCCGATGCGCAGCCCGGCGTGATTCGAAGACAACGCGACTGCTGGATTCACGGCAATTGGTGACGACTCGCGTCGCTTCGACACTACGCGAGTTGACGCAAGTGCGCGACATGTGGTCGACATTGGGCCAAGCGAAGTGCGGCCTACACATGTGCGATCGGTGACGCCGACGAGCCGTCGCGACCTCCCCCGCGACGCTGACGAGGCGCTCCGGTTCGCGATCAAGCTCGCGGTCGACGAGGGCGACTTTGATCGGGCGGCACTGCTTGTCGATGCGGCGAAGCGCACCATGAAGAAGTCGGCGAGCGTGACGCCGCTCGCCGTCGTGTGCGACGAGCACGACCGGAAGGCGTGAGGTAGAAAAAGAAAAGAGCTCCCGGAATGCCCATACGAACGCGAGGAAGATCAGGCCACGCGCCAAGATGACCACACCTGCCAGGTGGGCGACATCGCCTCCTCCCCGGCCCCGGCGCCCGACCGCCGATATCGGCGACGCGACGAGCAGACGGTCGTGGCGTGTGAGTCGCCGTGAGCGGGCCTCCCCGCCGATCGGATGCAGAGCGTATCGAGAGCGCCACGGATCGGGTAACTTCAACATGGTGGGAGTTCCATGACCCGTCGACTGCTCCTGATCGACGACGAAGAGGCCCGGTGTCGCGCGGTCGCGAGCATCTTCCGCCGCGAGGGCTTCGAGGCCGCCGCTGTGCACGACGGTCGCGCCGGCGTCGAGCGACGCCGGGGCCGATGCCCCGGACGTCGTCATCCTCGATTGCGAGCTGCCAGTTTTGACCGGGCTCGAGTTGCTGGACCGGCTCCGCGCCGCCCATCCGAAACTGCCCGTCGTCATGCTCACGGGCTCGGGCGACGTGAAGACCGACGTCCGGCCGACGCAGCTCGGGGCCTTCGATTACTTGACCAAGCCCTACGATGTTCGCGGCTCGCCAGGCGGAGCGCCACGTGATCTCCGAGATGCTGCGCGCGACGGAGGGGAACAAGAGCGAGGCGTCCAGGCGCTTGCGGACCGACTACAAGACGCTGCACGTCAAGATGAAGCAGCTCGGGATCCGCGGACGGGACTTCAGCCCGTGACCTTCAGGTACTCGCGCGTGCGGCTACACCGCCATGGCTCAAGATCTGCAGAATGGAGAGGCAAGAGATGGTTCCCACGCAAACCCGTCCGAAGCACACATTCTCGGTGTTGATTGTCGACGACGAGGATGCGATCCGCGTCGCGCTCGGCCGCATCCTGGCCGCCGATGGCTACGAAGTGCATGCGGCGAGCCGCGGCGCGGACGCCCTCGTCCTGCTCGACAAGATGCCAATCGACCTGCTTCTCACCGACTACAACATGCCAGGCATGAACGGAGTCGACCTGGCGGAGAAGGTGTTGCAGGTGCACCCCGACGTCATACGGATCATCCTGACCGTCGCGGACGACTTCGCGGTCGTGAAGGAAGCGATCAACCGGGCGCAGATCTACCGGTTCCTGTCCAAGCCCTGGGACGCCAGCGACCTGAGGCTGACCGTGCGATCCGCTTGCGAACAGCGCAGGTTGGAGCGCGAGAACGCGGCCCAGCAGAGAGTCATCAGCCGCCAGCAGGCGCTCCTCGACAGTCTGGAGAACCAGCACCCGGGCATCACATCCATCAAGCGAGACGCCGGCGGGGCCATACTCCTCGACGACCCCGACGAAACGTGACCGCGCGCCCCCCGCTAGCACTACCTGGTCACATTTCTCTTTCCATTCGCCCCCAAAGTGGTCTTTGTAGGGGGGGGCGTGCGTGCAAAACGCGAGCGGTGGGAGAAGCGCTTCGAAACGCGCGCCGCCCCGTCCGAGGGTCTTAATGGCGCCGCGCTCTTCGCGAGCCGCTGCGCGGCCTGTCACGGCACGCAGGGGCAGGCGTGCCGGGCGCGTTTCCAGCGCTGGCAGGCGACGAGCGTCAACGGCCCGGCGGGCGGAGTTATCCGCTGAAGCCGTGTCGATTTCTCTGCGCATTTCCTCTATGCTTTTCCACTGGCCAATGACCGCCGAGCACGCCATTCGGCGCAGGGGGAACCCGACCCAGTGGGCCGGGCATAGCCCGTGGGGTTGGCGCGTATCGGCGGACGACGGCGTCGAGCCTGACGAGTATGAGGAGAACGTCGTCGCCGTCGTGAGGCACATGCGCACCAGCGGCTACAAGATCCGCGAGATCGTCAAGTTTCTGCGCGAACTCGGGATCGTCAATCGGAGGGGCACACCCATCGGCATGACCCGGGTGTTCGAGATGATCCACGGAGGCCGAACGAAGGCTGGGCGCGACGCGCCTCTGGAGAACCAGGTCGCGGTTCGCTCTACGTAGGTGAATCGTGGTCCATGGAGCCGGCCTCCGTCGGTCCCCGTGGCAGGGCCCGGGACTTCTTGAACGAATTGCCGGCTGGCCGTGTTGGTGCTTATCTTTCCGAGAAGGGCGGCACATCCCAGCCGTTGCCTCCCGCACCTGCTCCAAAGAACCCTCCCCCGACCGGCATCTTCTTCCGTCACTTGGCCGTGGTCAACGCGGCCGAAAGCGCGCGACGCAACCATGGCGCGCTCGAAGCCATATTCGGCCAGCCGTGCAGTTCCGCATACACGGTGCGACGGGCGACTACCCTGAACGGCTTCGCAACGAATTGCCTGACGCCCCCCGTCGGTCCCGACGGCGTCGCGCGAATCCCGCGGCTCGGCGAGGAACAGAATCGGTGTGCTCTCGAGCCCGTCGAGGTGCGGCATCGTGACGTCAAGCACCAGTGCGTCCGGCTTCGGAACCTGGCGGAGCACCGTCCGCGCTTCCTCTGCGTCGCGTGCCTGGTGCACCGTGAACTGCCCGACGAGAGCGCGTACGAGAATCGCGCGGAGGCCCGGATCGCTCTCGGCGACGAGCAAGACCGGAACCTGCTCTTTTGGCGTGATGTCGGTCGGTAGAGCAAGCATGGCCACGAGCGATGCGAGATCGGTGCCGACGCGGCGGCTCGGGGTATTCGCCGGATTTCTCGAGCTCCATCCGCAGCGCTATGGCGCCACCACCATGGGGGAGAGTCCATAGCTCAGGTCGTGTCCCGTGTGCTCGCGCCACGCGAATGGCCCTCCCTGTCTCTCTCCAACTCCGGACACTCGTTTGCCTATTTGTTGCGACGCGTGGGCGTTGGTCAACGAGGGCAGCTTCGGCGCGGTCCTTGCGTAGTTAGGTGGCGGGCTGCAACGCGTGAGTCAAAAGCATCGACACCAGCAGCGTGTTGCGCGGTTGCCGCGTCACGCGGCCGCGACGAAATGAATGGGAGGGAAGCCATGAGCGGAACCGTAACCTCGCACCCGCGGACGCTGGGATGGGTGAGCACGACGGCTCTTGCGATGGGGGGCAGCAACCAGAGCATCTTCTTGCTCAGCGCGCTTCTCATCGGGCAAGGGAGCATCCGCGGTCAGGGCACCGCCGCGATTCAACTGCTCGGAATCGGCATGCTGCTCGGGTGGCTCGCCATGCCTGGTTGGATCGAGCTTGTATTGATGTATCTGAACCGAGTGGGCGGAATCGCGGCGAGCTGCAGCGAAGCCTTCCGTCCGTACGCGCCCATGCTTGCGAATCTCACCGGCGTTTCTTATTGGTGGGGCTGGGTACCGACATGCGGGTTGACCGCTCTTCTCTCGGCCTCCGCGATCCATCAATGGTTTCTGCCGGGCGCGCCCGTAACGCCGCTGGCATGCGGAATCATCGCGGTCTTCACGCTCGTCAATCTCGCCGGCGTCCACTGGGCGGCACGCCTCGCGGTCCCCATTGCAGTCGCGTCGGCGCTGCTCGCCTTCGCCTCGTCGATCATCCCGGTCGTCGCTGGTTCCGTCGACTGGCACCGCGCGGCGACCTTCCATCTGGACACCCCGTTTCCTGGAGTGTTCGGCCAGATCACCAGCGCCATGGCCGGCCTCTATCTCGTTGGCTTCGCCGCCCCAGCGTTCGAAGCGGCAGCATGTCATGTCGGCGAGACGGTCGAGCCGAACAAGAACATCCCGCGCGCCATGTTCGCGAGCGCAGGAATGGCGACAGTCTATTTCGTCGTCCTCCCGGTGATCTGGCTTGGCGTGATCGGTCCAGAATCGCTCGCCGGAGACCTGGCGGAGACCCTCGGTCCGACGTTCGCTCCGCTCCTCGGTAGCGCGGCCAAGTCCGCCGCTATCGCGTTCATGATCTTCAACATGTTCCACGGGACGCTCGCCCCGCTCACCGGCGTAGCGCGCACGCTCTCGCAGCTCTCGGAGGACGGTCTCTTGCCGGAGTTCTTCGCCCGGCGAACCCGGACCGATTGCCCGTGGGTAGCAGTCACACTCACGGCTGGCTGCGCCGTCGTGTTCTTGCTCATCGGCGACCCCATCTGGCTCCTGGCCGCCGCGAACTTCACCTACCTCATCGGAATCGCGCTTCCCAACGTGGCGGTCTGGCGGCTTCGCAAGGACCAACCGAACATGCGCCGACCGTACCGTGCACCGCGTGGCATGATCCTCCTCGGGCTCTTCGCCGCCGCGATGTGGGGGATCTCGACGGTGCTCGGGTTCCAGCAGTTTGGATTGCCGACCGTGCTCCTTGGCCTCGCCATGGCCTACTCCGGCGCGGCCCTCTTCGCGTGGCGCAAATGGAGCGATCGCCGCAAGGCCGGGCTACCGGGGATCGTCAACTCGCTGCACGTGAAGCTCACCGGGGCCATGGTGCTCGTGCTCGTGCTGGACGGGACCGGCTACCTGATGGCGGTGAGCAGCGCTGATCACAGGGACGCTGCGCTGATCACGTCGTTGGAAGACATCTTCGTGGCGGTGGCCATCTTGACGATCTCCGTCGGGCTCGTGCTCCCCGGAATGATCGCGCACTCGGTCGTCGAAGTGACCCAGGCGGCGCAGCGGTTGGCGACGGGAACTCTGGCGGATTTCTCTCGCGCCATGAAGGCGTTGAGTGACGGTGATCTGGACGCTGCCCATGCGCGCGTCGACGTGGTCAACGTCGTCGTCCACGCGCATGATGAAGTCGGCAAGATGGCAGCGAGCTTCAACACGTTGCAAGAGGAGATCGCCCGAGCTGCGGTAGGTCTCGCCGGCGCGCGTGAAGGGGTACGCTCGGCGCGCTCGGCCCTCACGGAGACCAACGCGCACCTGGAACGTCGGGTTGCGGACCGCACCGCCGAGCTGGAAGCGTTGCATGCCAAGCTGGTGGAAGCGGCGCGCCGTGCAGGAATGGCCGAGGTGGCCATCGGGGTGCTGCACAACGTGGGCAACGTTCTCAACAGCGTGAACGTTTCGGCGTCGCTCATCGACGCCAGGGTTCGCGGGTCGAGGGCCACGGAGCTCACGAAGGTCACCGACCTCCTGAACAAACACTCCGACGACCTAGGGGCCTTCGTCACAGCCGACGCGAAGGGAAAACTCTTGCCCCCGTATTTGACGAAGCTGGCGGAGCACCTCGCCACGGAGAAGGCGGACCTCATCAAGGAGCTTTCATCCCTCACCATCAGCGTGGACCACGTCAAGAAGATCGTGAGCAGCCACCAGTCCTACGCGCACCCGGGCAGCTTGACCGAAGTACTGAATCCCGCGGAGCTGATGGAGGAGGCGCTGCTCATCAGCTCCGAAGACGTCAAGGCACTGGACGTTCGTCTCGAGCGCAATTACCGAGTCGTTCCACTCGTTAAGGTGGACAAGCACAAGCTTCTTCAGATCTTGGTCAATCTGGTGAAAAACGCTCGAGCGGCGCTCGAAGGCGACCGACCCGATCGTAACCTCTCCTTGACGGTCGACCATCACGGCGACGACCCGCGTCGCTTGATATTTCAGGTCAGGGACAACGGCGTCGGTATCCCGCCGGAGAACCTGTCCCGTATTTTCGAGCACGGTTTCACAACGAAGGACGATGGGCACGGATTCGGTCTTCACGGCTCAGCACTGGCGGCCAAGGCGCTCGGGGGCTCGCTTCGCGCCGAGAGCGACGGCTGGGGCACGGGCGCGACGTTTACGGTCGAAGTTCCACTCTGCGGAACGGGGGGTCTCTCATGAACATCGCGACGAATCGACGAGTCCTCGTCATCGACGACAACCGCGCAATCCACGAGGATTTCCGAAAAATTCTCGGCACCGGGAGCGCCGCCACTGTCGAGTTGCTTGAGCTCGACGCTCGGATTTTTGACGCCAAGCCTCCCGGTCCGTCGATACCGAGCTTTGTCATCGAATCGGCGTATCAAGGGAGGGCGGGGTTGGACCTCGTGCGCGAAGCCAACGCGACTGGGCATCCGTACGCAGTCGCGTTCGTGGACATGCGCATGCCGCCGGGCTGGGATGGGGTGGAGACGATCCGGAATATTCGCGCGCACGATCCCGACCTCCAGATCGTCGCCTGCACCGCCTATTCCGACTACTCGTGGACAGACATGGCGGCGCAGCTGGCGGAGTCCGATGGACTGCTAATTCTGAAGAAACCTTTCGACTGTATCGAGCTGGTGCAGATGGCGAATGCGCTGACCGAAAAATGGTCACGACGTCGTGAGTTCGGTCGTCGCCTGAGCGACGTGGAAGCGGTCGCCGACGACCGGGCGCGCGAGCTGGTGGAGACCAACGACCGCCTCCGAGCGGAGATCCTCGAACGCAAGGAGATCCTCCGCCGGCTCGTCCGTTCCGAGGTGAAGTTCAAAACACTCGTCGAGCGCTCGCCGGATCCGACGTTCGTCCATCGCGACCTGGTGCTCGAATACGTCAACCCGGCCATGAAGCGGCTTCTTGGCTACGAGGGCGACGAGTCTCTTCGAGGCCGATCAGCCATTGATGTGTTCATCCATCCCGATGACCGCGAGATGCTCGCTGGCTTCGTCGAGCGAACGCGCGGTCAGTCCGTGAACGGGTTCCAGATACGATGGGTGAAACGCGATGGTAGCGTCGTCTTGGTCGAGGCTTCGAGGACGAGCATCGCGTACGACGACGAGCCTGCAACGTTGGTGATTGCCTCCGACGTTACCGAGAAGCTGCGTGCGGAGACCGAGCGCGAGGAGACCACCAAGGCTCTCCGCCTCTCGGAGGAGCGCTACCGCATTCTTTTCGAGCACGGCCCGCTGTCGATCACGTTGTTCGATCCTTCGTCGCTGCGAGTTCTGGAGGTCAATGGCACAGCCATCCGGCTCTACGGCTACACGCGGGAGGAATTTCTCACCAAGACCATCGCGGATCTCAAGGTGCCCGAGGAGATGCCGGAGCTTGTCCAAGGCATGGCCTCGGTGCGTGCCGCGGAAGTCGCCAACGAGACCCCTCAGCCTTGGCGCGGCACGCGCCTACATAGGAAGAAGGATGGCACGCATATCCACGTGGAGATTACTGCTCACCCCGTGCTCATGGGAGGCCGTCGCGTCATGCTGGCGATCGGCGCCGACGTCACCGAGGCGCGCCGGCTCGAAGAGCACGTCCGGCAGGCTCAGAAGATGGAGGCCATCGGCGGCCTCGCCGCGGGCATCGCGCACGACTTCAACAACATCCTGTCCGTCATCCTCAGCTACAGCGAGCTCCTCGCCACAGATCTAAAGTCGGACGATCCGGTGCGAGCGGACCTCGAGCAAATAACAGGCGCCGGGAGGCGCGCCGCGGAGTTGACACGGCACCTACTCGCGTTCAGCCGCCAACAGGTGCTGGCACCGAAAATCGTTGACCTTAATGACATCGTCGCCGGAACGCAGAAGATGCTCCGACGCCTGATCGGAGAAGACGTGGAGCTCACCGCGGTCTCCGCGCCGCAGCTTGCGTCGGTCAAGGTCGACCCGGGGCAGATCGAGCAGATCATCATGAACCTCTCAGTGAACGCGCGCGACGCCATGCCGCAGGGAGGCAAGCTGACGATCGAGACGGCGAACGTTCTCCTGGACGAGACCCACGCGGCGGAGCACCTCGGTTTGAAGCCCGGACCTCATGTCTTGTTGGCGGTCAGCGATACCGGTCACGGCATGGACCGGGCGACGCAAGCCCGCATCTTCGAGCCCTTCTTCACGACGAAGGAGGTTGGGAAGGGGACGGGGCTCGGGCTCGCAACCGTCTTCGGAATCGTCCAGCAGAGTGGCGGAACGATTGGCGTCGACAGTGAGCCCGGACGGGGAACGACGATGAAGGTCTTCTTTCCGGCCGTCGATCGAATCGCTGGCGCCGCGGCTTCGATACCTCCGTCGAAACGGCGCTTGCTGCAAGGCTCGGAGACTATCCTCCTCGTCGAGGACGAGGAGTGCGTTCGCGTCCTCATCCGCACCATCCTGCGCAAGTGCGGATACAACGTCCTCGAAGCTCAGAGCGGTGGCGATGCGCTTGTCCTGTGCGAGCAGCATTCGGCAACAATCGACCTTCTTTTGACGGACGTGGTGATGCCCCGCATGAGTGGACGGCAGCTGTCCGAGCGCCTCCTCGTCGTCCGCCCGGAGATGAAGGTGCTCTACATGTCCGGGTACACGGACGACGCGATCGTGCGTCACGGCATTGTTGACTCCACCATCGCGTTCATCCAGAAGCCGTTCACGCCGCAGGCGCTCATTCCCAAAATTCGCGAAGTGCTAGGTTCGTCGGCGTGCACGGGGGGCAACAACTAGATGCGACTCTAAGGCGCCCGGTCCATATTACCGCTCCCTCGGATCGGGGCGGACTGCGTAGTTCCACTCGCCGTGGAATCGGTGAGGCGTGATACGTACCCGCTTGAGCGCTTCGACAGGCACGTCCTTGCCCACGGCGTAGCGGCGAGTGTCCAGTCTTGAGCGGACGTGGAGTCCGGTCTTGGTCGTCGTGGATCGGATCAGCGCGACGACGGTTTCTCGACTGACCAGAGGACGACCGCGCCAGTTCTGCGTGATGTGTGAGAAGAGCCGATGTTCGATCTTGTTCCACTTGCTGGTGCCGGGCGGGAAGTGGCAGACGCTCACGTTCAGCCCCGTGGTGTCGGCGAAGCGCTGCAACTGGACGCGCCACAGTCGCGACCGGGGCGCGTTGCTTCCGCCGCCGTCGGCGGTGACCAACAGCTCGGTCGCGTCGGGGTAGGCCTTCTTGCCCATCTCACGCCACCAGCGTTCGAGTGTCGCGACGGCGAATTCCGCCGTGTCGTGGTCGACCCCGACGCTGACCCAGGCCTCGTTGCGCGCGGTGTCGTAGACGCCGTAGGGGATGACTTTGCCCAGCTCGTCGTCGATGAAGTCGTGCACGCGCACGGGCTCTGGCTTCCCCTTGCGCTGCCACTCGCGCCCGGCGTTCTTGAAGTCGCCGACCAGCTCCTTCTTCTTGGTGTCGACCGAGACCACAGGCTGGCCGCGTCTCATGAAGGCCTTCGCAGTCCGGTTGATGTGCTCGAACTGCGCGTTGCGGTCGGGCGACTGCTTGCCTTCGCGCGTCTTGCGCACGACTTGGAGGCTGTAGTCGAGCTGGTGGAGCAGGCGCCCCACCAGAGTGGCGCTGACCTTGTGACCCATCTCGCGCAGCTCGGCGGCGAGCTTGTCCTTGCTCTTGCACGTCCAGCGCAGCGGCGATTCCGGGTCGCCGCGCGTCACCGGGTCCACCAGCGACTCCAAGTCCGCGACCAGGGTGGGATCGGTCTCCACCAACGCAGGCCTCCCCGCACCCGGACGTCGAATCCGCTGTGTGCGCGCCGGACCCGTGGGCGGATTCTCTGCCTGCTCGGCCAAGTCCCGAAGACCCGCGCGAACCCGCGACTTGCTGATCCCGGTCGCCTGCACGACGGTCGCGATGCCTCCGTATCCGAGTGCCTCCGCCTCCGTCGCCGCCCACAGACGCGTCACGCGCTCGTCCATCACGCCGCGCAAACGCTTGTACTTCGCCCGGACCTGCTCCACCTCGACCATGCTGCCCGAGCAACGCGCGGCATGCTCACGCTATTTCCATGAGGGGATCGATAATTTCGAACGGACGCCTAAGTGCCCCTCACCGAACCCGGCAGGCACCTTTCGATCTGCGCCGGGCTCTAAAGGCTGCCCTCCTCCGACCGGCATCTTCTTCCGTCACTTGGCCGTCGTCAACGCGGCCGAAAGCGCGCCACGCAACCATGGGGCGCTCGAAGCCATATTCGCCAGCCAGGCAGTGCCGCATACACGGTGCGACGGGCGACTACCGGCCGGCGGTCCAGGCTGCGGTTTCCGGCATGGAGGAACTTTTCGCTATCGGAGCGCGCTTGCCGTACAGTTCGAGCTGGGTAGAGCGCGCCCCGCCAGCGAGGGCCAGCGAGGGAAGGAGGCGATGGGTGGCGAGGCTCAGCTCAGGTCGATGGCTGCTCTGCCGGGCACTGCGCCATCTGTGCGCCATGCCAATCGAAAACGCGGTGGAGATCATGCGACCGCTCCCCACGGAGCCACTGGCCGGAGCGCCCCCGTTCGTGCTTGGGCTCGCCATTGTTCGAGGTCGGCCGCTGCCTGTCGTCGACATGGGGCACTTGCTCGGCGGACAAGAGAGCCATCCCGGACGGTTCGTCACGGTGAGGATCGGCGAACGACAAGTTGCGCTCGCTCTCGACGGGGTCCTTGGCGTGCACACGATCACGTCGGAGTCCTTATACGAACTACCCCCGCTGCTTCGTGACGCGGGATGGGACGCCGTCGACGCAATCGGCTCACTCGACGCGGAGTTGCTGCTGATACTGCGGCACAGCTGCATCGTTCCGGATGAAGTCTGGGCAACCATCGCGGCGGCTGAGGCCACGCGATGATGCCGGTCCTCGCCCGAACCGACCTCGAGCAATTTCGCATCCTCGTCGCGCGTCATCTCGGGCTGCAGTACGAGGATGGAAAGCTTGATTATCTCGCCGACGTCTTGCGTCAACGCATGGAGTTGGTGGGGAGCGGCCGCGTTGAGTCGTACCTCGAACGTCTGACTTCTTCGCCCAAGCGCTCCGACGAGTTGCGGGCGCTCGCCGAGCAGCTCACGGTCAACGAGACATTCTTCTTCCGCAACGCCGACAACTTCCGGGCATTTGCCGAGATCGTTCTTCCCGAGCGAATTCGCGCCAAGACCCCGGGGAAGCGACTTCGCATCCTTTCGGCCGGATGTGCCTCGGGCGAGGAGCCGTATTCGTTGGCGATCGTTCTGCGCGAAGCGTTGCCCGACCTCGGATCCTGGGATGTGAAGATCACGGGCATCGACATCAATCCGGCGATCCTGGCGAAGGCGACGCAGGCCCGCTACTCCGCTTGGTCGCTGCGGGCGACCTCGGAGGACGCCAAGAGCCGCCACTTTCGCGCAGACGGTCGCGACTTCGTGCTCGCTCCTGCGATCCAGAGGATGGTGACCTTCGAGGAGCGCAACCTCGTCGACGAAGACCCTCTATTCTGGCAATCACTCGCCTGCGACGTCGTCTTTTGTCGAAACGTGCTCATGTACTTCACGCCCGACAAGGCACGTGACGTCGTGCGTCGCATCAGCCAGGCGCTGCTTCCGAGCGGATTTCTCTTCCTGGGCCACGCGGAAACACTTCGGGGGCTTACGCAGGAGTTCCACCTTTGCCATACGCATGACACGTTCTACTACCGGCGGCGTGACGCCTCCGAGCCTGCGGTGGCAATCGCAACATGGGTAGACCCACCCATGCAGCAAACGGAGGAATCGCTCCCCGTGGTCGTCGAGTCGACCACGTCCTGGGTCGACGTCATTCAACGCGCCTCAGAACGCATCGCCACTCTCGCCGACGGTCGGGCTCGTTCGCCGGACCAAGACGCGCCGCGCGCTACCGCGGCCGGGCATGCCACCGCGACGGCTACCGCGCGCACGTGGGATCTGGGGCTCGTGCTCGAAGCGGTGAGGCAGGAGCGATTTTCGGACGCTCTGGCGCTCATCTCCTCGCTGCCCCCGGACTCCCACGAGGACCCCGACGCATTGCTCCTGCGAGCGGTCCTGCTCACGAACAACGGCAGGCTCGACGAGTCCGAGGAAGTCTGTAGCCGTCTCCTTGCTCTCGACGAGCTCAGCGCAGGCGCCCACTACCTCAAGGCCCTCTGCCGCGAACACGCCAGCGATTCGACCGGCGCCGTCGAGTACGACCAGATGGCCATCTATCTCGACGCCGGTTTTGCCATGCCCCACCTTCACCTGGGAATCATGGCCAAGCGCTCGGGCGACAGCGCGACCGCGAGGCGCGAGCTTGGGCAGGCGTTGATCCTCCTCGCCCGTGAGGACGCCTCGCGACTCCTTCTGTTCGGGGGCGGGTTCTCCCGGGACACGCTCCTGCAGCTCTGTCGTACGGAGCTACGCGCCGCTGGAGGCGAAGGATGACCCAGAAGCTAGTCGAGGACGGCAAGGCCGCCGCGCTTCGTCATGCGTTCGACCGGTCGTTTGCCTTGCCACCGCCTCAGGCGGCGCAGCAGATCGAAGACCTTCTCGCGATCCGCGTGGCGGGCGATCCCTACGCCATTCGTCTTCGCGATATCGCGGGCGTGGTAGCGGGACGCAGGGTGGTCCCGGTCCCCGCGGTCACGCTTGACCTGCTCGGTCTAGCGGGCATCCGAGGTCGCGTCGTCCCGGTGTTCGGACTGGCGTCGCTCCTCGGCTACGGACAAGCCGGCGGTTCGCCGCGGTGGATGGTCCTTTGCGGGCCAGAAGAACCCATCGCCCTGGCCTTCTCGGACTTCGAGGGTTACCTGCGGCTTCCGACGTCTGCTCTCCATGCGGACGACAGCCTTCGCGGCACCCGCCAACACGTGAGCGAGGTCGCGAGCACGGAAGCTGGAGCTCGCTCCGTCATCAGCATTCCGCTCGTCGTCGCGACACTTCGGAATCGAGTCGAACATCCCCAGCCGGTAAAGGAGCAGTGAACAATGGCTCGTTCGTGGACGTTTGGAAAGAAGATCGCTGCGGGGTTCGCCGCCGTCGTCGTGCTGTCGATGCTCATCAGCGCGATTTCGGTGTACGCGCTGAAGGCCGTCGTGGCGGGTAAGGATCGGGTTCTCGAGGTCAATGCGCAGAACCTCATCGACGCGGAGAGACTCCGCGGCATCACCGAACGAAAAGGTGGAGCCGTACGAGGGTACCTGCTGACACGCGAGGAGCGATTCCTCGACCAGCTGAAGTCCGCGGGGGCCGACTTCGAGGCGATCACCACACGCCTCAGGGCGATGGCCAACGCGGATGAGGACAAGCGTTTGGTCGACCAGATAGAGCGTGCCCAAGCAGAATTCGTGGCTGGCGTCGACCGCGTTGTCTCCCTTCGAAGGACCGACGCTGCAATCGACGCCGTGAGTCGGGCCTTTGATAGCGAGATCGTTCCGAAACGGGAAGCTCTCGACCAGTCCGTCTCTTCGTTCGCTGCCCTCGAGCAACGCCTCCTCGATGAGGGCAAGAAATCCGCGACGGATACGGCATCATCCGCCACGACTGCGGTGGGCGGTGTCTCCGCGGCCGCCCTGCTCCTCGCAATTGGGGTCGCCCTGCTTCTCACGCGGACCCTCTCGCGACAGATCGGGTCCGCCGTTCAGCACGTGCAGAGCTCGTCGTCGGAGTTGCAGACCGCGGCCAATCAACAGGCGACCGGTGCCAAAGAGCAGTCGACGGCCATGAACGAGATCAACACGACCATCAGCGAGCTGCTCGCGACGTCGAGGCAGATCGCCGAGAGCGCCCAGCGCGTGGCCCACATCGCGGAAGAAACGGCCAAAGGGGCTCGCTCTGGAGAGCAAACGGTTTCGAAAGCAAACGACTCGATCGGAGGCATCAAACGACAGGTCGACCTCATCGTGACCCACATGCTCGACCTCGGGAAGAAGTCCCAGCAGATCGGCGGCATTCTCGAGATCATCAACGAGCTCGCAGAGCAGACGAACATCTTGGCCATCAACGCGACCATCGAAGCGGCCGGTGCGGGCGAGGCCGGCAAGCGCTTTGCCGTGGTCGCCGACGAAATCCGCAAGCTCGCTGACCGCGTCGGGGGCTCCACCAAAGAGATTCGTGGGCTCATCGACGAGATCCGCGCTGCCGTGAACACGACCGTGATGACTACCGAGGGAGGGACCAAAGCGGTCGACGCGGGCGCACGGCAGTTCTCCGACGTGGCCACAGCCTTCAAGCAGATCGCGAGCCTCGTGAGCACGACCACCGAGGCGGCTCGGGAGATCGAGCTGAGCACGAAACAGCAGTCGACGGCGGTCGAGCAGGTCAACATCGCCGTCGCCAACGTCGCCCAGGCGACGCGGGAGACCGAGGCCAGTTCGAGCCAGATACTCCAGACAGCGACCCAGCTCACCAACCTTTCACGGGAGCTGATGCGGCTTGTTCAGCCCCAGGCGAGCGCGTAACCGAATGGCGAAGGACCCGTACAAGTATTTCCGTGTCGAGGCCCGAGAGCTCCTCGATGGGCTTACCCAGGGGATCCTGCAGATCGAGAAGGAGACCTCCGCGCCCGACGTCGCGGCTCGCCTGTTGCGCCTGGCGCACACCCTCAAAGGGGCCGCTCGCGTGGTCAAGCAGCCGGCGATCGCCGAGCTGGCGCACGCGATCGAGGGCATCCTGACGAGCCACCGTGAAGCGGGGCAGCCGGTATCCAACGAGCAAGGGAGCGAGCTCTTGCGCCTCCTGGACGAGATCACCTCGCATCTTTCGGCCCTCGAGCCAGAGAGCGACATCGCGGCCGCCGGCCCCGCTCGCACGCCGGCCGACGAGCCACTCGAAACCTTGCGGGTCGAGATCAGCGAGATGGACTCGCTGCTTCGTACGGTCAACGAGGCCGGTGTGCAGCTCGGCGCCGCACGCGCGGGACTCGGTGCCACAGGCCACCTTCGTGATTTGACGAGCCTGCTTCTGGATCTGCTCGCGGCACGGCCAGGTGAGAACGAAGCCTCTCCGGGTAGGGTCCGCGCGCGCTCCCTCGCGGAGGAACTGCGGTCGAGCCTCGATCACTTTCAGCGCAGCCTTGCTGTCGACCTAGAGCGGGTCGATGGGGAGCTCGCCGAGCTCCGCGACGTCGCGCATCGCCTTCGGTTGATCCCTGCGCAGACCGTGTTTCCGTCGCTTGATCGCTCCGTGCGCGACGCCGCCCAGACGCTCGGCAAGCGCGTCGTGTTCGAGGCTTCGGGCGGTGATGTGCGCATCGATGCGAACGTGCTGGCGTCGCTGCGGGATGCGCTCATGCACGTGGTGCGCAACGCCGTCGCGCACGGAGTGGAAAGCGAGGCCGAGCGTGTCGCGCTCGGAAAGCCCCCCGCCGGGCAGGTACGGCTGGAGGTCGAGCGTCGCGGCGCTCGAGTGGCTTTCGTGTGCAGAGACGACGGACGGGGTGTCGATGTGGAGGCGGTCAGAAGGGTCGCGGTGGCCCGCGGGCTCGTGCCCGCGTCCGAGGCGAAGTCGCTGACGGCGGACAAGGTCATCGCGCTGCTTCGCGCCGGCGGACTCACGACGTCACACGACGTCACCGAATTGTCGGGAAGAGGAATAGGTCTGGATGTTGTGCGCGCGACCACGTTCCGCCTGAAAGG
>PLYU01000147.1 GCA_003153495.1 Myxococcales bacterium
CCCGGCCGCCACGGCGGCTCCCGCGTGCCTCGACACCGGCGCTGCGACCGCCGCCGCCAGCTGCAGCGCGATGCAGGCGCCCGACGCGGCCTGCGCGCAGCAGTCGACGGCGCGCGCGAAGTGCAACGCTTATGCGACGTACTTCACTCCGAAGGTCGCCGCCGCAGCCGTCGCCTGCATGACGGCCCTGACGAGCACGCAGGAGTGCGACGCCACGCAGTCGTCCGCGTGCGCCAAGGCCGCGCTCTCGCAGGCGTGCGCGGACACCTCGGTGGCGCAGCTCTGCCAGATCGCGGCGACGCCCTGCAAGACCGCCGCATCGGACTGCACCACCATCCTCTCCGGCCTCGACAGCGCGGGCAAGCAGGCGGTCGCCCAGTGCGTCGCCCAGGGCTGCGGGAGCGGCTTGATGGGTTGCGTCGACGCGCTCGCCCCCGCGGCCACCACCGCGGCGACGTTCAAGGCACGGTGATCAGGGGACGATCTGGAGCGAGCAGCCGGTGGTCGTCGACATCATGTAAATGACGGAGATGGCGATGAGGAGCGTGAACGCGCCGAGCCCGATGAGCTTCGGCCCCGGCCAGCGGCGGTCTTCCTCGTCGAACCTCTTCTGCGCGATCTCTTCGGCGGACGGCATGCTGGGGCCTTTGTAAGCCCTCCTTGCCGGCATTTCAAGCGCCGTCACAGGACCAGGTGCCGCCCCTTTTGCCGCCGGCAGAACATGCCGATGGTGGTCCGGGCGTCGCCCACCCCGGTATTGCCGCTCTCCCCGACCCCGCTCGCGCCGAACTCCTCCCACTCCAGGGCGCTGTCCGTCCCGTCGTTTTCCTTGAGCATTCCCGCCAGCGTCCGGCGGGCGCGCCACAGCTTCACGTCGTCCCGCGTCCAGATGCTGGTGGCGAGATCGTGGGGGTTCACCTCGAGACAGAAGCGCACGAAGTCGTCGAATTCCGCCGTTTCCATCGTCACCAGCACGGGCATGAAGAGCTCGGTCGTCGCCAGCGCGATCTCCCTCCGCTCCCCGTCCCAGCTCACCTCCACCCGCGTGCCCGGAGTGACGCGCGCGAGGACGACCGGCGCGGCCACCTCGGCGTTGTCCTCGTAGTCGCCGCCGGTCCTCGCCCCGCCCTCGAGCAGGACGCGCACTCCCGCGGCCCGCGCGCTCTCCTGGATGCTGGTCACGGTGCTCGCCTTGTGGACCATCACGGGGCTGACGACCCTGGTGTCGCCGGGAGCGGCGGCGCGCGGGTCGGTGAGCTTCCACTGCCGCATCTCGGCCACGAGCATGGGCTCGAGCCGGTCGAGCGTCGGCCGGCTCCCCGCGACGCCGTGCAGACCGGTGCACTTGTGCGAGCCCAGGCCCAGCTTGGAGTAGGCGAGCCGCACGGCGATCTTCTGCAGCTCGGCGTCCGGGAAGCCGTCGTCGACCCAGGACCAGTTGCACCCGCCGCCCTCGAAGCGCACCGGGCGAACGCCGCGCATCGACTGGAGCTTCTTCGCCGTCTCCACGCTCCCGGTCAAGCTCACGACCGCGACGCGAGGGTCCGCCACGATCGGGGCCACGTCGCCCCCGAAGCCCTCGAGCTTGTGCACGGCGCGCGGATCCGCCCCGGCGGCGAGCATCATCTTGACGAGGGTGGTCGACGTGATCGCGGCGAAGGGGTGGCCTTTGAAGATCAGCGGCGAGCCGCTCAGGTAGCAGCCGGCAAGCTGGATCCCGGGGATGCCGTAGATGAAGTTCATCGGCGTGATGAGCGTGCAGACCCCCGCCGGCAGGTAGGCGTCCTTCCAGTACGTCTGGCCGGGCACCATGGTCGGCACGAGCTCGCCCCGCATCGCCTGCTCGACGCTGCCCTCGAGGTGATCGACGGCGCGCTTCGCCTCCCAGAAGTCCTTGTCCGCCTCGAGCCGCGTCTTGGGCGTCTGCTGGCGAAGCTCGTCCAGGCACTCTTCGTAGAAGTAGTGCATGAGGCGCGAGAAGTTCTTCATGACGTGCTTGCGGTACGCCATCCCCTCCTCGGCCCACTCGAGCGACCGCCAGAACGCGTGCGCCCGGTCGATCGCGTGCACGCAATCGGACTCGCGCGAGCGCGCCATCTCGAAGAGCGTGACCCGCCGGTCCGCCAGCGACGCTCTGGGGACGACCTCGGCCGGCCGCCGCCACTCCCCGTCGACGAGGTTCAGACAGACGACCGGCCGGTCGCCCGGCTTGCGCGGGACCGGGCGGCCGAACAGGTACGGCCGCAGCGCCTCGCAGTCGGCGTCGCTCAGCTGGAGCGAGAAGAGCGAGTACGAGGCGCGCCGCTCCGGGTAGAGCGCAGCGACCGGGTCACGGCCGCCGCGCTCGTCGATCGCGTCGGTCAGGAGCCGCGCAGCGGCTTCGGCCAGGCGGGCGCGCAGCAGGGCCGGAGTCATCGCGTTCCGGTGCGACTCCCCGGCCCCGGGCTCACATCCCCGCGACGTCGGCGCAGCAGCGGAACCCGGTCGAGTAGTCGTAGTGAGACATCGGGTGCGCGGTCGTCCGGTAGTTGCAGCCGTCGCCGTTCAGGTGCGTGTCGAGATAGTAGCCGCCCTGGAACGTGCCGTCCGGGTCGTCGACCCACTCGTGCAGGTTGCCGACCATGTCGAAGACGCCGTACTCGTTGGTGCACTCGGAGCGCTCGCCCGTCCGGGTCAGCGTGCCCTCGAGCTGGTTGAGGCGCGGGTCGATCATGTTCCCGCCGGCCCCCCACATCCAGCGGTGCTCCGGCTTGCCGTCGAGCTGGGGGTTGAAGAAGTGCATCGCGCTCCGCCCGTTGTCGTTGCAGCGTCCGGTCTCTCGCTGGTTGCCGTACGGGAAGGTCGTCTTCCTGGGGCCCATGCACGCGCTCCGCCACTCGCCCGGCGAGCAGAGGCGCTTTCCGCTGCGCTCGCACGCCGAGCGCGCCTGCTCGCCGCTCACGTACCCCTGGGGATAGACCCCGGGCAGGCTGACGGCGCGGGCGATGACGTCTCTGGGCAGGACCTGGTAGTACGGCCAGTCGCGCTCGGTCCCGTCCGGCATGACCTGGACGAGGGAGGCCTCGTAGAGGTCGACGCAGTACGACCGGCCGATCATGGCCATGTCGGTCGGGCACACGTAGCCGCTCTCGCGGGTCGCCCGGGCCGGGACCGGGACGGGGCCTGCCTGGTCGGGGTCGGGCGGCTCGACGGCTCCGGGGGCGAGGATGCGGTCGTGCGAGCTCGGCCGGGCAACCCCGCCCAGCTTGGCGGCACCGCGGGCGACGTGCTTGGCGTCCCGCGAATCGCCGGCGGCGACGTCAGCGGCGACCGGCAGGAGGGACCGCTCCAGGGGTGAGCTGCTCTTCTCGGGCAAGGTCGCGACGACGAGTGAAGCCGCCAGCATCGGGAACAAGAGCACTCGGGACCTCCAGCGGACGCCCCCGTTGCCGGGGTGTCCAGTGACGTTGGAAGTCCCATCGCTATCTCGTACCGGTCCAGGTGGGAATACTATTTCGCACTACGCTCGAGCTGGCAGCACACGAATGAGTAGGTGTCCGTAGGAAAGTTCAGCAGCCCAGCCCCGCAGGATAAAGTGCTCGAAGATGCAGTCCTCCATGCTGCCGACGCCTCCTTCGAGGGTGGGGCTCGTCCTGGCGGGAGGCTCGGCGCGCGGGGCCTACGAGGTCGGGATCGTTCGCTACATCCTCGAACGGATCTCTCGCGAGCTCGGCCAGGACGTACCGCTGGACGTCATCTCGGGAACCTCGGCCGGGAGCATCAACGCCGTGATGCTCGCCGCGCGCGCCGACAGGCCGGTAGAGCGGGGCGTGCTCCTCGAACGCCAGTGGACCGGGCTCGAGCTCGAGGACATCGTGCGCCCGTCCCCGGGCCAGATCTTTCGATTCGCCGCGCGCCTCGCCGGAAGGGGGATGATGAAGGGCGGCCGCGGGGGGCTCTTCGATCCTTCGGGGATCGAGCGCGTCGTGCGCAACGCGGTGCCGTTCGGCGCGATCGGAGACCACATGCGTGCCGGTCGGCTGCACGCGCTGTCGATCTCGACGACTCACGTGCCGAGCGGCCGCACGGTCGTCTTCGCCCAGCGGTGCGAAGGGAGCGCCCCCATGCTCGGCGGCGACCCCACCGTCATCGCGCGCGACGCCGTGATCCGGGAGGAGCACGTGCTGGCCTCGGCGGCGGTGCCGGTCCTCTTTCCGGCCGTGGAGATCGACGGCCACTACTACTGCGACGGCGGCCTGCGGCAGAACGTCCCGCTGTCGCCGGCACGGCGTCTGGGCGCCGATCGGCTCATCGTGATCAACCCCAAGTACGTGCGCGAGATGGAGCCGACCGCTGCGGCCGCCGCGGCGCACGAGCGCGACTATCCCGACCCCTTCTTCCTGCTGGGCAAGACGATGAACGCCCTCCTGCTCGACCGGATCGAGAACGACATCGATCGTCTGCAGCGGCTGAACGGGGTGCTCGAGGCGGGCTCCAGGCGTTTCGGCCCGGCGTTCCTCCCTGCCCTGAACAAGGAGCTCGTGCGGGCCGGCAAGAGCCCGCTGCGGCCGCTCGACGTCGTGTACGTCCGGTCGTCGCAGGACATCGGCGTGCTGGCGGCGGAGTACGCTCGCTCCCCGGAGTTTTCCCGGCGAGCGCCCGGCCTGCTGGGGCGCGCGCTGCGGCGCGTCGCGGAGGGAGAGACCGAGGCCGACCTGCTGTCGTACGTGCTCTTCGATGGGCCGTTCGCCGGGCGTCTCATCGAGATCGGGTGGAGCGATGCGCGGGCAAGGCACGCGGAGCTGACGGCGTTCTTTGCGAAGCGGCTGGAGCTGGGGTGACGTCGGGAGATTGGGCCTCGGGACCTCGCCGCGCCAGCCCGGTCGAGTTACATTGCGGATAGGCCGCGTCATGACCGAAGCCTCCAGCCAGCCCCCCACGGACGAAGATCTTCGCGCATGGGTGCTGCGCGATGATGCTCTGCGCGCACGAGCCCGCGTCCTGGCGGCGAGGCTGGGAAGGGATGAAGAAGGTATCTATCGCACCCTCAAGAACTTCCAGCGGAGTCCGGGCGAGCGTCTGCGGCTCGGGTTGAGGCATGGCCGACTCCATCCTGACCACCGCTGAGCGGACCTTCCTGGCACAGCTCGATCAGCGAGGCGTGAGGTTCATGGTCGTGGGCATGAGCGGGGCGCTGATCCAGGGCGCGCGCGGGGCGACGGAGGACATCGATCTCTGGTTCGAAGACGTCACGGACTCGCGAATCGGTGAAGCGGCCCTGGCGGCGGGAGGCATCTGGGTATCGGGCTCCTTCGGCATGAGTCCGCCGCGCCTGGGCGGCGAAGCGCTGAGCGAGCGATTCGACGTCGTCACGCACATGAGCGGGCTGGGCGACTTCGCGTCCGAGTACGCGTCGGTTCGGTTCGAGACCGTCGACGGTGTGAAGATCCCGCTCCTCCCGCTGCGGAGGATCGTCGACAGCAAGCGCGCCGCGGCTCGAGTGAAGGACCAGGCGATCCTTCACGCTCTCGAAGACGCGCTGGCACTGATCGACGCGAACGAGTCCGCCGGCTAGACGGCTGGCCCGGCCACCTCCTCGGCTCGCGCTCCCGAGAGGACGGCGACGCAGGCCGGAGCCCTCGCTCTTCGTGCCGGCGCGTCGGCTGCCGCTGCCACGAGGATCTCTCGCGACGCGAAGGGGATCGCACGCGCACTGAAGCGGACGGCGCGCGGACCCGAGGCTGGAGGAGCGCGTGCCGCGAGGATCGCACCCACCGCCGCGAGGATCGCGACCGCAGGAAGCGGCACGACGCGCGTCGCCATCGCCTCGGCGAGCGCCGCTCACCGGCTGGCACGTCACGATACGGCCCTCGCGCTCGACGCGATCCCCCTGGCGTAGAGCGTGATCCGCGTGGCGCGTCCGGCCGTGCCGCCGGCCATGACTGCGATCCGCGTGGCCACGAGCGCCTGCCGCTTCGCCCGAAGCGTCTTCCTCGTGGCGAGGCGCGTGATCCGCCTGGCGTTGCGAGCGATCCGCCTTGCTCGACGAGCCTTCCGCTTGGCTCCGCGAGCCTTCCGCTTCACTCCGCGAGCCTTCCGCTTCACGCCGCGAGCCTTCCGCTTCACGCCGCGAGCCTTGCCCTTCACTCCGCGAGCCTTCCGCTTCACGCCGCCGGCGATCCTCTATTCTCGGCGGACGGCGCCGTGCGCCGCGCTACAAACCCCGCATGCTCTACACGATGGCCGAGCTGGAGGCGCTCACGGGGCTCACGTCGCGCACGATCCGCGACTACATCCGGCACGGGTACCTCGCTCCCCCTGCGACGAAGGGCCCGAACGCGACCTACGACGAGGAGCAGATGCTCCGCGCGGTCACGATCGCGCGGATGCGCGCCCGGGGCGAGGGCTGGGACGCGATCGTCGAGCGCCTGAGCTCCTCCTCGCTCGCGAAGCTCCGCGCGTTCGTGCGCCAGACCGAGCCGAAGCCGCCGGCTCCGGTCGCGCCACAGACGCCGGCAGGGTCGGCGAGCCTCCCCGCGCTGGAGAGCGGGCCCGTCGCACCGGGTCCAGCCCCGCGCCACCCCGAGGCGGGCACGACGACCGAGCTCGACGTGCTCGGCAACGCCCCCGACGGGGCGTCTCCCGACGGAACGCGCCTGGTCATGGCGTCGGTGCTGCCGGGCCTGGTGCTTCTGCTGAACGAGGACGCCGCCCCGCTCGTCAAGCGCGTCGCCGCCGAGATCCTGGCGAAGTACCGCGTCGGGCGGTGACGCCGCTCAGCCCTTCCAGCGCGCTAGCCCTACTTTCGCAAAG
>PLYU01000191.1:0-629 GCA_003153495.1 Myxococcales bacterium
CGTTGCGGACGGTGATGTGACCGCACACGTCGCACACGGGGGCGTCGCCCATCATCGTGTCCAGCTGCGCGTCGAGCGGCGAGGCCCCGTCGCTCAGCGTCTCGCTCATGGCCGCGCTCCGCGCCGTCGCCTCGCTCGTGTGCGGGAGCGGCGCGGTGTTGCCCTGAGGCAGGTCCGGCAGCTGCCGCAGGCTCGGCGGCTCGGGAGGAGTGCCCAGGTTGCGCGCCGCGTCCAGCAGCGAGCCGTCGATCTCCGGCTTGATGTGCGCCAGATCGTACCGGTGCAGATACTCGACGCCGAGCGCCCGGAAGATGAAGTCGACGATCGACNNCATGTCGATGAAGATCTCCCCGAGCGTGCCGTCCTGATACTCGCCGGTCCGCACGAAGAGCTTGTGCCCCCCGACGCGCGCCTCCTGTGTGAAGCCGTGGCGCTTCTTCGGCAGCCGGGCGCGCTGGCCGTAGAGGCGGGTGTTCGGCGCGATCCGCAGCGTGAGCTGTGGCTCCACCGCGGCGCTGTCCGGAACCGGGGCGAGGAGCGGCTCGGGCGCCGTGCTCGACGTGTCCTTCGCTTCGGCCTTCTTCTCGCTCTTCTCGCCCGAGGTCGACAGCGGCTGGCTGGCCTTGCAC
>PLYU01000191.1:634-22706 GCA_003153495.1 Myxococcales bacterium
GGTTCACGGTCTTCGAGATCGCACCACTGAGGAACGGCTGGGTGGCCGCCATCATCCGTACGTGGGACATCGGCGCCAGGAAGCGCGAGCCGTGCTTGCCGCAGCGGTTGGCGCAGTCGAACACCGGATAGTGCTCCGCCCTCAGGTGGGGCGCGCCCTCGATCGTCATCCGTCCGACGATGGAGTCCTGCGCCTCTTCGATCTGCGTGCGGGAGAAGCCCAGATGCTCGAGGAGGGAGAACCCCTTCTGCGGTCGCGAGCTACCTGCGAGCCGCTCGTAGGTCTCCTCGCCGAGGACCCACGTCGCGAAGGCGCTGTCCAGGTCGAACACGCCCGGGATCGCCGCCTCCACCTTCGCCAGCTCGACGTCGGTGAGCCCCTTCTCCCTGAGAGTCCGGCGGTTGATGTGCGGCGCCGCGAGCAGCGTGTTGGTGNNGGCTCGATGCCCGTCGTGTCGCAGTCCATGAGCAGGCCGATCGTCCCGGTCGGCGCGAGCACCGTGGCCTGCGCGTTGCGGTAGCCGCTGGCTTCGCCGAGGCGCACGGCCTCGTCCCAGTCCTCGCATGCGGCGCGGTAGAGATCTCCGGGCGTCGCCACCGCCTCGCCGGGGAGCCTGCACGCGTCGCGGTCGACCGCGTACGCTGCGTCCCGGTGCATGCGCATCACGCGCACCATCGGCTCGCGGTTCTTCGCGAACCCGGCGAACGGCCCCTTGGCCGCCGCCATCTCGGCGCTCGTCTTGTAGGCATGCCCGCACATGATCGCCGTGAGCGCCGCCGCGATCGCGCGCCCGCTACGGCTGTCGTACGGCACGCCGAGCGACATGAGCAGGCTACCCAGGTTCGCGTAGCCGAGCCCGAGCGGACGGTAGTCGTGGCTGTTCTTCGCGATGCTCCCCGTGGGATAGCTGGAGAGGTCGACGAGGATCTCCTGCGCCATGAAGAAGACGCGGCACGCGTGGCGGTAGCCTTCCACGTCGAACGAGCCGTCGTCGCGCAGGAACTTGGTCAGGTTCACGCTCGAGAGGTTGCACGCCGTGTCGTCGAGGAACATGTACTCGGAGCACGGGTTCGACGCGTTGATGCGACCCGAGTTCGGGCAGGTGTGCCACCGGTTGATCGTCGAGTCGTACTGCACGCCCGGGTCGGCGCACCCCCACGCCGCTTCGGCCATCTGGCGCCAGAGGTCCTTCGCCTCGAACGTCTCGCAGATCTCGCCCGTCGTGCGGAAGCGCGTCTGCCACTTTCCGCCGGCGAGCACCGCCCGCATGTACTCGTCGGTCACGCGCACGCTGTTGTTCGAGTTTTGCCCGCTGATCGTGTGGTACGCGTCCCCGTTGAAGTCCGAGCTGAAGCCGGCGGCGATGAGCGCGTGCGCCTTCTTCTCTTCGCGCACCTTCCAGTTCACGAAATCGGAGATCTCCGGGTGATCGACGTCGAGGCAGACCATCTTGGCCGCGCGTCTCGTCGTACCCCCGCTCTTCGTGGCGCCGGCGGCGCGGTCGAACACCTCGAGAAAGGACATCAGCCCCGACGAGGTGCCGCCGCCCGAGAGCTTCTCCTGCTTGCCCCGGATCGCGCTGAAGTTCGACCCGGTGCCGGACCCGTACTTGAACAGCCGCGCCTCGGACTTGATGAGGTCGTAGATCGACATCAGGTCGTCCTTCGCGGCCTGGATGAAGCACGCCGAGCACTGCGGCCTCTCGTACGCCGTCGCGGTCTCGACGACATCCTGCGCGTCGACGCTCCAGGCCCAGTTCCCTCCCTGGCCGGTGATCCCGTACTCGTGCCAGAGACCCAGGTTGAACCATACCGGCGAGTTGAACGCGCCGTACTGGTTCACGAGGAGATACGAAAGCTCGGCCTCGAAGGCGTCGGCGTCGCCCTTCGTGGCGAAGTAGCCGCCGAACTCGTCCGACGCGCTGCGGATCGTGTGCGCGAGGCGGTGCACGACCTGGCGCACGCTCGTCTCGCCGACGTCCTTGTCGCCGTGCAGGCCGGCCTTGCGGAAGTACTTGGAGATGACGATGTCCGTCGCCAGCTGGCTCCAGCCCGCCGGGACCTCGGCCCCCTCCATCTTGAACACGATGCTGCCGTCGGGGTTCGTGATGGTGCTCGAGCGGCGCTCGTAGATGACGGCGTCCAGCGGATCGGTCCCGGCCGCCGTGAAGCGGCGACCCACGCGCACGCCCCGACCGCGCGGGGCCTTGGCCTTGGCGGCGGCCACCGGCGCTGCGGGCGTGCGCGGCTTCTTGAGGCTCGCCGTCTTGGCGCTCGCCGTCGCCTTGTCCGGCGTCGTGCGCGCCGTCTTCACGTGGCCATGGCCGTTTCGCATTCCCAACCCGCTGCTGAAGTCCGAGTTTGCCATATGAACCTCCAGACGCCCGCCGCGGCTCGGTGGGCCCGCCATGCTTCCGCTGGCGAGCGCCATCCGACCGGGCGGCGTCGACCCAACCCCTCAATCGTCCTTTGAATCTGACAGTCCGTTCAACCTGAACGGGAGCGGCTTCATACTCGCTCCCACACTGCCACTGCGTTCAGCCTAAAGCACACAAGGAAAGCCCCCTCAGCCGCGACGGCTGAGGCCGGGTGTACGCTTCGTCCTTCATCCGCCTCTGGCTCCCGCTCCCCTTGGCCCGGAGGAACGTTGCCACTGAGCCAGCCGTTCTAGCCCCAACATCTTGTGGGTGTCTACTTAAAAGCACCCAAATCTAGTGGCTACATGCTCTCACCACGCAGCACTTCCTGAGCCGCCACGCCCCCGTCTGGGAGGTCAGTGGGGCAAAGCTAAAACACCCCCAGGTCGGCAAGGCGGCTCAAGCGCGGGAGAGGCCTGAACTTAAAGAGGACCTGAACGGCTGCCCCGCACAGGGGGGGCACAGGGAAGCCCCGATCTGTTCAGGGTCTTTCCACAGCCTGTGGATGGCCCGAGCGCCCAGCGGCTCGGCTCAGAAGAGCCGCGCGGCCGTGTCGTCGGTCCAGAGCCAGGCGGCCTTCGGTATGGCGATCCGGCTGCCGTCCCGCACGATGCGGCGGCGCTGCTCGAGCCACGCCGACGCTCGCGAGCGCTCGGGGGTCCAGGGGCTGGCGCCGAGCTGGAGCTCGCGAGCCGCGCAGTCGAGGTCGAGGCCCTCGCTCCGCCGCAGCCCGAGCATGATCCGCTCGCGGAGCAGCGTCTGCGCGTCGAGAGGCTCGGTGCTCTCCGGGGCGACGCCGCCCATGTAGCGCTCCGGCGATACCGCGTTGCGCCAGCGGACGCCGCCCGCCTCCGCGCCGCGGCCCGTGCGCGCGAACCCGTAGGCGCCGCAGCCCAGCCCCAGGTACTCGTCACCGCGCCAGTAGCCCAGGTTGTGGCGGGCCTCCTCGCCGGGTCGGGCGTAGTTCGAGATCTCGTAGTGGCCGAACCCGCGGGCCGTCAGCGCCTCGTCGATGGCGAGGAAGGCGTCCGCCACGATACCGTCGTCCGCCAGCGGCAGGCGTCCGCGTCGCGCCAGCTCGCCGAACCGGGTGCCCGACTCGATCGTCAGCTGGTAGCAGGACAGGTGGGCGAGGCCCAGATCCGCGAGCGCCGTCGCCTCGTCACGCGCCTCCTCCGCGGACTGTCCAGGTAGACCGAAGATGAGGTCGCCCGAGACGCGAGGCATCCCCGCGCGCATCGCGGCCCTGACGGCGGCCACCGCGCCGGAGGCGTCGTGGAGGCGGCCGAGGAACGCAAGCCGCTCGTCTCGCAGGGACTGCACCCCTATCGACAGGCGGCCGACACCCGCGTCGAGGAGGGCCCGCGCCTTGTCCTCGTCGAGCGACGTGGGGTTGCACTCGACGGTCACCTCGACGTCGCCGGTCACTGCGAGCTCGGCGCGCACGCCGGCGATGACCCTCCCCAGCTCGCGAGGGGTCCAGAGGCTGGGCGTCCCGCCGCCGAAGAAGATGCTCTGGACGCGGCGTCCGTCGAACGCCGGAGCCCGGGCGTACAGCTCGCGGAGGACGGCATCGGCGTAGCGTGCGTGGTCGATCGCCGCGGGGTCGGTCGGGGGAGCCGCGTAGCTGACGAAGTCGCAGTAGGGGCACTTGGCCAGGCACCAGGGAAAGTGCACGTAGACGCCCGCGCAAGAGGGCGCGGGCAGGATGGCGGAGCTCGGCTTCACGTGGAGGGGGGGCGAGATTTGCGGGGGCGACGCCGGAGTGTTACGTGTTTTCGATGGGTCGCGCACGTGGCGCGAGCCGCAGATGCTCCAGGTCGAACAGCTCATCGAGCGCGTGAGGGCGTATCAGCCGTCGGTCGATTCGGACCTGATCCAGCGAGCTTACGACTACAGCTTCCGCATGCACGCGGGGCAGAAGCGCAAGTCCGGGCAGCCCTACATCGTGCATCCGGTGAGCGTGGCCGCCATCATCGCGGATCTCCGCCTCGACGCGGCGAGCGTCTGCGCCGGCCTGCTGCACGACGTGGTCGAGGACACCCTCGCGACGACGGCCGAGCTCAGCAAGGAGTTCGGCTCCGAGGTCGCCGAGCTCGTCGACGGCGTCACCAAGCTCTCGAAGATCAACTTCACGTCCAAGGAGGACCGCCAGGCGGAGAACTTCCGCAAGATGGTGGTCGCGATGGCGCGGGACATACGCGTCCTGCTCATCAAGCTCTGCGACCGGCTCGACAACATGCGCACCCTCGAGCACATGACCCGCGAGGCGCAGGAGCGCATCGCGCGGGAGACGATCGAGATCTACGCCCCGCTGGCCAACCGCCTCGGCATCCAGTCCTTCAAGAGCGAGCTCGAGGACCTGAGCTTCAAGCACCTCGAGCCCGAGACGTACGCCGACCTCGTCTCGCAGATGACGAAGGCGAAGCGGGAGAGAGACAAGTACATCGCGGACGTCTGCAAGACGCTGTCGAGCCGCCTGGCCGAGCAGGGGTTCGCCGCCGAGGTGATGGGTCGATCCAAGCACCTCTACAGCGTGTATCGCAAAATGAAGTCGCAGGAGTGCGGCCTCGAGGGGGTCCACGACCTCATCGCCTTCCGCGTCGTCGTCGAGAGCGTGAGCGACTGCTACGCGGCGCTGGGGGTCATCCACTCGCAGTGGACGCCGGTCCCGGGGCGCTTCAAGGACTACATCGCGCTGCCCAAGCCCAACATGTACCAGTCGCTCCACACGACCATGATCGGTCCGGGGCGCGAGAGGATCGAGATCCAGATCCGGACCCACGAGATGCACCGCGTGGCCGAGCGGGGCATCGCGGCGCACTGGAAATACAAGGAACGGGGCGGCGGGATCGCCGACCAGGACGCGGCGCGCTTCTCGTGGTTGCGGCAGCTGCTCGAGTGGCAGCGCGAGCTCAAGGACCCCGCGGAGTTCCTCGAGGGGGTGAAGATCGATCTCTTCCAGGACGAGGTGTACGTCTTCACGCCGAAGGGGGACGTGCGCGTGTTCCCGCGCGGTGCGACGCCGATCGACTTCGCCTACCAGATCCACACCCAGCTCGGCGACCACGTCACCGGCGGGCGGATCAACGGCAAGATGGAGTCGCTCCGCTACAAGCTGCGCAACGGCGACGTCGTCGAGGTGCTGACGAGCCCTCACCAGCATCCGAGCAAGGACTGGCTCGACTTCATCGGAACGACGAGGGCCCGCTCGAAGATCCGGAACTACTTCCGCCAGGAGCAGCGCGACAAGAGCAAGCGGCTGGGCGAGGAGCTGCTGGAGAAGGAGCTGCACGCGGCCGGCATCAGCGCGAGCAAGCTGCTCAAGAACGACGCCGAGGTTCGCCGCCTGTGCGACACCCTCAAGACGCAGAACCTCGAGGAGCTGTTCATCGGGATCGGCTACGGGAAGATCGATCCCGAGGAAGTCATCAAGATCGTCGCCCCGCCGGACGAGCACGGCCGCGACGGCAGGCCGCCTGCTTCGCTCCGGGAGGGGCGCCTTGCGGGGCTCGTCCGCAAGGTCATCAAGCGCGACGAGGGCGCGATCCGTATCAACGGGATCGACGACGTGCTCGTTCGATACGCCAAGTGCTGCAACCCGCTTCCCGGCGACGACATCCTCGGGTTCATCACCCGGGGGCGCGGGGTGACCATCCACCGCCGGGGATGTCCGAAGGCATTCGACACGGATCCCGAGCGTCGCGTCGAGATCACGTGGGACAGCAAGGCGAGGATCAACCGGAGCGTCCAGCTTCGCATCGTCGCGGCCAACCTCCCGGGCATCCTGGCCAGCGTCGGGCAGACGTTCATGGCGCAGGGGATCAACATCAGCGAGGCGAACTGCCGCGCCGGGGACGACGGGCGCGCCGTGAACCTCTTCTCGTTCGTGTGCCAGGACCTCCAGCAGCTCAAGAGCGTGATGAAGGCCTTGCAGAAGGTGAAGGGGGTCGTGGCTGTAGAGCGCGATTGACGCGCGCTGTAACGGCACCCGTTGCGACCGGCGGGGTCCTGGTGCATCTCAGTGGCCCATGAGCCACCGCCTATCCTCGTGTGTCATGGGTCTCTGTGTGCTGATGGGCGCGTGCGGAGGGGGGCAGCCGCCGCCCGCCCAGGCGCCTGCCGCTCCTGCATCTGCGGAGGCGCCCGCCGCGGCGAGCGCCGCCCCCGTCACGCCCCCCGCTCCGCCCGGGCCGGGCGAATGGGACAAGTGGTCGCACGACCAGAAGGTGGCGTACATGAAGTCCGCCGTGATGCCGAAGATGGGCGCCCTCTTCCGCGACTTCGACGCCAAGACCTACGCGCAGCCGAAGTGCGTGCTCTGCCACGGCAGCGCCGCGAAGGACGGGAGCTTCAAGATGCCGAACGCGGAGCTACCGAAGCTCGACTTCGATCCCGCGGCCATGAAGAAGCTGCACGCCGAGAAGGCCGCCATGCTCGACTTCATGGGCAAGCAGGTGTTGCCGGCGATGGCGCAGCTCGTCGGCGAGCAGCCGTACGACCCCAAGACGCAGAAGGGGTTCGGCTGTCTGGAGTGCCACACCAAGAAGTAGCCGCGAGCCGTGCGGCGCCTTTTTGTGCGCCTGGACTGAAGCGTTCGTTATAGTGAAAAGCGAAGTGGCCGCGCGGAAAGCGAACAGACCCCTCGCCGGGCCCGGAGACGACGTCGGCGCCGCCGAGCTGGGGCGGCGCGTGGCGGGGAACCTGCGGCAGCGCCGCAAGGCTCGCGGGCTGTCGCTCGACGACCTGGCCCGCGCTTCGGGCGTGAGCCGCGCTGCGCTCTCCCAGATCGAGACGTCGAAGAGCAACCCGACGGTGGGCGTGCTGTGGAAGATCGCGGTCGGGCTCGGGGTGCCGTTCGCGGAGCTCGTCGGAGCGCCGCGGTCCGGCGCGCTCGTCCTGCGCCGGGCCGACGCGCAGGTCCTGCGCTCGGCGGACGGGAAGTTCGAGAGCCGGCCGGTCACGCCGGCCGGCGCGTCGCCGCTGGTGGAGGTGTACGAGCTGCACCTCGCCCCGCGCGCGACGCACGCCTCGGAGCCCCACGCGCCCGGAACCCACGAGGTCCTCGTGGTCCTCAGCGGCCAGCTCAAGATGCACGTGGACGCCGAGTCGTTCGACCTGAGCGCCGGAGACTCCGTGGCCTTCGCGGCGGATCGCCCGCACGCCTACGAGAACCCGGCGGGCACGGAGGCTCGCTACCACAACGTCATCGTCTACGAGCGGTGAGGGGCGGCGGTTTGACGGTGTGCGGCCGTTCACTATAATAGCGCCGTGTTCGCGTTTGCGAAGGAATGGGGAGAGCCTCGCGTCGTGGCATCCGGAGCCCCCGCCGTTCGTGCCCCCGCCGCCAGGACCGGCGCGAGCATCGCCCTCGAGGACGTCTCGCTGACCGTCGGCGTCCGGGGCGGAGTCGTGGAGATCCTGCAGCATGTCTCCCTCCGGGTCGCTGCGGGCGAGTTCGTCTGTCTGCTGGGGCCGTCCGGCAGCGGAAAGTCGACGATCCTCAACCTCGTCGCCGGGCTCGCCAGGCCCACCTCCGGGCGAGTGCGCCACGACGACGTGGACGTCGCGGGACCGGGTCCGGACCGGGCGGTCGTCTTCCAGGACGCCGCGCTCTTCCCGTGGCTGACCCTGAAGAACAACGTCGAGTTCCCGCTCAAGCTCCAGGGCATGGGCGTTCCGGAGCGCTCGGCTCGCAGCGAGGAGCTGCTGCGCCTGGTGCACCTCTGGCGCTTCCGCGATCGTCACCCGCACGAGCTCTCGGGCGGCATGCGCCAACGCGGCGCCATCGCGCGAGCTCTCGCCAGCGACCCGGCCGTCCTCCTGATGGACGAGCCGTTCGCGGCTCTCGACGCGCAGACGCGCGAGATCCTGCAGGGCGAGGTGGAGCGCATCTGGAGCGCGACCAAGAAGACGATCATCTTCGTCACCCACAACGTCCGCGAGGCCGTGCGCCTGGCAGACCGGGTCGTCCTCATGGGCACGCGCCCGGGTCGCGTCTTGCACGAGGACCTCGTGGAGCTGCCTCGCCCGCGCGCGTTGAACGACGTCCGCGTCGCCGAGCTGGCCAACGGTATCGGCCGGCTGATCGCCAGCGAGGTCGAGAAGGTGGCCAGGGAAGAGGCCGACGACGCCTGGCAGGCCCCCGGGGAGCGCGGGCGCGACCCGCGCCGCCAGCTTGGACGCGGTATCTGAGAGGGGCCCGCCGGGCGTGAGCGGCCCGCTCGGGCGCGCGAGCCCGGTAGTGCTATTGTGCCGCGTGGGTCGAGCGGCGAGACGGCGATGCCTGGAGGAGTCATGAGCTCCGGAGACGGAGTCCGCAGCATCCGGCGCGGCAAGGTGTGGCTGGTCGGTGCCGGCCCGGGCGCCCCGGACCTTCTCACTGTGCGGGCCCACCGGCTCGTGTGCGGCGCGCGGGTGGTGGCGTACGACGAGCTGGTCTCTGCGGCCGTCCTGGCGCTCGTCCCGGCGGAGGCCGAGCGCATTCCGGTCGGCCGCCGGGCCAAGGGGTGCCGTCACCACGAGGCGCGGATCCACCCTCTGGTGGTCGAGCGGGCCCTCGATGGGCACGAGGTCGTGCGGCTCAAGGGCGGCGACCCGTTCGTCTTCGGGCGCGGCGGCGAAGAGGCCGAGGAGCTGGCCGCTGCGCGCGTACCCTTCGAGGTCGTGCCGGGGATCTCGGCGGCCCTCGGCGCGGCGGCGAGCGCCGGCATCCCGCTCACGCACCGCGAGTGCGCGGCCAGCGTGACCCTGGTGACCGCGCACGCCGCCGCCGGGCAGCCGGACGTTCTCCCCGACGTGACGGCCGACGGGACGCTCGTCTTCTACATGGGCCTCACCCGCGTCGAGGATACTTGCGCCGCGCTCGTCGCCGGCGGGCGCTCGCCGCGGACGCCGGCGGCCGTCGTCTCCCGGGCCACTCTGCCGGACGAGCGCGTCGTCGTCGGGACGCTCGCGGACATGGCGGTTCTCGTCCGGGAGGCGGGCGTGGAGGCGCCGGCCTTGCTCCTGGTGGGGGAAGTGGTCGCGCGTCGGGTCGAGAGCGTGGCCCGTCGCGAGGCGGACGGTCGCACCTCGGGCGCCGCCGGGGAGTGAGCCGTCACTTCGGTAGGCGCCCCAGCTCCCTCACCAGCTCGCCGAAGCGCTCGCCCATCGGCGTCCCGGCCGCAAGCCACCTGGCGCGCAGCTTCTTCGCGTGCTCGACCCAGTCGTCGGGCGGCAGCACGTGCTCGATGACCTCGCGGACCAGCCGCGTCAGAGCCGGCGTCTCGCCCGAAGAGGAAATGGCGATGGTGAACGGCGAGCGCCTCACCACGGCCCCCGAGTAGGCGCTGGCGTTCGGCGGATCGTCCACGGCGATCACGAACACGCGCCGCGCCTCCGCCGCTGCGGCCACCCTCTGCTGCGCCGCGGCGTCGGAGGTCGCTGCGACGACTAGCCAGGCCCCGTCGACGTCCGCGTCGGCGAAGGCGCGGGCGTGCCACTGCACGTCCCCGGCGCGCGCGAGGCGCTGCAGCTCCGCCGTCGCCTCGGGCGCCACGACGAGCACCGACGCCCGCGTCTCGAGGAGCGCCGCGACCTTTCGCTCGGCGACCGCGCCGGCGCCCACCACCAGCACGAGGCGCTTCTCGAGCTTCAGGAAGAGCGGGTGGAGGCTCGCTTCGCCGGCGGCTGACATGCCGGCGAGCATAGCCGCAGCTCGAAGCGCACGCCCTCGGCCTCCAGGCGTGCGGCGCTCGTCTCGATCGCAAGCTCTCCGACGTCAGATCCGGCGAAGCGCCGACCGACGGCCGCGGCCGCGACCAGGGTGGTCCCGGAGCCGCAGAACGGATCGACGACCAGCGCTCCCTCGGCGCTCGAGGCCCGCACGATGCGGTCGAGCAGCTTGAGCGGCTTCTGGGTCGGGTAGCCCGTCGCCTCCCTGCGGAGCGGCGTGTTCGCCGTCATCGCCGGGCAGTCCGTCCACACGCTGCCGATCGCGCGACCGTCGTCCGCGTAGTACCGGTACGTGCGCCCGGCGATCGAGCGCGAGCGGTAGCGGCGGCCCCGCGCGTCCACCTGCGTGAAGTGCATCGCGAGGCTGGTGTCGGCAAATGGCTCGCGCAGCGCGCGGTCGCGGGCGTTCCAGACGGGGTCTCGTCCGGCCGCGTAGAGCAGCAGGGTCTGGTGGGTGACGGCGGGCCCGCGCCGCGCGCCGCGCGCGCCGTTTCCGGGCGTCCAGACGACTTCACCGAGCTGCATCCGTCTGCCGAAGACGCGGTCGCAGACGAGCTTGGCCTCGTGGATCGCGCGGTGGTCGAGGTGGAGCCACATCGTGCCTTCGGGCGACAGGCACTCGCGCACCGCTGCCAGTCGAGGCGCGAGCCAGTCGAGGTAGGCGTCGAGCGACGCCCATCGGTCGTCGTACGCCATCGGTCCCTGCGCTCGCCACCCGCTGCCGCGCGTGCGGGCCCCGAATTGGGCGCCCACGCAGAAGGGCGGGTCGAGGTAGGCGAGCTGCGCCGAGTGCGGCGGGACGTGGTCGAGCAGATCGAGCGCGTCGCTCCGGGCGAGCAGGTTCACGGTCTCGACTCGGCGCGGGAGAAGGCGACGGACCTGGGCGTCTGCGGCGAGCCTTCCGGGGGCTCGAGCAAGGCCAGCGCGAGGGCCGCGTCGTCGTCGGGCGGGGGCGAGGGGTCCGGCGCGAGCCATCGTCGCTGCGGTCCGATCGGCTGGCACCCCGCCGCGACTTCGCCGGGGGAGCACGCCGTCCTCACGTGGACGTGATCATCGTGGACGCCGCCCGGGTGCGGCTGCAGCATCACCTCGCGCGCGCGCCGGATGGTCTCGAGCGAATCGCCCCGCGACAGCGCCCACTCGACCAGCATCGCCTGCACGACGTCGCTCACGAAGATCCACTGGACGCGGGCCTCGGGGTCCTCGACCAGCGCCTTGACGAGGAGCCACTCGCGTCCCACGTCCAGACGAAGCCATCTGTCGTGCGTGGCGTCGCGCGCCAGCCCGTCCGGTCCGAAGTGAACGAAGCCGGGGCTGTCCACCGGCGCGCCCTCGAGGGTCGTGACGTAGAAGAGAAGGTCGGCGTCGACGCCCGTGCGGTGCGAGAAGTGCGGGGCGAGCGCGCCGCCGGTTCGCGCCGAGAGGTCGCCCACCTGCAGCAGCGCCCCCGGACGCTCGTGGGCGACGGCGGTCGCCGCTCGCTCGATGGCGTGAGCGAAGCGCGGGAGCGCCCAGTGTCGGTCGTTGCTCCGTAGCCATGCGAGGCCCTCGGCGTCCGCCCGGACCTCGGCGGCGTTGGCGAGCACCCCGCGGCTCGGGGTGCCGATGGATCCCTGCCACGAAGGGGCGAGCGGGGAGGGGGCGCGCGCACACCCCAGCACGGCAAGCCAGGAGACGACGACGACGTGACCGACGAGCCGCCGTCCCATGGTTCTCTGGCTTATCAGATTCCCGCTCCGGCGTGTATGAACCGGCCGATTGGTGGTAACCAGGGCACAAGCGAGCCGTATCCTGCGGTGCCAATCCCGGCGAGAGCCAGGAGCCTGTCATGAAGCGTCCCATCGCCCTTGCCGCCGTGGTCCTCTCGCTCGGCGCCGCGTGCAGCAAGAAGGGCGAGGTGGGCCTCGCGCCGGCCGCGAGCTCGCTCGCCGCTTCCACGAGCGCTCCGACGACGATGGCGTGGCGTTTCGCCGTCGACGCGAGGACGACGACGCACGTCGACATGCCCGGCATCAAGGAGCACATCCAGGGCGACACCACGGCGGCGTCCGGCACCCTCGACGTCGTCGCGAAGAATCTCGCACAGTCCCGCGGCGCCGTGCGCGTCGACCTGCTCACGTTCGCGACGCATACGTTCGGCAACGAGAAGGACGTGACGCAGACCAAGCACGCCCGGACATGGCTCGAGGTCCAGGTCGATGAGAAGGTCAACGAAGGCCTGCGCTGGGCCGAGTTCGCGATCCGGTCGATCGACGGGCTGAGCGCGAGCGACCTGACGACCGTCGCCGCCGTGAAGGACGCGGACGGCGAGGCACGCACCGTCACGATGACCGCGCACGGCGATCTTCTCATTCACGGCCACAAGGTGCAGCGGGACGCCGCTGTGGACGTGACCTTCCACTACCCGGCGGGCGCCCCGGCCGACGCGAAGCCGGCGCGGCTCGAGATCAAGTCGCGGCAGCCCATGCGCGTCGTCCTGAAGGAGCACGACGTGCGTCCTCGCGATCCGCTCGGCGCCTTGGCCGACTGGACGACGAACCTGATCGCGAAGGTCGCCGACACGGCGGACATCACCGTCGACGTGCTGGCGAATCCGAGCCCGTGAGCACAACCAAGCAGCCTGGAGAATAGCCCATCATGCGAACCAATCTGTCCTTCGAGACCTTCGCCGCCGTTCTCACCGCGCTCGGAACGAGCGCCGTCGTGGCTTGCGGCGGCAACGAGCCCCAGCCGGTTCAAGCGAACGAGGTGGCGCCCGCGGTCTCCGCGGCGCCGGCGCCTTCCGCGGCCCCTGCGAGTTCCGCCAGCCCGGGCGCGAGCGCGGCTCCTGCGGCGCCTGCCGCGGCGAGCGCGCCGGTTGCTTCGGCCTCGGCGGCCATGAAGGGCGCCGCGGACCCGGCCCCCGCGGCGCCGGCCAGTAGCGCCACCGCGAAGACCCCCGCGGCTCCCAAGAAGAAGGCAGCCGCTGCCGGCGAAGCCAGCTGCGGCGCGGGAACCTGCTCCGCCGACGCCAAGATGAAGAAGAAGATCTTGTGATAGCTCCCGTCCGCGGCGTCGGTCTCGGCCTGCGCTGGGACTTCGCCGACGAGCTGGTCGAGCGCGCCGCCGCGCCCGGAGGGGCCGGCGGCGCGGCGCTTGCCCTCGATTTTCTCGAGGTCTCGCCAGAGAACTACATGAGGCGAGGCGGCAAGCACCCGGCGGCGCTCTCCCGCCTCGCCGCGCGATTCCCGATCGTCACGCACGGGCTGACGATGTCCCTCGGAGGGACCGACGCGCTCGACGCAGCCTACCTCGACGAGCTCGCCGCGATCGTGCGCGCTCTGGAGACGCCCTGGCATTCGGATCATCTGTGCTTCGGCGCGGTCGACGGCCGCGCGCTGCACGACCTGCTCCCCGTGTCGTTCAAGCGCGCGGGCGTGGCGCGGATCGCGGACCGCATCCGGCGCGCGCGCGACGCCCTCGGCGTGCCGCTCGCAGTGGAGAACGTCAGTTACTACTGGCACCCGGGGCGAGCGGACATGGGCGAGGCCGAGTTCATCGCGCAGGTGTGCGCGGCCGCCGATTGCGGCCTGATGCTCGACGTCAACAACGCGTACGTCAACGCGACGAACTTCGGCTTCGACGTCGACGAGTGGATGCGCACCGTGCCGCTGGAGCGCGTCGTCCAGATCCACGTGGCGGGTCACGAGTGGTTCTCGGCCGACGCGACGGGCCTGGGCGATCCGGCCGCGCCCGCCGCCCCCGGCGCGATCATCGTCGACACCCACGGCGCGGACGTCCCCGACCCAGTCCTCGCGCTGCTCGAGCGCGTCCTCGCCCGGACCGGCCCCGTGCCCGTCCTGCTCGAACGCGACCAGAACGTCCCGAGCCTCGACGCCCTGCTCGACGAGGTCGCGCGCATCCGCCGGATCTGGGAGAGGATCAGTCTCCCTCTCTAGCGCCCAGGAGCACTCCGCGTTCGGCGAGGTCGGCGAGGAGGCGCGCGATCTCATCGAGCGCCGAGGAAGGAGCGCCGGCCTCGACGATCGCCGCGCCGAGCGCGGCGCCCTCGGCCAGGCGGCCCAGGATCGACGCCGCCAGCGGGGTCAGCTCGAGCCAGCGGACGACGTGCTCGTGGTCGCGGTACGCGAGCAGCGACACGTCGCGTCGCGCGGGCTCGTCCCTCGCGTCCTCGTCGCCGGGAAGCTCGTGGACCGCCCACGCATAGCGCGCGAGCCGCATCGACCCGGTGAACAGGAGCGGGCGGTCGAGGGCGGCGTCGCCAGGGCGCGCCGGGGCGCCGGCGCTGTCGGCCGCGGCGACCGCGAAGATCGCGAGCTCGTGCGCCGCCAGGTCCGGCAAGTACGCCGGAACCCGCGCGTCCGCGCGCCACCGCTCCTCCGCCCACCCGAACAGCTCGGTGGGGACGTCGCGCAGGTAGTGCGAGCGGGGGCCGACCTCGTCGACGAAGCGCGCCAGGTCGGCGTCGAAGCCCCCGTCGCAGGCCGCGTTCATGCGCGAGCGCGTGCGCGGGAGCATCCGGAGGACGACTGCGGAGAGGCCGTTGCGGACCAGGCTGCGGTAGACAGCGAAACGCGCGGGCGCGGCCAGGATGGCGCTGACGTCCTGCTCGTCGACGCCGTGGGCGTCGAGGAACCCGCGCAGGTCACGCGTGAGCTCGCCGGCGCCGCGCCGGCCCAGGCAGGCGTCGGCCAGGGCGCGGTGCAGGGCGCGTTCGCCGCTCATTCGTCGAGGGCAAAAGCGTAATGCGCCGCGCCGCCCTCGACGACCGTGACGCTGGCGCTCCTGGGCTTGCCGTTGGGGGTCGAGCAGTCGACGCGGTGCACGCCGGCGCCGACCTCGAAGCTCGTCAGAGGGCTCATGCCGCGGGGGACGCCGTCGACCGACACCGAGCAGCGCCCGGGGCTCGCCACCACCGACAGGCGGCCGTTGGTGTGCGCCTGGCCCGTCGAGCGCGTCGTCGCCAGCGGGAGAGAGTCGACCGAGATCACCGGGACGTCGCTCGACTCGGCCGGGCGCGGCGGGACCACCGCGACCTTCGGCGGCAAGGTACCAGCGGTCGCCGCTGGTATGGCCGGCCCTTCGATGGCGGCGCGCGCGGTGCCCCCGCTGCGATTGAACGCGGCGGCGGTCGCCATGGCGAGCCCGACGACGGCGAGGCCCGCCAAGGCCGCCGCGATCGCCGCCGAGCGGGGCGGCAAGCCGCTCAGCTTCTCCTGACCGCGGAGCAGCCACGCGCGCGCCGTGTCCATCCACGTGTGCGGCGCCGTCCGGATGTTCGAGGTGTGCTCGGAGATCCGCAGCGTCGCGTCCGGGCCGTCGAGGGCCATGGCGTAGTCGATCGGCGCGGGCTCCGTCGGCATGGGAGGCGGGGGCCGGCTCGCCCTGCCCGGAAGCGCCGTCGTCGCCGCGGCGTCAGACGGGAGCTCGCCGCGATCGTGTGTCGGAAGGTACTGACCGCCCGCCTCGAGCTCCGGAAGCATGGCGTTGAGGCGCTCGACGATCTCGTCGAACGACTGGATCCGCTGCGTCTTGTCGGTGACGAGGCAGTCGCTGATGAGCGCGCGGAGAGGCTCGGACAGCTGCGGGGCTACCTGCTCGATGGGCAGGGGCTGCGTGGTGGCGATGGTGACGATCAGCGCGTTGAAGTTCGGCGCGTCGTAGGCGCGCTGACCCGAGAGCGCCTCGTAGAGCATCGCCCCGAACGCGAATACGTCCGTCCGCCCGTCGATCCCCTCGGCGCCCATGGCCTGCTCCGGGCTCATGTAGAGCGGCGAGCCGAGGATCGTTCCCACCACAGTCAGCGCCGTGTTGTTCTCCTCCTCGAGGATCTTGCTCACGCCGAAGTCGAGGATCTTCGGCACGACCCGCCCGTCGCGGTCCTCGTGGAGGAAGATGTTCGTCGGCTTCAGATCGCGATGAATGACTCCGCTGCGGTGCGCCGCGGCCAGCGCCTGGGCGACGTCCCGCATGTGTCCCATGAAGCTTCCGACGAGCATCCGCGGCCGCTGCCGGCGGACGGCGACGTCGAGGGACACGCCCGTGAGCAGCTCCATCACGAGGAACAGCGAGCCATCCTCGGCCTGGCCGACGTCGATGACCTCGATGATGTTCGGGTGGTTGATGCGCGCGCTGATCTTCGCCTCGAGCAGGAACCTTCGCGCCGCCTCCGGCGTGCGAGCCACCTGCGGGAGCATGAACTTCATCGCGAACTCGCGCTCGGTGAAGACGTTGATCGCCGACCAGACGGACGCCATCCCGCCCGTCCCGAGCAGGCGGTTGAGGCAGTACTTACCTGCGATCGTCTGACCAGCCTCCATCGATACTCCCCGCCGGGCTCGAGAGAGCCACTCGCGGCGCTAGCGAACCGTCATTCCTCCGTCGATCACGAGCGTGTGGCCAGTCAGAAAGGTGGCAGCCTCGCTGGCCAGGTAAAGCGCGCCTCCGGCGATTTCGTCGGGCGTGCCGTAGCGACCCATGGGCGTGCGGTCGATGACGTGCTTCAGCAGCTCGTCGTTCTTGAGGACCGCGCTGGCCAGCTTGGTGTCGACGAAGCCAGGGGCGATGGCGTTGACGCGGACCCTGGACGGCGCGAGCTCGGCCGCGAGCGTCTTCGTCATCGAGATGACCGCAGCCTTGGTCATCGCGTAGACGCCTTGCATCGGCGAGGCCATCAGGCCGGCGACGCTGGCCACGTTGACGATGGATCCGGGGGCCTCGCGCCCGAGGCAGTGGCGCGCGACCTCGCGGGCGCACCAGAAGTAGCCCTTGAGGTTCACCTCGAACGTCTTGTCCCACGCCCCGTTGTCGGCGGCGAGGAGCGGGCCGAAGTAAGGGTTCGTCCCGGCGTTGTTGACGAGCACGTCCACCTTGCCGAAGCGCTCGATCGTCTGGCTGACCAGCCGGACGCACTCGTCTTCCTTGCCCGTATGGGCGGCCATCGGAATGACGCGATCGGCGCCGTGCTCGCGGCCGATGGACTCGGCCGCGGCCGTCACGCCGTCCAGCTTGCGCGCGGCGATCACGACGGTGGCGCCGTGGGCCACGAACGTACGCGCGATGGCTTCGCCGATGCCCCGGCTCCCGCCGGTGACGATCGCGACCTTACCGTCGAGCGTAATCCGTGCGGTCATGGAAGCAGAACTACCACAGTGTAGCGCACGAGCGGTATGGTATGCACATAGACCAGGAGCAGGCGTTCACTGGTCGGCGCTGCCGGGCTCCCTATGGGAGCCCATCGCGCGGAAGCGACGATAGCGATCTTCCACGAGATTCTCGGGTTTGCCTGCTCCCACGGCTCCCACGGCCGCGAGCTGGTCGAGGGCGCGCGCGATGCTTTCCTGGACCCGCCGGGCTGCCTCGTCGTGGTCCTGGTGGGCGCCCCCGACGGGCTCCTCGACGATCGCGTCGACGACGCCGAGGCGCAGCAGGTCGGGCGCGGTCATCTTGAGGCGCGTGGCTGCCTCCTCGGCCTTGCTGCCGTCCTTCCACAGAATCGACGCGCAGCCCTCGGGCGATATGACGCTGTAGGTCCCGAACTCGAGGACGAGCACACGGTTGGCGACGCCGAGCGCCAGCGCGCCGCCGCTGCCTCCCTCGCCGATGATCGTGGCGACGATGGGCACCCGCGCCCGCGCCATCGCCGCGAGGCACGCCCCGATGGCTTCGCTTTGACCGCGCTCTTCCGCGCCGATCCCCGGGTAGGCACCGGGGGTGTCGACCAGGGTCACGATCGGCAGCCCGAAGCGGCTCGCCAGCTCGTAGAGGCGCAGCGCCTTGCGGTATCCTTCCGGGTGGGGCATGCCGAAGTTGCGCTTCACCTTGTCCTTCGCGCCGCGACCCTTCTGGTGGCCCACGATCGCGACCGGCCGCCCGCGCAGACGCCCCAGGCCCGCCACGATCGCGGCGTCGTCGCCGAAGGTGCGATCGCCGTGCAGCTCGACGAAGTCCTCGAAGATGCGCCCGACGTAGTCCAGGGTGTAGGGCCGGTTCGGGTGCCGGGAGAGCTGCACCTTCTGCCAGGGCGTCAGGTCGGCGAAGAGCTGCCGCGTGAGCCTGGTGGTCTTCTCCTCGAGGCGACGCAGCTCAGGCTCGAGCGCCCGGTCGCTCTGCGCGAGCAGGCGCAGCTCGCGGACACGCGCGACCAGCTCCACCACCGGCTTCTCGAAGGGCAGGACGTGGCTGGCGGCGGCCATGACGCGGCTCATCCCACCTTCGCGACGGCGCTCGGCTTCTCGCGCAGGACGTTGAACCTGCGCATGGGCTTCTCCTTGCCCTTGAGGGACCGCGCGTCGATCTCCTCCACCTCGAACCGCCCCCCGAGGCGCGCGAGGGTCGACTCGCTCACGACGATCTGACCCGGCGCCGCGCTGCCGCAGAGGCGAGAGCTCGTGTTCGCCGTGTCGCCGATGACCGTGTACGAGAGGGCCTTCGAGGAGCCCACGTACCCGACGACCCCGGGCCCGGTGTGCACGCCCACGCCGACGGCGATCGGCGGTTTTCCGTCGGCGACCCGCTCGCGGTTGAAGCGGCCGAGGACCTCCATCTGATCGAGCGCGCAGCGCACGCAGCGCGCCGCGTCGTCGGGGTGGGCGAGGGGCGCGCCCCAGAAGGCCATGATGCCGTCGCCCATGAACTTGTCGAGCGTGCCCTCGTACTTGAACAGCGTCTCGACCATCGGCTCGAAGTACTCGTTGAGCATCTCGACGATCGTCTCCGCGGGAGCGCCCTCGCTCATCGCCGTGAAGCCGCGGATGTCGCTGTTGAAGACCGTCAGCTCCTGGATGATCTGTCCGCCCTTCTTCACCTCGAGCTTGCCGCTCATCATCAGCTCGGCCACGTTCGGCGCCACGAGGCGCGCGAAGCGGTCGCGCAGAACGATCTCCTGCTCGACCTTCTTGGCGAGGATCGTGTTCTCGATGAACATCGCGGCCTGCCCCGCGACCGAGGTCATCACCTCGAGGTCCTTCGGGACGAACTGGGCGAGCGACTCCGAGTCGAGCCACAGGACGCCCAGGACGTCCTTCTCGCTCTCGTGGATCAGCGGCACGACCATGGCGCTCGAGATCCGGTTCAGGATCATCGATTTGCCCTTCGACGCCGCGAAGTCCATCGACGCGTCGTGCGTGAGCACGCCCGCGCGCTCCTTGATGACATGGTTCAGGATCGTCGAGCTGACCTGGATCGGCGCGTCGCCGCCTCCCCGGCGCCGCGCCGCCCGCGGGTGCAAGCTCCCGTCGTCCGCGCGCAGCAGGATCACCCCGCGGTCGGCCTTCGTGAACTTGAAGAGCGCCATGAGGATCTTGTCGAGCAGCCGATCGAGATCGCGCTCCAGGCCGATGTCGCGCGATAGCTCCCAGGTGATGCGCAGGCGCTCGTAGTCGACGCGTAGCTGCTGCTGGTCGACCACGGCGTCGAAGGGGAGGAACCCCTTGGTCTGCGCCGCGATCTGCGTACCGATCGCGCGGGCCGCGTCGAGCACGTCCACGCGCGTGGCCCCTGCGGGCGGGGCCTGACGTAGGGCGGGGGCAGGGGTCTGAGCCGGGGGCGAGGCCGCTGGAGCCGCCGCGGCCGGGGGCTGCTGGTAGGGCGGGCTGGACCACTGGACGGCGGCCGAGTGCTGCACCGCGCCCGGTCCCACGGGTGGCAGGGCGAGCGCCGCCCCGGAGCCGTCGTCGTAGCGGGCGCGCGTGGAGCCCAGCGCGATCTCGTCGCCGTGCCGGAGCACCGTCTCGCCGCGGACCCGCTCGCCGTTGACGTACGTCCCGTTCAGGCTCCCGAGGTCGCGCAGGACGAAGCGCGCGTCGCGTAGCTCGAGGATGCAGTGGTCCTTCGAGACGATCTTGTCGAGCAGCTGGATCGAGTTGTTCGGGTGCCGGCCGAGGCTGTTGGTCGGTCTCAGCTCGATTGCCTGCTGACCTTCGGCGGTCGCGAGGATCAGCCTAGCCATGGACAGGAAGCCGATGTTAGCGCGCCCCGACCGCCGCGGGGAGCCCACAAATGCTAAGACCCAGAGACGCCCCCCCGCGCATGCCACGCAGACGACCCCCCGCCCCCACCAAACCCGCGAGCTCGCGGCGGCGCGCCGCGAACGGCGTCCCGGCCCGCGGCGGGCCCGAGGCGGGCGACGGCTCGGCCCTCGCGCGCGCGCGGACGGCCGTGCGGGTCGCGCCGGACGACGTCGTCGTCCGGACGGCCCCGTCGATCCTCGCCGAGGCGCCCGACGAGAGCGCTGGCCTCTTCGAGCTGGTGCCCGGCGTGGCCCGGCGCGCGCTCGAGCTGGGCCTGAACGCCCGCGAGCCCAGCTTCCACGTCTTCGTCGCCGCCGAGCCCGAGGTGATGATCGAGGACGACATCGTCCGCTACGCCTCCCGCTTTGCGGGGCACCGTCCCACCCCGGATGACATCGTCTACGTCCACGATTTCGACCACCCGGAGGCGCCGCGACCGCTCGTGCTCCCCGCGGGGGTCGGCCCCGCCCTCGTGCGGGCGATGAGCGCGCTCATCGAGCGACTCAAGGAGCGGATCCCGGCGGTCGTCGAGGGCAAGGAGTTCAAGCGGTTGCAGTCCCAGCTCACGAGCGACCTGGAGACGAAGAACCGCGCCGTCATCCACGATCTGGAGTCGCTCGCGAAGACGCTGGGCTTCGGGGTGCGCTCGGTCCACGGCGGCGTGCAGACCTTCCCGATCCTGCACGGCAAGCCGGTGAGCGCCGAGCAGTTCGACGTCCTCGACGAGTCGACGAAGCAGAGCCTGACCGAGTCCGAAGAGAAGCTCACTCGCCAGATGGAGAAGGCGGCGGGCCTCGTGAGGGCGCAGAGCGCCGGATTCGAGGCCGCGCGCGAGGCGGCGTTCTCGAAGGCGGCGGCGACGGTCATCGAGGCGGCGATGAAGGACGTCCACCGCGAGTTCGCTCACCTCGGGCAGGACGTGCGGTCGTGGCTCGAGCGCGTGGGCAAGGCGCTCGCCGGGGACTGGGAGGACCTCGTCGAGGTCGAGGACCACGCGGAACAAGAAGAGCGCTCGCGGGAGGAGAAGGACGACCCGGAGCTGGCGACGCGCCTGAACCGCTTCAAGGTCAACCTCCTCGTGTCGCACGAGCCCGGCTCGCCCGCGCCGGTGGTGTACGAGACGAATCCGACCTACCCCAACCTCTTCGGCCACCTCGAGCGGCGGGCCCGCTTCGGCGCGCTGCTGACCGATTTCACCCGCATCCGGGCCGGGTCGCTGCACAGGGCGAGCGGCGGCGTGCTCGTGGTCCGCGCGGGGGACCTGCTCACCGACCCGATCATCTGGGAGCGGATGAAGCGCGTGCTCCGCGAGCAGCGCATCGGCGCCGAGGACCCGCTCGGGCCGCTCGGCCTCTACGCCACGTCGCTGCGGCCGGTGCCCGTGGGCATCCAGGTGCGCATCGTGCTGGTTGGCTCGCACGAGCTCTACGCGACGCTGCGCGACGCAGACCCGGACTTCGCGGCGCTCTTCCGCGTGAAGGTCGAGGTGGACCCGATCATCCCGCGAAGCCCGAAGAACCTGGTGGCGCTCGACGCCTACCTGATGGCGATGGCGAAGGACCGGGCGTGGGGCCGCTTCGACCGGGGAGCACGCGCGCAGCTGCTCGACCTGGCGACGCGCCTGTCGGCGGACCGCGAGAAGCTCGCGCTCATCCTGTCCCCACTCGAGGAGACGATGGCGTTCGCCAGCGCGCTGGCGGCGGCGAAGGCCTTGCACGAAGAGGAGGAGGCGCCGTCGGCCGGGCAGGAGGGGGATCCGGAGGCGCCGACGCGCGCGTTCCGCGCCTCGATCGCGCCGCCATCCCTCAGCGTCGTCGGGGCGGAGGAGATCCAGGCGGCCTGGCGCGAGCGGCGTGAGCGCTCGGGGAGCGCGGAGCGCCACATCCGCGCCATCACGCTCCGGGGCGAGGTGGCGCTGGAGACGGGCGGG
>PLYU01000360.1 GCA_003153495.1 Myxococcales bacterium
ACGGCTGCGAGTGCGCGACGCCCGGGTGCTGCCCGGGGGGCGCGTGCCAGGTGAGCCACTCGAACGGCATGGGCCAGAGCTTCTACGACTGCGTCCCGTCCGGTACGCACACCCAGGCGCAGGCGCAGGCGGCGTGCGAGGCGTTCACCGGCAACGCCGGTCAGTGCGTCGTCCCGATCGCCGCGCGCTGCGGCACATTTCAGCAGACCTCCTCGGTGTGCAGCAACGTACCCGGCGCCTCGAGCTTCCACTGCTGGGAGTACGTCGGCCCGTCTCCGGGCACCGTGCAGACGGGCATGCTCCCCAACCTGGTCTTCTGTCCGGCCGCCTCCGGCGACCCGACCTGGAACTGAGGCCCTTTCCGCCGCGAGGGCGTGGCCCTACCCTCTCCCTCCCATGCCCCTCCCCCCCGGCCCCGGAAAGCTCTCCGCCTTCCAGACCTACCGCTGGGTCACCGACCCCTTCGAGATGTTGGAGGAGTACCAGTCGCGCTTCGGCGACGCCTTCACCATCCGCATGCCGGTGATGGCGGGCCCGATGGTCATCGTGTCCGACCCGGAGGTCGTCAAGGCGGTCTTCGCGCTCGGCTCCGACGAGGGGCACGCGGGCAAGGCGAACTTCGTGCTCAAGCCGTTCCTCGGCGAGCACTCGCTGCTCCTGCTCGACGGCGCCGAGCACCTGCGCCAGAGAAAGATGATGCTCCCGGCGTTCCACGGCGAGCGGATGAGCGCGTACGGCCGCGCGATGCTCGACCTGGCGCACGACTCCATCGACCGCTGGCCGGTCGGCCAACGCTTCGGGGTGCACCGCCCGATGCAGTCGATCACCCTCGAGGTGATCATCCGCACGGTGTTCGGCATCGCCGAGGGGCTGCGCTTCGCCGAGCTCGCCGACATGCTCACCCGGGCCCTCGACGCGGGCACCTGGCCGGGGCTGCTCTTCCCCGTCCTGCAGCGCGACCTCGGGCGCCTCAGCCCGTGGGGCCGCTTCCTCTACTTCGGGGGGCGCGCGAGCGAGATCCTGCGCGAGGAGATCCGCCGCGGCCGCAAGCAGGGCACCGCCGGCCGCACCGACGTCCTAGCGATGATGCTGGACGCGCGCGACGAGGCGGGTCGCGAGATGACCGAGGACGAAGTCCACGACGAGCTCATGACGCTGCTCACGGCGGGCCACGAGACCTCGGCGACCGCGCTGGCGTGGGCGCTCCGGTGGATCCTGCCCGACGCGGCTCTGGTCGGCCGGCTACGCGGCGAGATCGCCACCGCCGAGGGCGACCCGCAGCGGATCGCGAAGCTCGAGCTGCTCGACGCGACCGTGAAGGAGTCGCTGCGGCTGCAGCCGGTCATCCCGATGGTGGGGCGCGTGCTGCAGCAGCCGATGTCCTTCGGCCGCCTCGACCTGCCGGCGGGTGCCGTCATCGGTCCCTCCATCTACCTCGTCCACAGGCGCGCGTCCCTCTACCCCGAGCCCGCCACCTTCCGCCCGGAGCGATTCCTCTCGTTCAAGCCGGCGCCCTGGGAGTGGCTGCCGTTCGGCGGCGGCCTGCGCCGGTGCATCGGCGCGGCGTTCGCCGTGTACGAGATGAAGATGGTGCTCGCGGCCATGCTCCCCCGCGTCGACGCACGCCTCGCCACGGACGACGTGCGCGCGAAGCGTCGCGCGGTCACCGTCACGCCGTCGGGAGGCCTGCCGATCGTCGTCACGGCTCGCCGCTCGCGTCAGGTCTGCGCCAGGGCGGCGTGAACCGAGGTTGACAGGCGCTCCGCCGGCTCGTCCCAGTCCGGCCGCAGGACGTACGCGACGAGACCCGAGGCGAAGCCCGCGCCGTGCGACGCGTGGAGCACGGGGAAGATGGCCCACACGACGGGGATCGCGGCGATCCCCGCCGACCGCGCCACGCGGACCGCCTCGGCTCCCGTCGCCAGGGCGTACGCGGCGACCGACGCGCCGCCGACGTGCCACGGCGCCGCGACCAGCAGGATCGCCTGCCCGACGAGCCCCAGGAGCGGCAGCGCCGGCCGCAGCGAGCGCAGCTTCCGATGCTTCACGAAGGAGCGCGCCCTGCCCCGACCGTAGCGGTAGTACTCGCGCGCGAGCTGTCGCATGGAGGACGCCGGGGAGTACGCCGGGGCGATGTCCGCGCTCGCGTACACCCGGCCGCCGGCCTCCAGGATGCGCTGGTCCAGGTCGGCGTCCTCGGTCGTCGCCACCGCGTTCGGGTCGAACAGCCCCACGCGCTCGAACACGCGCCGGCGAAAGGCGCCGGGGCTGACGCTCTCGACGAAGCCGCCCTCGCCCGCGCCCCGGGCCCCCGCGCCACCGGTGACGAGCGGGCTCGCCAGCGCCGCCGCGACGCACCGCTGGAAGAACGTGCTCGCGCGCGGGCGCGGAGAGCCGCCCACGTGATCGGCGCCGGTGCGGTCGAGCGCCTCGACGCAGCGCCGCACGAAGTCCGGGGTGTACTCCGCGCGCACGTCCACCCCCACCACCACGTCGCCGCGAGCGCGTCGGATGCACTCGTTCAGGCCGGCGGCACGGCCCCGCCCGGGGTTGTCCACGAGGGTCACGCGCGGGTCTTCGGCGGCGAGGCGCCCGAGGATCTCGCGGGTCGCGTCGAGGCTCATCCCGTCGGCGACGAGGATCTCGAGCCGGTCGCCAGGCCAGTCCTGGGCCTGGACGGCCCGGAGGCACGCCTCGATGTGGGCCTCGTCGTCGCGCGAGGCGATGGCGACCGTGACGAGCGTGGAGGGCATCGGGGTCAGTATAGGACGGCCGCCTCGAGAGGTACTATGATGACGCGAGAGTCCCATGTGCCGATTGCTCGGCATCACCGCGAACGAGCCCACCGAGTTCAAGATCGTCCTGCGCGATGCGCCCCGCTCGCTCGCCTTCCTCTCGCGCGAGCACCGCGACGGGTGGGGGATCGCGGTGTACGACGCCCAGACGGGCCGGTGGGGCATCGACAAGGGGGCCGCGTGCGCGAGCGAGGACGAGCGCTTCCACCGCCTCGCGGTCGGTAGCCGCGGCGACCTGCTCGTGTCCCACGTACGCCAGAAGACCATCGGCGCGACGTCGCTGGCGAACACTCACCCGTTCGAGCGGGGGCGATGGGTGTTCGCCCACAACGGGACGGTCAAGGACCTCGCCTGGCTGCGCGCGAGCTCGTCCGCCGAGCGCCTGGGGGAGATCGCCGGCGAGACCGACAGCGAGCTGCTCTTCGCCTGGCTGCTCACGCGGCTGGACCAGGCCGGGGTCACCGGGCAACCCGCCTCCGCGGCCACCGACGGGGCGGTCGCCTCGGCCGCGCGCGACGCCCGCGAGCGCGAGGGGTTCGGGGCCTTCAACTTCCTGCTCTCGGACGGGACGAGCACCTACGCGCACCGGTTCGGCCGCTCCATGTTCCTCCTCGAGCGCGGCCCGGACGACGCCGTGCGCGAGCAACGGACGGCCCGCGACGGCACCGTCCTCGAGACGCCGTGGTCCCACCGGCGCGCCGCCGTGTTCATCGCGTCCGAGCGCATCACCGACGAGCCCTGGCAGAACGTCGAGGACGGGATGCTGCTCAGGATCGACCGCCACCCCTCGCCGGGCTGGCGCCTCGTCCCGTAGAGGAGCTGTCCCTGGATCGGAGCTGGCCCTCGTCTCGCCCGACCCCGGCATTCATGCCGGGGTCCGGCTACCGGCGGGACCGTTCCATGAGAGTGACGCTTGCTTTAGAGGCCTGGGCTCCTGAGCCGGCTTATGGTCTTCCCGACGGTCCCCCCGCGCCCAGCGCGTTGAGGGCCGTGCGGATGTCGCGGAGCGCCGTCTCGCAGGCGGCCTCGGCGCCCGGCGAAGGCGATCGCGCCGTGCTCTCGGCGGCCCGCGCCAGGGAGACGATCTCGCGCAGCTCGAGAAGAACGGCCTCGCCCGCCAGCGCGTGGAGCTCGGTCGCGACCACGTCGAGGCGAACGTCGCCGGCGCACGCCTCGAGTGCCCGCCGCACCCTCTCGCGCCCGCTCTGCACGAAGCGAGGAAGGAACCGGTTGCGCAGGTCCTGCATCATGGCCTCGCGCCAGGCGCGAGCGCGGTCTTCGATCTTCCTTCGGACATGCCATCAGCCTCTCTCCCCCCGGCATTCGTCATCGAGACTCGAGCCTCGCGGTCAGGCGAGCGCCACCTCCGACATGTCCGAGTAGAGGACGACAGAGCCGGCTTCCATCGAGATCAGACCTTCCCTTATCCAATCAGTATCCGCGCCGGCGACCGCGCCGGCAAGCTCAGGCGCCTCTCGCACAGCGGCTCACCCGCACCCTTGCCCTGTCTCCGGCTCCCGTCTCGGGCGCTTCACCGCCGGCGGCGGCGTCGCCGCGCCCAGCCGACCGCGACGAGCGCGGAGGCCGCGCCGGCGAGCCACGGGCGCGACCCGGCCGCGACCGTCGAGCACGAGCACCCCGCGCTCTGCGGCGGGTAGATCGCGCACACGCCGGAGATGTCGTCCGCCGTGAGGTCGAGCGCGCCGGGCTGGTAGAGCGCATACATGATGGACCGCTTGTCGGTCGCGTGGGCGAGCCCGAGGAAGTGCCCCGCCTCGTGCGTCATGATGCCCTGCAGGTCGTAAGTGCCGGACGGCGGCGGCTCCTGCGCCGAGATCACGTGGTTCTGCTCGGTCGAGTTGATCTCCATGTCGGCGTCGTAGATCGTCCCCGACTGGACGCCGTAGGTCACGGTCGTCAGGGCCAGCGTGTTGGTCGGATCGTTGTGCGGCCACCCGTTGTCGCGGAACACGATGAGGTGGTTCGGATCGTGGATGGTGGGGTCGCAGGCGTTGAGGCCGCAGTCGCCGGCGACCACCGAGTCGTCGACGGGGGTCGCGGCGAACGTCTGCACGCTGGGCGGCCCGCCGCCGCACGAGGCATGGTTCCACGCGTCGAACGCGAGCCGCGCGATCCGCGTCGCGTCCGCGAGGGAGATGTGCTTGCTGGCGCTCGAGCCGAGCGCGTAGCTCACGTGCTGGCCCCCGCCCCACGCGAGCGGCACGCCCGGGGTCCAGCACCCGGCGTTCGCCGGGTCGTAGCCGACGGGAGCGTGCTCGGTCGTCGTCCGGCAGAACGCGCGGGCGTCAGCGGCGGAGGCGACGACGGCGACGAACGCGGCGACGCGGAAAGCGAGTCGAGGCACGGCGGGCATCATAGCCCGTCCTCGATCAGTCGCCCGGGTGGGCGGCCATCCACTCGCACGCCCGCTTCTCGCCGAGGTCGCACGCCCTCGCCATGGCCTTCTCGCTCCGCGCCTCGTCGCGCGTCAGACCGTCCGGGCCGTCCTCGTAGATCAGGCCGACGAACGCGCACGCGCGGCCATCCTTGCGCGAATCGCACGCGTGCTGCCAGTGCGCGAGGGCGCGCGGCGCCGCCCGGGGGGCCCCCGCGTCCTCGGCCGCCAGCAGGTCCGCGTGCAGGCAGCCGTAGATGTCGCCGGTCGTGCAGGCGTCGCGGTACAGGCCCCGCGCCCTCGCGCGGTCCGGCGCGACGCCCTGGCCGTGCTCCGCCATGTAGCCCAGGTTCGCGCAGCCGAGGGCCTCGCCCAGGCGGCACGCCTTGGCGAAAAGGGCGGCGGCGCCCTCGACGTCGCGACCGACGCCGTCGCCGTACGCGACCGCATCGCCCAGGTTGTTGCACGCGCGCGAGTCGCCGAGCGCGCAGCCGCGCGCGTACGCCTTCGCCGCCCTGGCGCGGTCGCGCGGGAACGCGTCGCGTCCGAAGTAGAAGAGGAGGCCCGCGCGATAGCAGGCGTCGGCCTGCGCGGTCAGACACCCCTGCTCGAGCTCGAGCCGCGAGCGCAGCTCGGCGCCCCCGGGCACTTCGCGCGACCTGAGCGGATCGCCGAGCCAGACGGCGCCCGCGCCGCACGCCAGCGCGACCCCGTCGCCGCAGGCGCGCTCCAGCATGCCGAGG
>PLYU01000311.1 GCA_003153495.1 Myxococcales bacterium
TTTGCGAAAGTAGGGCTAGGAGGCCGAGCAAGGGGTACTACGCGTAGCTCGAGCGAGGCCGACGACGCCATCGCGATGGGATCGGACGAAAGACACCGGGCTCCTACTCGTAGCGAAGGCCGTCGACCGGCCTGAGCTGCGCTGCCTGCCGCGCCGGGAAGATCGTCGCCACCGTGCAGATGGTGAGCGCCGCGAGCGTCACCGCGCCGTAGTCCCAGGCGCTGACGTTGATGGGGAGCCGGTCGATGTAATAGACGTCGGGGTCCAGCCTCAGCCCGAACCAGGCGAGCCCGGTGCAGAGAGCGACTCCGGTCGACACGCCGAGGACCGTCCCGATTCCGCCGATGATGACCCCCTCGGTCATGAAGGTGCGCAAGATCGCCCCGTCGGTCGCGCCGAGGGCCTTGAGAATGGCGATCTCCTTGGACTTCTCGGTCATCATCAGGAGCAGCGTGCAGACGATGCAGAAGCTCGCGACGATGATCTCGATCGACAGGATGACGAACGTCGCGATCCGCTCGAGCTTGAGCGCGCTGAAGAGGTTCTTGTTGATCTCGCGCCAGTCGCGCACCGTGAGATCTGGCCGGCCCACGGCCGCGGCCACCGCCGGCGTCAGCCGGTCGACGTTCTCCGCGTCGTCCGCCTTCACGTCGATCGAGGTCACTTTCCCCGGCATCCCGAAGTAGCTCTGCGCCTCCTCGAGGGTCGTGTACACGTGCGTCGCGTCGTACTCGTACATCCCGCTGTAGAAGATGGCCGCTATGCGATACTTGCGCGTCTTGGGCATCACGCCCATCGGCCCCAGATCGCCCAGCGGCGACACGAGCGTCACCTCGTCGCCCACGTACACGTGCAGCGACTTCGCCAGCTCGCGGCCGACGACGAGCCCCGGCCGCAGCGGAGGCGCGTCGACCACGGCGCGCACGGCGGGGTCCAGATCGTCCGACAGCGGCGGGAGGGGGGGGCCCTTGGTGTACTCCTCGCCGCCCGAGCCGATCGAGATGACCTCGTCCTGCGGGATGTCCCGCAGCATCTCGGGGTGCTCCAGGTAAGCCAGCTTGTCCTCGACCTTGACGGGCGCCTCGATGTTCTTGCGCAGATCGATGACGCTGCCGATGGTGCCCGGGTCGATGCCGTGCACCACCACGCCGGCGAGGTTCGACGCGCTCGACGCCATCACCTCGCCCTGGATGACGGGCGTCGCGGCCACCACGCCGCCGACGGCGCGCACACGCTCGAGCGTCGACTCGTAGTCGCCCCAGGCGGACTGGCTCGTCGTGTCGATCACGATGTGGGCGTTGTTCCCGATGATCTTGTGCTTGAGGTCCGCGCTGAACCCGCCCATCACGCTGATCGCGCCGGTCAGAGAGAAGGAGCCCAGCGCGACGGCGAAGATGGAAAGGCCGCTGATGAGCGTGAGAAACCCGCTCTTCTGCGCCCGCACGTGCCGGGCGGCGACGTAGGACGAGAACGTGCCGCCCTCCAGGCGATCGAGCGCCCACGGAAGGAGGGCGATCGCGGTCGCCACGACGAGGATCACCCCGGTGGCGACCGCACCGATCCGCACGAGCGTGTCGCGCAGCGACCACGCGGAGCCACGAAGAGGCGGAAGGAAATGCGTCCAGCCGGCGAACGCCGCGAACCCCAGGCCCGAAGCGGCGCAGACGACGAGGTTGATCTTGCGCCATCCGCTTCGCGGTCGCAGCGTGAGCAGGCCCCAGACGAGCAGGACCCCTCCGAGACCGTCCGCGCCGATCCTGAGCATCCCCGCGAGCACGCCGCCTGCAAGGCGTGTGGACAGGGCTGATGCCGCGAGGATGACCAATCCCAGGGCGAGCCTGCGAAACGCTAGTCGCCGCATCGTCTACCTCTCGGGGCGGAGCAAGGGAAACAGGATGACGTCGCGGATCGACGCAGCGTTGGTCAGCGCCATGACGAGGCGGTCGACGCCCATCCCGAAGCCGGCGGTCGGCGGCATCCCGCGCTCGTACGTGGCGTACGCCTGGTAGAGTTCGAGCATCGTGAACTCGGGGTTGACGTCGTTGGGGAAGGGGCTCTCTCCGCGCGCACGGACGCGCGCGCCCTTCGCGCGGCGGCTCTCGATGATCCCCTGCTCGGCGGACGCCGGGGGCGAGTCGCGGTCGTCCGGAGTGCTCATGGCGCGTCCGCCTCCTCGGTCACTCCACCCTTCCTCAGCGTCCCGCCGGCCGCCGCCAGGAGATACGCCTCGATGAAATCATCGAGCTCGCCATCCAGCACGGCGTCGACGTTTCCGTTCTGGTGAGACGTGCGAAGGTCCTTCACGAGGCGATACGGCTGGAGCACGTAGCTGCGGATCTGGTTGCCCCACGCGATCTGCGTCTTGCTCGCCGCGTGCGCGGCCGCCTGGTCCTCGCGCTTCTGCATCTCGATGTCGTAGAGCTTGGCCTTCAGGCTCTTCAGTGCCATCCGCCTGTTCTGGTGCTGCGAGCGCTCGGCGCGGCACACGATGACGATCCCGCTCGGGATGTGCTTCAGCCGTACGGCGGTCTCCACCTTGTTCACGTTCTGCCCGCCCTTGCCGCCGGCGCGCATCGTCGTGATCTCGATGTCCTCGTCCTTCACCTGGATGTCGATCTCGTCCTCGATGTCCGGCGTCACCTCGAGCGCCGCGAACGCGGTCTGCCGCCGGGCGTTCGCGTCGAATGGCGAGATGCGCACCAGACGGTGCACGCCGTTCTCGCTGCGCAGGTACCCGAACGCGTGATCGCCCTGCACGCTGAAGCTGGCGCCGTCGATCCCCGCCTCGTCGCCCTCCTGGTAGTCGATCATCTCGGTCTTGAAGCCGCGCCGCTCGCACCAGCGCAGGTACATCCGCAGCAGCATCTGCGCCCAGTCCTTCGCGTCGTTGCCGCCGGTGCCTGGGTGGATGCTCACGATCGCCCCCGCGTGGTCGACGGGGCCCGAGAGCATCCGCGCGAGCTCGGCTCCGCGCACGCGCGTCTCGAGGGCCGGCAGCTGCGCGGTCACCTCGGCGATCGTGGCGTCGTCGTTCTCGGAGGCGCCGAGATCGAGGAGGACGGCGGCGTCTTCGACGTCGCGCAGCAGCTTCTCGAAGGCGTTGACCTGTTGCTCGAGGCCGGAGCGCTTGCGGGTGACGACCTGGGCCTTCTTCTGGTCGTCCCAGAAGCCGGGGGCGAGCGTCTGCTGCTCGAGCTTGGCTATCTCCGCCTTCAGCTTGGGGAGGTCAAAGATGCCCCCTTAGCGCCATGAGGCGCCTTTGGAGCTCGGTCAGCTTGTCGCGCGTCTCGCTCAGCATGGGGCAAGAGCCATCTAATGTCCGGGTCCCTCCCGGTCAAGGCGACGCGGCGCGCCGGGCTCCGACCTCGGTGAACCAGCCGCCGGTGAGCACGTCCAGCGTCGCCTCGGTCTCGGCCACGCGCAGGAGGGCCTCGCTCTCTTCCCGGGAGCCGGGAGCCGTCTGGTGCGCGTCGAGCGTGGCCCGCTGCCAGGCGAAGAGCGTCTCGAGGGTGCGGGTCGCCACCCGGGCGCGAGCGTCTTGCCGCTCGAGGCGTACGCGTTCGAGCGTCGGCTCGTCGCCGGCGAACAGAAGGCGGTCGAGGCGCCAGGTGAGGCGCAGCTCGAGCACGAGGTTGGCCCCCGCGGCGTCGTAGTAGGTCGTGCCGTCGGTCGTGGCGAGGGTGGTCGTGTGCGCGGCGTCGGTCCACAGGCGCATGGCTCGCATGCGCGTCTCCGGCAGCAGCGCGCTCGATCTCGAGCGCGACGCGAGCGAGTCGAGGCGCACGTCGTCTTCACCGAGGCCGGACGTGCGCCACGCTGCGGCGACGCACTCTCGCGCCGACGCGAGCGCGGCGAGCGTGCGCGGCGCACGAGACGCGGGAGCGGGGAGCGCGGACGCCGGCTCGGCGAGCCGGTGGACAGGGCCGGCCCCCACTCGATCTAGCGCGAGCCCGACGACGACGAGGCCCCCGAGGTCGCTCTTGCCGCTCTGCAGCTGGCGGCTGAAGCCCCTCAGGCTGACCCAGCTCTCGCCGTGCACGTCCGCTGCTCCCACGTGGGCGCCGAGGTGCGCCGCGATGTGGTCCTCCTCGTCGAGATCGCCGTCGGCGAAGGCGTCCTCCTGCGCGTTCTCGCCCCAGCCGAACCATGGTTCGGCCCGGGCGACGGCGGGCGCGGAGACGAGCACGAGCGAGGCGACCAGAGCGGCGAGGGGATGGCGCATGTCCTGCGAGCCCATCAACCGGCGTGCCGGACGTCCGCTCAGCGATTCCGGGGACTTGCGCGAGACCGCCACCGTCGAGGACAGCGCGCAGGACGTCCGGGGACGGGCGTCGCGATCCTGGGCGAACGCCTCGTCAGTCTCCTACAGCGCGTACCTTGCGCCTGTGAGCTCTTCCGAGGCCTCCCAGAGCTTCTTCGCCGCCTCGAGGTCGTACGAGGCTCGGTTCGACTTCTGGCTCACCGGAGCCCCCCACATCTTGAACGGCCCCCCCGGACCGATGAACTCTCCACCGCGGACGCCCCCGGCGACCGCGGCGTAGAGCGTCGGCAGCGCGCCCGCGCGAGCGCTCTGGGCGAAGAGAGCGTTGCTGGCGGCCATGACGGCGCGGCCGACCGCCGAGCCCGACATCTCCGGCCCGACCGACTGCAGGTTGGTCGCCGCGTATCCCGGGTGGCAACCCACGCTGAGCACGGTGGGGTGCGCGACCCCGAGGCGTCGCTGCAGCTCGTACGCGAAGAGCAGGTTCGCCAGCTTGCTCCGCCCGTACGCGAGCCACTTCTCGTACCCGCTCTCGAGCCTGAGGTCCCGGGCGTCGAGCGCGCCGAACCTGCCGCGCGTGTGCATCATGCTGCTCACCGACACGACCCGGGACGGGGCGCTCTCGATGAGCCGGGGAAGAAGCAGCCCTGTGAGCGCGAAGTGCCCCAGGTGATTGGTGCCCATCTGCATCTCGAAGCCGTCGACCGTCTCGCGGCGGGGGATGGCCATGACGCCTGCGTTGTTCACGAGCGCGTCGAGCCGGGCGTGCTCGCGCAGGAAGCGCTCGGCGAAGGCCCGGACGGAGGCGAGGCTCGCGACGTCGAGCTCTCTCACCTCGGGCTTCGTGCCCGCGTGCGCCATCTTGATCCGGTCGGCCGCCGCCTCGCCCTTCTCGACGCTCCTGCACGCGAGGACCACCGCGGCCCCCTTCTCGGCGAGGGCGCGCGCGGCCTCGAAGCCGATGCCGCTGTTGGCGCCCGTCACGATGAAGGTCTTGCCGGAGAGGTCGGCGATGTCGTCTTCCGTCCAGCCGCGGGCTGCCATGGCGGGGGACCTTAGCGTGAGATGGCGCGAATGCTCACCGTCGTCGTCGCCCGCTGGGTGCTGCTCGCGGACGGTCGGAGCGCCGTGATCGAGAGCGCCGAGGCCGTCGGGCTCGCACGTCCGGTTCCGAGAGAGGCGCCCCGGGCGACCGGGGCGCCTACTCGATCCTGTCGGTCACGATTGGACCAGGGCGCTCCCCCCGCCCCCAACCCCGACCGACGCCACGCGGGCGGTCGTCAACGACTCAACCACGCGAAACGACTTGACAAGAAGCCCGCGCCAGCCCGGAAGCCCCCGCCCGCCCCTTCTTCCCATCCGCGCCGCCCTCGACTTCCACGATCGTGTGAACTACCTGATCGTACCCGCCGCGAGGTCGCCCGGTGCGACTCAGCTTCGAAGAGGAGAACGACGATGAAGCTCTACATGCACCCCGTATCCAACGCTAGCCGACCGGTCCTCCTGTTCATCGCGGAGAACAAGCTGCCCGTGGAGACCCAGGTGGTCGACCTGATGAAGGGCGAGCACTACTCGGACTGGTACACCGCCCTCAACCCAAACCGCATGGTGCCCATGCTCGAGGACGGCGATCTGCGCCTCACCGAGTCGTCGGCGATCCTCAAGTACCTCGCCAGCAAGTTCGAGCTGCCGAGCTACCCAAAGGACATCAAGAAGCGCGCGAAGGTGGACGAGATGATGGACTGGTTCAACACCCAGTTCTACCGGGACTTCGGCTACGGCCTCGCGTACCCGCAGCTGTTCCCGCACCACAAGCGCCCGAGCGACGCGGCCCACGACGGCACGATCAACTGGGGCAAGGAGAAGGCCGAGGTCTGGCTCAAGCTCCTCGACCAGAACTGGCTCGGGCCGAAGAACGCCTACCTGTGCGGCGACCAGATCACGATCGCCGACTACCTTGGGGCGTGCTTCGTGACGATCGGCGAGGTCCTCCGCTGCGACTTCTCGCACCTGCCCAACGTGACCCGCTGGCTCGACAACATGAAGAAGCTGTCCACCTGGAACGCCGTCAACGAGGCGCACTACGGGTTCGCCGCGTCGGTCAAGGACAAGCCGTTCAAGGCCATCACGCCATGATCAAGGGGCTCCACCACGCCGCGTACCGCTGCCGGGACTCCGAGCAGACCCGCAAGTTCTACGAGGAGTTCCTCGGCCTGCGGCTGGTCAACGCGTTCGAGATCACCGAGACCAAGAGCGGGCGAAGCACCCACGTGCTCCACTCGTTCTACGCGATGGAGGACGGCTCGTGCGTCGCGTTCTTCGAGGATCCCGCGACCCCGTTCGAGTTCAAGTCGCAGCGCGACTACGATCTGCACATCGCGCTCGAGGTGCCGCACGCGTCGCTGCAGCCGATGCTCGAGAAGGGCAAGCAGGCGGGCATCGACAGCCGCGGCATCGCCGATCACGGCGGCATCGACTCGATCTACTTCCGCGACCCCAACGGCTACGTCCTCGAGCTCACCGCGAAGCGCCCCCACCACGCCGCGTACATGGACCCGGCGAAGAACGGCGCGCGCGACAACCTCGCGAAGTGGCAGCGCGACAAGGTCGGTCTCGGCGCGAAGTAGCCGCGGGGACGCGGCCTCAGCCCGCGGGTCGCCGGCCGTGCTGCGCGTCGCGGGCGATGGACGCCGGCAGGTCCGGTCGCGTCGCGAGCGCGGCTTCGACCGAGCCGGCTGCCGCGCCCAGCGCGTCGAGCGACGCTGGCGAACCGGCCCGCACGAGCAAGTCGTAGAGGTACGCGTCGAGACCGGGTCGACCGAGCGCACGCTCGATCTCGACGACGAGGGGCGGCTGGGCTTGGCGCAGGTGGGCGACGAACTGCGGCAGCAGGATGGCGTGGAGCGCCGCGTGTTCGATCCCGAGCGCGCCGCCGAGCAGGTGGGCGAGCGAGTGCTGCGCGCCCGGCTTGCCCCGATCGGCCGCCACCGCGCACGCCGAAGCGCCGCGCAGGGCGCGCTCGCGGGCGCCGAGATCGGTGGGTGCGACGAGCAGGTCCTCGATCGCGCCGAGCACGGTCGCCGCCCCGGCCAGCGCCTCGGCGCGCTCCACCTCCGCCAGCGATCCGGTCGACAGCACGCTCACCACGTGCGCGATGGCGTTCAGCAGGCTCTGCACCGACAGCGCGATGGGCAGGTCGCAGGTATAGGCGACGTCGTAGATGACGATGTCCGGGCGCACGCGCGGCTCGCGCCCGGTCGTCTTCTCGCGGCCGCGGGTGATCCCGTAGAGCGTCGTCATCTCCGAGCCCGCGTAGGTCGTCGGGATCGCGACGAACCGCACCGGGTGGTGGAGCCGGAGCGCCTTGCCGAGCCCGATCGCCGAGCCCCCGCCGATGGCCACCACCGTGTCGGCGCCCGTCTCGGCCAGGTGGGCCTCGGCTGCAGCGACGACCTCCGCGGGGACGTGCACCTGCGCGCCGTCGAACACCACCGGCTCGAACGCCGCGAGCGCGGCCACCAGCCCCTCGACGAAACGTCGGCTCGGCGGCGCCAGCACGAGCACGCGCTTCGCGCCGAGCCCGCTCAGCGCGCGCGCGATCTCGGCGGGACCTTCCCGCACGAACAGGAACTGGCTCTCGCTCACCACGCGGCCCGGAGCCCCCGGAGACTACAGCCTGTCAGTCTCGCCCCGCGCGGTGAGCGCGTCGATCACGGCGCGGACGTCCTGCGCCCGCTCGCGCGGGATGACGAGCACCGCGTCGTCGGTCTCCACGATGACCAGGTCGCTCACGCCCACCAGGGCCCAGCGCTTGCGCGCCGCTCCGGGCGAGAGGTCCCTCACGAGGTTGTTCTTCGCGTCGATCGCGATCGTCCCTTCGGGGAGGGCGTTGCCCTGCGCGTCGCGCTCGGACATCTCCCAGGTGACCTGCCAGCTCCCGACGTCGTTCCACCCGAAGCTCCCGGGCACGACGGCGATGCGCTCCGCCTTCTCCATGACGCCGTGGTCGATCGAGATCGACGGCAGCGTGGGGAACACCTCGGCGAGCGCGCGCGCCTCGTCGCCGCGGGCCGCCGCCTCCTCGATCCGGGCGAGCCCGGTGGCGAGAGCCGGCATGTGCTCGGCGATGGCGTCTCTCATGACGCTGGCGCGGAAGAAGAACATCCCCGCGTTCCACAGGTGGCGCCCCCCCGCGACGAACGCCTCGGCCTTCTCGCGGCTCGGCTTCTCGACGAAGCGAGCGACGGCGTGCACGCCCTCGCCGACCCGGTCGCCGACCTCGATGTAGCCGTAGCCGGTCTCGGGGCGCGTGGGGACGATGCCGATCGTCGTCAGCCAGCCGTCCTCGGCCGCCCGCAGCGCGCGCTCGAGCACGTCCCGGAAGCCCGGCTCGTCACCGATGAAGTGGTCCGCGGGGAGCACGGCCACGATCGCGTCGGGGTCCGTCCGGGCGATCGTCGCCGCGGCCCACCCGATGCACGGGGCCGTGTTGCGCGCGACCGGCTCGGCGAGCAGGTGCGCCCTGGGGACGCGCGGCAGGGCCGCCGCGGTGGCGTCGACGAGGCGCGTGCCGGTCGAGATCCAGACCCGCTCGGGCGGCACCAGCGGCTCGATGCGGCGGAGGGTGGCGGCGATGAGGGGCTCGTCGGCACGGCCCGCCAGCGGCAGAAGCTGCTTGGGCATGAGCCGCCGCGACGCGGGCCAGAAGCGGGTGCCGGAGCCGCCAGCGAGTACGACGCAATGGACGTTGGGCATCGCGGTGCTCGTACCACGGCTCGCGCCTTCGTGGCAGATTGGCGGCCATGGTCCCCGATCTGGCCTTCAGCCTCGACCTGGAGCACGGCCGCTGCGTCGGCGTGCGCCTGCCCACGGCCGACTTGCCGGCTGCGATCGCCGCGCTGGCCGACGCGGGATTGCTCCCCGAGGAGCGCGCGCTGGCGCACGACCTGCCGGTGCGCCGCCGCGTCACGTGGGTGGGGGGGCGCGTCGCCCTGCGCCTGGCCCTGGCCGCCGCGGGGATCGACGCGCCGGCGGTGCTCTCCGACGCGCGGGGAGCGCCCAAGCTCCCGCCCGGGATCTCCGGTTCGATCACCCACAAGGACACGCTCGCCGCGGCGCTGGTGGCCCGCGAGGCGCGCGCGCACGTCGGGGTCGATCTCGAGCTCGACGTCGAGCGCTCCACCGACGTCTCGGCGCGCGTGCTCGCCGACGACGAAGTGGAGCACCTCGCCGCGCTCGACGCGCCGGCTCGCGCGCGAGAGGTGCTCGTGCGGTTCTCCGCCAAGGAGGCGATCTACAAGGCCCTCGACCCGTTCGTACGCAGGTACGTCGGGTTCAAGGAGGTGAGCCTGGTACTTCGGCTGGACGGGACCGCCGACGTGCGCGCGCGTCTCCGGACGGGCGAGGGGCCGTTCGCGATCGACGTGCGCTGGCGGCGCTTCGAGGGGATCGTCCTCGCGACCGCGCGGGTCGAGCCAGCCACCTGACTCAGTTACAGGAGGCCGACGGCGGGCTCCTGGCTTGGCATCCGCAGGTGCCGTCCGCCTTGCAGCAGGGCGCCTCGAGCAAGATCGGAATGCACAGGTTCGTGCAGGTCGAGGCCGAGCAGGTCGGACCCCCGCTGTCGGACCCGCTGCCCGATCCACTGTCGCGATCGGCTGCGTCGTCGATCGAGGTGTCGGCGCCAGAATCTCCGGCCTCTACTCCGGCCTCCATCGTCGCATCATGGCTGCTGTCGCCGGACGGCAAGCCGCTGGCCTCCTGCGCGCTGCTGTCGTCCTGGCCGACCGGGCCGGTCACCGTCGTGGCGTCGTGGCCGCTGTCGTCGACGCTCGCCTCGTGTGCTGCGTCGGGCTGCAGGGCGAGCACGCTCCCGCCGTCGTCGCAGCCGCCCTGGCTGCAGTCGGCGTAGTCGCTCAACCCGGCGATGGCGGCGCATGCGCTGACTCCGGCCACCAAGAGCGCGAAGGCAAGGACCCGCACACCCTCAAGTTACGACATTCCTGCACACGGCAACACGATCGCCGCCGGACAGCCGCGACTATTGTGCGTTCACTTCAGTCTTTGCGGTACATCGTCACCACGCACGCACCTCCGAGCCCGAGGTTGTGCTGCAGCGCGACCCTGGCCCCCGGAACCTGGCGTTTCTCGGCGGTTCCGCGCAGCTGCCACACCAGCTCGGCGCACTGCGCCAGGCCCGTCGCCCCCAGGGGGTGGCCCTTCGACAGCAGGCCGCCGGAGGGGTTGGTCACGACCTTGCCGCCGTAGGTGTTCTGCCCGTCCCAGATGAACTTCTCGGCCTCGCCCTCCTTGCACAGGCCGAGGCCCTCGTAGGTCAGGATCTCGTTGGCCGTGAAGCAGTCGTGCAGCTCGCACACCTGCACGTCCTCGGGACCCAGGCCGGCCTCCTCGTACACCTTCTTGCCGGCGTTCACGGTCATGTCGTAGCCGACCATCTTGATCATGCTCGTCTCGAAGCTCGACTCGTAGTCGGTGGTCATCGCCTGCGCGGCGATCCACACGGGGCTCGTCTGGCCGTGCTTCTTCGCGAACTCGTCGGAGCACACGATCGCTGCGGCGGCGCCGCACGTCGGCGGGCAGCACTGGTAGCGGGTCAGCGGGTCGAAGACCTCGTCGCTCGCCATGATCTCCTCGAGCGAGAGCACCTGGTTGAAGAGCGCGTACGGGTTGTTCGACGCGTGCTTGCGCGCCTTCACGCTGACCTGCGCGAACGTCTCCTTCTTGGCGCCGTACTTCCAGCGGTACTCGCGCCCCGCGCCGCCGAACATCTGCGCCGCCGGCGGCGCCTGCGTGAAGCCCTGCACGTCGACCATGACCTTCGCGTGCTTGCCGATGGGGCTCTCGCGATCGTCGTACTTGATGCCGAGCGCGCCCTTCTCCATCTTCTCGAACCCGAGGGCGAGGACGCACTCCGCGGCGCCCCCGGCGATGGCCTGCCTCGCGAGCATCAGCGCCGTCGACCCGGTCGAGCAGTTGTTGTTCACGTTGAAGACGGGCACCCCGGTGAGCCCGACCTCGTAGGTCGCCCGCTCCCCGCACGTGCTGTCGCCGTAGACGTACCCGGCGTATACCTGCTCGACGGCCTCGTAGGGGACCTTCGCGTCCGCGAGGGCGGCCCGCGCCGCCTTCGACGCCATCACGTGGTAGTCCTCGCTCTGTCCGGGCTTGGAGAACTTGATCATCCCGACGCCAATCACGTTCACTCGTCGACCCATGGCCTTCACCGTGCCTTCCGTTTGAGTGTGGGCTCTCAGGCGAGGTCCTTCAAGAACCCGAGCTTGCGGGCGACGCGGACGTCGCCGTCGACCCGCAGCTTGCCGTGCTGGTAGAGGCTCTGCGCCTGTCCGGGGTCCTTGCAGAGCCCCGCGAGGTCGGCGTCGGCGATCCGCAGGACCGCCGTGGCCTTGGCGTCGGTCCCCTGGCGCACCGCGCCGGGTCCGGTCAGGTCGACGACCCAGCTGATGTCGGGGCTCTTCACGTCGAACTGGATCACGGCTCCGACCTCCTTCGCCAGCCCCTGGTTCTTGGCGAGCCGCTCCCCGAGCGCCTTGAAGATCGGGGTCGAGGTCGAGGTCGAGGTCGAGGTCGAGGTCGAGGTCGGGGTCGAGGTCGAGGTCGAGGTGGCGCCTCCCCGCTTCTTCGCCACCGCCACCGCCGCCTCTTTCGGATCGATCTTCTGCAGGAAGCTCAGCTTCTGCGACGCCATCACGTCGCCCCCGATCTTCAGCTTCCCCCCCATGTAGAGCTTCATCGCGTCGGCCTTGCCGCTTGTCATCGCGAGGAAGTCCGCGTCCGTCAGCTCGAGGGTCGTGTCGGCCGCACCCGCGCCCGGCGTCACGCTGCCGCTGCCGTTCTTCACGTCGATCGTCCAGGCGCTGTCCGGGCTCGACAGCTTGAAGACGAACACCTTGCCGACCTTCGCCACCAGCTCCGGGCGGCGCGCGATGTGGTCCTCGATCGCCGTGAAGACGTCAGCGGAGCCGAACGACGCCCGGTCCACCGGCGCCGCGGCCGCCGGCGTCGCGCTCGCCGCGGGCTTCTCCGCCGGCCTGGGCAGCTCCTTGAAGAGCTCCACCGCGGCGTTCGAGATGACCACCTTGTCTCTCTCCTTCACCTTCGTGAGAAAGACGATCCTGGTGTCGCTCTCCTTCCACATCTCGGTGACGAGCGTCTCGCCGGGGAACACGCTCTCGGCGAAGCGCACCTTGATGCTCCTGAAGAAGCGCGGGTCGCCGTTCGGGCAGAACTTCGACACCACGTGCCGCCCGGCGAAGCCGAACGTACAGAGCCCGTGCAGGATCGGCCGCTCGAAGCCGAAGTTCTTCGCGAACCCCGGGTCCGCGTGCAGCGGGTTCCAGTCTCCCGAGAGGCGGTAGAGCAGCGCCTGGTTCGGGCTCGTCTTCTCCTCGACCACCGCGTCCGGCTTGCGGTCCGGCGGGACGTTCACGTCCGCGCTAGGCCCTCGCTCGCCGCCCCAGCCTCCGGCGCCGCGGACGAAGGTCGTCATCTCGCTGTACGCGAGCTCGCGCCCGGCGTCGTCGGTCGTCGTGATGGCGCTGATGACGAGGGCGCCCTTGCCCTTGTCGAAGATGTCCTTGATCTTGATCTTCTGGCGGAGCTTGCCCGCCCTCGGCCACTCGCCGCGGATCTCGGTGTACTGCTCGCCGTGCAGCACGCGATCGAACCCGTAGTGCAGCCCCGGGGCCTGTTTGCCCTCCTTCGCCAGCGCGAACACCGCCCCGAGCGCGGGGGCCACGGGGAACGTGGGCAGCATCTTGAAGCCCTCGCCGCTCATCTCGTAGACGTAGGCGAGCTCCCGCGTATCGAGCGGGTCCTTCGCGGCGCCGACGCCCAGCGCGTACAGGGACAGGTCGCGCTCGTCGAACTTGCTCTCGACGGGCGGAAACTCGTACCCGAGCGCCTCGTCGACGTCGATGAACTCGTTGCCGCCCTTGCCCTTGGCGGTGCCGACGTTGCCCAGGATCGGCTGGATCGACTCGGTGATGTTCGCCGGGTGCGTCGACCGGCCGAAGTCGCAGATGACGCTCCACTTGCTCCGGATGTTCTCGGGCGTCATCGGCCTCGAGAGGCGGAAGAGCGCTCCCTCGGTGCGCTCCCAGCGCAGCTTGCCGACGTATCCGCCGCCGATCTCGAAGAGCGAGCCGGTCTCCTCGCACGACTCGTGGCACAGCCAGGCGACGAGAGGCGACACGAGCTCCGGCTTGAGCGCCGCCACCACGTCGGGGGGCAGGACCGTCTCGGTCATGCGCGACCCGGCCGTGGGCGCGATCGAGTTGACGAGTACGCCGCGCTTGCGCCCCTCGATGGCCAGGGTCTGCGCGAGGCCGTGAAGGCCCAGCTTGGCCATCGAGTAGTTCGCCTGGCCGAAGTTGCCGTAGATGCCCGACGCGGACGCCGTCATGATGATGCGCCCGTAGCCGGCGTCGCGCATGTGGGTCCACGCGGCGTGCGTGACGCGGAAGCTGCCGAGCACGTGGACGCGGTAGATGAGGTCCCAGTCCTCCTGGGTCATCTTCTGGAAGCTGGTGTCGCGCAGGATGCCGGCGTTATTGACGACGATGTCCAGGCCCTTGAACGTGTCGAGCGCGCACTGGACGATCTTCGCGCCGTCCTCCACCGAGTCGTAGTTGGCGACGGCGTGGCCGCCCGCCGCCTTGATCTCCTCGACGACCTTGTCGGCCGCCGCGGACGACTTGCCGGCGCCGGTGTGACCTCCACCGAGGTCGTTGACCACGACCCTGGCGCCCCGCGACGCGAGGAGCAGCGCGTGCGAGCGGCCGAGACCATTGCCAGCGCCGGTGACGATGGCGACGCGGTTGTCGAAGCGCAGATCGGACATGGGGCACCCTCAGGTAGACTCTTAGCGTGCGAAGTATTGGGGTCGACCGCCGGGACCGTCAAGACGCGAGGCGCCCGGTCCGCGCGGCGACCGTTACCATCCACGCGAGCAGGAGGACGAGGGGGATCTTCTCGAGCTTTACCACGAGCGGGGTGCCCTCCACGTGGCCGACCAGGTGCGACACGTACAGGGCGAAATCGACCAGCGCGAACCCCAGCATCCCCGCCCCGAGCCACCCCGCGACGCGGGGCCGCGGCTCCCCGCCGAGGAGGGCGGCGATGGCCACCCCGGCCGCGGTGAGCCCCGGGACCCCGGCGACGACCACCGCCGCGCCGTGGAGCACCCCGAACCGCTCGCTGGGCATGAACGTCACCGCCAGAAGGCCAACGACCGAGAGGAGCCCCAGCACCCGCACGACCGTCCCGGCGCGCGCGAACGCGGCGAAGAGGCGCGGCACGGCGAGCCAGAACGGCACGAAGCCGAGCACCAGCACCAGCATCCCAGCCTGCGCGAAGCGCGAGCCGAGGCGGTTGGGCTGTCCGTCGAGCGCGACCTGCCACTCGAGATCACACAGGAAGTTCTCCCAGAAGCGATGCCCTCGCGCAGTCGCGTCCCACCATGTGCCGCCCGGGTAGAGGCGCATCGCCTCGAGGTCGAGGAGGGTGAATCCAGTAACGCTGAAGAATATCAAGACGGACATGAGACGAGCAGCCGGTGCGCGCACGGGTCTATCTCGTTTCTTTGGCCGAAGCGGCGTCAGCCTGAAGCGGGAGACCCATGCGTAGATACATAGCTCTCCTCGCCGTATACGGATGGGCTTGCGCGCTGGTTCTCGCCTGCGGGAGCAATTCCGACAGCGGCGCGACAGGGTTCGCCTCCTCCGGGACCGGCGGCTCCGGCGGCGATTCGGGGCCGTCCAGCGGAAGCAGCAGCGGCACGAGCGGCAGCAGCAGCGGAAGTAGCAGCGGTTCCCTCTCGGGCTCTTCGGGCTCGGGATTCGGGAGCAGCGACGCCGCCTCGCTGGGAAGCGGCACCTGCCAGGCGGGCCTCTACAGCGGCACCTTCTCGTGCCTCTTCTACTCCGGGCTCGAAGCGGGCATCGGCCCGGTGCCCGACTCGGGAGGGGTGGGGCCCATCAACGGAACGCTGTCGTTCACGCTGACCCAGAATATATCGAGCACCGGAGAGCTCACTCAGACGGACACCGCGAGCGGCACCTTCTTGGCCGCCACCGGCGGCTTCATCTCGGCGGACGCGGACCTCAGCGGGACGCTGGACTGCGCGAGCGGCAAGTTCGTGGGTCAGCTCCTCAACGGGGCCTACGGCCTCTCGTTCACCGGCGGGGCGCCCGCGCCCGACCCGAACAACAAGTTCCAGGGCCCTTTCGATTCCGATTACAACGGGAAGACATCGGCCTTCGTGAACGGCCGGTGGTCGATGCAGATCCAGGGCAACGGCTATTACGGCGCCTGCGCTGGGCCGTGGACCGCGACCTATGCGGGCCCGGGCGACGGCGGTCCGAGCGACGCCGGCGGTCAGTGACGGAAGGACGTCCGCCTACGCCCGGCGGTGGTGCCGCTTGTAGCGGTTGATGAGCGCGTTGGTGGACGCGTCGTGCGTGGTCACGAGCCCGGGCGCCGCGAGCTCGGGCTCGATCTTCTTCGCGAGCTGCTTGCCCAGCTCGACCCCCCACTGGTCGAAGCTGTTCACGTTCCAGACGATGCCTTGCACGAAGATCTTGTGCTCGTAGAGGGCCACCAGCATCCCGAGCGTGAAGGGCGTCAGCTTGGGGAAGACGATGGACGTCGTCGGGCGGTTGCCGGGGAACGTCTTGTGGGCCGCCAGCTCGCTCGCCCGCGCCGCGGGCAGGTTCTGCGCCTCCAGCTCGGCGAGCGCCTCGTCGCGCGTCTTGCCGCGCATCAGCGCCTCGGTCTGGGCGAAGAAGTTCGCGAGCAGGACCTCGTGGTGCAGGCCGAGGGGGTTGTGCGTCTCGAGCGGCGCCAGGAAATCGCAGGGCACCAGCCGCGTCCCCTGGTGAAGCAGCTGGTAGAAGGCGTGCTGCCCGTTGGTGCCCGGCTCGCCCCAGACGATCGGCCCGGTCGTGTAGTCCTCGATCGTCTGCCCCTCGCGGTCGACGCGCTTGCCGTTGCTCTCCATGTCGCCCTGCTGGAAGTATGCGGCGAAGCGGCTCATCGACTGGTCGTACGGCAGGATGGCGTGCGTATTCGCGCCGAAGAAGCTCGCGTACCAGACCCCGAGCATCGCCAGCACGACCGGCGCGCTCCTCTCCATCGGCGCCGTGCGGAAGTGCTCGTCCATCGCGTGCCCGCCCGAGAGCAGCTCTTCGAAGCGGTCCATCCCCACCATCAGCGCGATGGGCAGGCCGATGGCGCTCCACAGCGAGTAACGCCCGCCGACCCAGTCCCAGAAGCCGAACATGGCCTCCGCGTCGATGCCGAACTTCTTCACCTCTTCGGACGCCGTCGAGACGGCGACGAAGTGCCGCGGCACGGCCGCCTCGGTCCCGAGCCGGTCGACGAGCCAGGCGCGCGCGCTGCGGGCGTTCATCAGCGTCTCCTGCGTCGTGAACGTCTTGCTGGCGACGACGAAGAGGGTCTGGTCCGGCTCCACCTCGCGGAGCGTGTCGGCCAGGTGCGTTCCGTCGACGTTCGAGACGAAGTGAGCGCGCATCCCCGGCTGCCAGTACGGCCTCAGGGCGAGGCTCGCCATCACGGGCCCGAGATCGCTGCCCCCGATGCCGATGTTGACCACGTCGGTGATCCGCTTGCCGGTGTGCCCCTTCCAGCCGCCGCCGCGCACGGCCTCGGTGAACGCGCGCATCCTCGCGAGGACGGCGTTCACGTCGGGCATCACGTCCTTGCCGCCGACGAGGATGGACCGGCCGGAACGATTGCGCAGCGCGACGTGCAGCACGGCGCGATCTTCCGTGACGTTGATCTTGTCGCCGGAGAACATCCGGTCGCGCCACTCGAAGACGCGCGCCTGGCGCGCCAGGTCGAAGAGGAGCTTCATCGTCTCCTCTTTCACCCGGTTCTTCGAGTAGTCGACGAGGAGGTCGCCGACCTCGAACGAGAACCGCTCGAAGCGCTGCGGGTCGGCCGCGAACAGGTCGCGCAGCTGCGCGTCCCGGGTCGCGTCGCGATGTCGCTGCAGGGCTTGCCAGGCGGGAGACTGGGTGAGAGCGCTCATGGGGACTCGCAGCATAGGTCAGGGTTCACTCGTGGCCCCAATGGCCGTAGCCTGGGACCACCCACGTGAGCCAGCCCTACAATCCGTACGCCGCGCCCCAGACCGGCTCAGCCGGTGCTGCTTCCCCCCCGCCGTACGGCCAGCCTCAACCGTGGGAGCCGGGCGAGGTCCTCTCGCTGGCCTGGGCGCGCTTCCAGGAGAACTGGCTCGTTCTCGTGCTCGCGTACTTCATCTACATGCTCGTCACCCAGATCGTGGGTCAGGGGCCCGTGTGGCTCTGGACGATCGTGTCGCCCCCCGAGCACCCCGGCCCCTTCGCGCAGCTGGGGGTCCAGGGCCCGAGCACGCTCTTCGCCACGGTGGTCGGCGCGTTCCTGCAGGTCGGCTTCCTGCGCATCTGCCTCGAGGTCGTGCGCGGAGGGACGCCGCAGATCGGCGCGCTGTTCGCAGGGGGAGATCGCTTCCTCCCCCTGCTCGGCGCCAACATCCTGGTGGGGCTGGTCGTCGGCCTGGGGATGCTGCTGCTGATCGTGCCCGGCATCATCATCGCTCTCTCCCTGTTTCCCGTGCAGTTCTACGTGGTGGACGCGAAGATGGGCCCGATGGAGGCGATGAGAGCCAGCCGGGCGGCGACCAAGGGGCACAAGGGCAACCTGTTCGGCCTCTCGGTCGCGTACGTCGGCATCGCCCTGCTGGGGCTCCTGGCCTGCTGCGTCGGCATCGTCGCGGCGGTGCCGCTCTGCTACCTGGCCTCCGCCATCGTCTACGTGCGCCTGTCGGGGCTGGGCACGGCGACGGCGGACGTCCGGCCGCGGGGATAGAGCGCGCGCCGTGCAGCCGCCCGCGCCGCTGGACACCGACGTCGCCATCGAGACGCCGGAGCACATCGTGTTCCGGCACCGCGTCGCCGGGCCGGCGAGGCGCTTCTTCGCGTACCTGCTCGATCTGCTCATCTGCTACTCGGCCCTCGCCGCGCTCGGCGCGCTCCTCCTGCTCCTGTCGGCGGGCGCCGGGCAGGTGCTCCACGCCGCGAGGGACGCGTTCGGCGCCGCGGCGGGCGTGATGCTGGTCGCGCTCTTCGCGATCCAGTGGGTCTACTTCGCCGCGCTCGAGGGCTGGCGAGGCGCCACGCCCGGCAAGTCGCTGCTCGGGCTGCGCGTCGTGACGACGACCGGTCGACCCATCGGGTACCTCGCCGCCGCGCTGCGCAACCTGCTGCGGGCGGCCGACGCGCTCCCGCTGGCGTACACCGCGGGGCTCGTGTCCATCGCCGGGCTGACGTCGATGGCGGCGACCCGGCGCTTCCAGAGGCTCGGTGACCTCGTCGCGGGGACGCTGGTCGTCGTGTCGGGGCGCGTGCAGGCGGCGGCGCCGGTCGCGCTGTCACCCCCTGCCCAGCTCGATGAGCTCGAGTCTCTGCCGGACGAGGTCCGGCTCGACGCGGAGGAGCGCCTCGCCATCGAGCTCTTCCTGCGGCGCCGTTCGCGGCTGGGGCGCGCGCGCGAGCTGGAGCTGGCCATGATGATCGCGCCGATGCTCCGCGCGCGCTACGCCGGCTTCCGCGCCGCCGACCCGTCACGCGCGCTCGCTCTCCTGTACGACCGCGCCACCCGCGCCGGGCGGCGCGACTCTCTGCCGCCGTCGATCCGTCCCCCGCCATGGCGCTGACTTCCGCCGTCACCGAGGGCGCCTTCACCGCGCGGCGCCAGGGCGACTGGGATCGCCTCGACGCGCTGGCCCGGAAGGTCCAGGCCCGCGGCGTGCGCCAGCTGGCGCCGGGCGAGGTCGCCAGCGTGTCTCCGCTCTACCTGGACGTCTGCGCCGACCTGTCGCGCGCGCGCGCCGCGCGCTACAGCGCGCCGCTGGTCGACTACCTGGAGGGGCTGACGGCCGCGGCGCACTCCGTCCTCTACGGGAGCCAGGCGAGGGGTGGCCGGGTCGCCGGGGCTGCGAGCCGTCCGTCGCTTCGAGCGGCGTTCGACGCCTTCCCCCGGGCGGTGAGGCGTCACCGGACGGCGATGCTCGTCTCGGCCGTACTCTTCTTCGTCCCCTTCGTCGGGGGGCTCGTCCTCACGCTCCTCGACCCCGCCTTCGCGCTCAACGTCGTCCCGGAGTCCATGCTCCGGCCGCTCGTTCACGCCTACCAGGAGGGGTTCGCCGAGGACCGGGGCGCAGGGCTCGACGCCACGATGGCGGGCTTCTACGTCCACAACAACGTCGGCATCGCCCTGCGGTGCTTCGCCACCGGGCTCGCCCTGGGCGTCGGCTCGGCCTTCTACCTCGTGGAGAACGGGCTCACGACCGGCGCCATCATGGGGTACGTCGGCGCGCAGGGCGCGGGGGGCAACATCTTCACTTTCGTCGTGGGTCACGGCTCGCTCGAGCTGGGCGCGATCGTGCTCGCCGGGGGGGCCGGGCTCGCCCTCGGCTGGTCGCTCGTCGCTCCGGGGAGCAGGACTCGCCTGGCCTCGCTGCAGGCCACGGCGCGAAGCGTGATGCCCGTGGTCTTCGGGGCCTCCGTGATGCTGTTCATGGCCGCCGCCGTGGAGGGGTTCTGGTCGGCGTCGAGCGTCCCGTCGCCCGTCAAGCGTCTGGTGGGCGGGGCGATGTTCTTGACGGTGGTGACGTACGTCCTCCTCGCCGGCCGCGGCTCCGCGAAGGCCGAGGCGCTCGAGCGCGCAGAGGCGGCCCCGTGGACCTGATCCGCGCCCGGGTCGCGCTGCGGGAGCGCTCGCTCCTCGACGTGACGGACCTCGCCGTCCGCTTCTGCGCGGCGAACGCGGGCGCGTACGCGAGGCTGTCGCTCGTGGTCCTCGTGCCCGCGCTCGCGGCGTCCTGGCTCGCGGCGCGAGCCGGCGGATGGTTCGCGGGCTGGGCCGTCGCGATCGCCACGGCGGCCTTCGCGGACGCGCCGTTCCTCGCGCTCGCCTCGCGGCTCGTCTTCGCCGACGAGGCGCGGGCGCGCGACGCCCTGCGGGCCGCAGCCGGCGCGCTGCCGCGCCTCGCCGCGGTGCGGATCGTGCAGGCCGTCGCGCTCGCGATGAGCGCGCTCCTCCTGTTCTTGCCGTGGCTCTGGGTGGGCGGTGTCCTCCTCTTCCTCCCCGAGGTCGTCGTCCTCGAGCAGGCGAGCGTCGGTGCCGCGTGGGCGCGGGCGCAGCGCGTCGCGCAGGCGCACCTGGGCGTCGCGGTTGCGGCGATGATGCTCCTCGCGCTGATGGCGGCCGGCTCCGCGCTGCTCGCCGACACGGCGGGTCGCGAGCTGCTCGAGAACCTCCTCGAAGTGAAGCCGCCGCACTCGGTCTTCGACGGCGGGGTGAGCGGGCTCGCGCTGCTCGGGTTCTGGCTCACGCTGCCGCTGCGAGCGACGATCCGCTTCTTTGTCTACCTCGACGTGCGCACCCGGACCGAAGGGTGGGACATCCAGACGCGGTTCGCGGCGCTCGCCGCGCGGGGGGCGTGATGGTGGGCGCGCGCGCGTGGGTTCTGTGTCGACTGGTCGCGGTCGCGGCGTTCGTCGCGGTCCCGCGGGTGGCGCTCGCCGGGCTCGACCCCTCGCACGCGCAAGCGGACGTGCGCGCGGCGGCCGAGGAGAGGGGGTATCCCTTCTGCAGCAACCCGCGCACGCCCCTGTCGATGCACGCGCGGGACCTCTGTCCCCAGGCGGCCGAGATCCCGGGCTGTACCGGCTTCGCGCGAGCGTGCGGCGAGCAGGATCTGGAGCGGCTCGCGTGGATGAACAAGCTGCTTCGCGCGATCGCCGCGGTCGTTCCGGACTTCTTGAAGACCCTCTTCCGCGACCTCTGGCGGGTGATCTTCTGGGTGTTCGTAGGGGGGCTCGTGCTCGCGATCCTCGTACCCGCCGTGCGCGCCCTGGGCCGCGCCAGGCGCGACCCCGCTCCGCCCCCGGGCGACCGCGAGGAGAAAGCCCCGCCCGTCGAGACCCTCCCGGAGGGGATCGGCGAGGAGGACCTGCTCGACCTCGCCGACAGCCACGCCCGTCGGGGCGACAACGCGGCCGCCCTGCAGCTTTACCTCGCCGCCAGCCTGCGCGCTCTCGACCGGCGCGGCGCGGTCCGGCTCGCGAAGGACCGCACCAACGGCGAGTACCTGCGCTCGTGCGCCGAGGAGAGCACGAGGCCGGACCTCCGCGAGATCGTGCGCGAGGTGGACCGCGTGCAGTTCGGGCACGCCCCCGCGGGGGGGGACGCCGTGGCGCGGACCGCGCGGCTCGCGGCGGGGATCGTGCGCTTCCTCCCGGTACTCCTGCTCGTGCTCGGGCTCCCCGCGGTGCTCGGGTGCGGCGGCTTCGAGCTCCCGAAGCCCGGCGACGATCCGGCCGGCGACGAGCTCTTTCGAGACCTGCTCCGCAAGCAAGGGGTCCAGGTCGTGTCGCTCGCGTACTCGCTCGACTCGCTGCCGCTGCCTGCCCAGAGCGACGACGACGGCGACGAGACGCCCGCGCTCGTGATCGACGTCGAGCGGACACCGCTGGACGACGACACGCGCGCCCACCTGAGCGCCTGGGTCCACGCGGGCGGCGTGCTGGTGCTGGCGGGGCAGCCTTCGCTCTGGCCGGGCGACCTCGGCGCGGAGGCGGACGGCGCGTCGTCGCACGGCGTCACCGCGCGGCCGCTGTCCGACGAGCCGGGGGGCGAGAAGCTCGAGCACGCCGAGCTGGCCATCCCGGAGGCTCTTCGCTTCACCGGCTCGAGCGCCCGCGTGGCCTGGTACGACGACGAGACGACGTACGCCGCCGAGGCGTCGGTCGGCGACGGACACGTGCTCGGCATCGCGACCGACGAGCTGATGACCAACGCGGGGCTCTCGCGGCCGGGGAACGCGGCCGCCCTGGTAGCGATCCTGACGAACGCGAACCGCGCGACGTTCCAAGTCGCGCGGCCGGAGGACGGCATCAGTCCGCCTTCGTCCCCGGTGGCCACCATGGTGCGGGCCGGGCTCGGCCCGGCGCTGGGTCACGCGCTGGTCGCCGCGGTCCTGCTCTTCGTCGCCGCGGGCGTCCGCCTCTCGCGCCCCAGGCCGGTGCCGCCGCCGGAGCGCCGGGCCTTCGCCGAGCACGTCGAGGCGGTGGGCGCCCTGTACGCGCGCACCCGCAGTGCGCCCCACGCGCTGGCAGCGTACGCGCGCTTCGCCGAGGAGCGCCTGCGCGCTCGCATGCCGCGAGGGGCCGGCGACGTGGCGGCGTTCCTCGCTGCCCGGTCGGGCCTGTCGGTCGAGGCGTGCCATCGGCTGTGGACGCGCGCAACGGGCGCCGCCTCGCTAGGGGAGCCGAAGGGCCGACCGGCGGGCGACGAACTGGTAGTACTCGGAGAGCTGGCGGCCGCCTGTGCGGCGGCCCTGGCGCAGGACAAGTGAGGCGCGAATGGATTCCACGGACCCCACCGGATTTCAGAGGACCTACGCGCGGATGAAGGAACAGATGGCGCGCGTCGTCGTCGGCCAGGACGCGCTCGTCGAAGGGGCCCTCGTCGCCGTCCTCGCCAGGGGGCACGTGCTCATCGAGGGCGCGCCGGGGCTCGGCAAGACGCTCGTCGCGCGCGCCCTGGGGGTGGTGAGCGGGTGCGTGTTCAAGCGGATCCAGTTCACGCCCGACCTGATGCCGAGCGACATCACGGGGTCGAGCGTCTACAGCCGCGAGACGGGGGCGTTCTCGTTCGTCCCCGGGCCCATCTTCGCGCAGCTGCTGCTGGCCGACGAGATCAACCGGGCGCCCGCCAAGACGCAGAGCGCGCTGCTCGAGGCGATGCAGGACCACCAGGTGACGGTCGACGGGACGTCCAGGCCGGTGCCATCCCCGTTCGTCGTCGTCGCGACGCAGAACCCGGTCGAGTCCCACGGCACCTACCCGCTGCCCGAGGCCCAGCTCGACCGCTTCCTCTTCAAGCTCACGGTCGGCGACCCGCCCGTGGAGGTGGAGCGCACGATCGTTCGCCACCACGCCGAGGGCTTCGACCCGACCGATCTCGGCGCCCTGCAGGCCGCCTCGTCGCCCCAGGAGATCGTGGCGATGCAGAGGGTGGCCCAGGGGGTGCGCGTCGACGAGGCGGTGATCGCCTACATGGTGGAGCTGGTCCGGCGCACGCGCGACGACAAGGCCATCGAGCTGGGCGCCAGCCCCCGCGCGAGCATCGCGCTCATGAAGGCCGCGCAGGTCGTCGCGGCGAGCGACGGGCGCGCGTTCGTGACGCCCGACGACGTGAAGCCGATGGCCGCCGCCGTCCTCCGCCACCGCCTGATGCTCCACCCAGACGCGCAGCTCCAGGGGGTGACGGCGGACGAGCGCATCGAGGACATCCTGCGCAGCGTCCCCGTCCCGCGGCTGGCGGCCTAGAGCCTGGCGTGGAGGGCACGATCTCGCGGGTGGTTCCCACGCGCCGCCTCGCGGCCCTCGCGTTCTGCGCGACCGCGATCTCGGTCGGCGCCGGGCACGCGCCCTGGGTCCGCTCGGTGCTGCTGGCCGTCGACGGCGCTCTGGTGGCCGCCGTCCTGCTCGACGCGCTCTTCGCCCTCGGGCCCGCGCTCCGGGTCGAGCGCGCGGCGGCGGCCATCTTCTCGGTCGGTCGCGCGAACGTCGTGACGCTGCACGTGCGCAGCCGGAGCTGGCGAGCGGTTCGCGGCACGATCGCCGACGACCCGCTCGAGGCCTGCGTGGAGATCGGCAACCCCGCGCCGTTCGAGCTGGCCGCCCGCGGCGAGGCGTCGGTGCGCTACGAGGTCGTCCCCGCCCGGCGCGGCTCGCGACAGCTCGGCGCGGTCACCGTGCGCTACGCCTCGCCGCTCGGCCTCGTCGCGCGGCAGGACCGCACCCGCCTCCCCGCGACGGTCGACGTCTACCCCGACGTCCATGCCGCCCGCGCGCTCGAGTTGCTGCGCCGCCAGGGCAGGCAGAGCGCCCGCCTCGGCTCGGTGCGCGTCCGCGGGGGAGACACCGAGTTCGAGCGCCTTCGTCCCTACCAGCCCGGCGACGAGATCCGCCACGTCGACTGGCGCGCGAGCGCGCGCCGCGACGACCTGACTGTGCGCCAGTTTCAGGCCGAGTCCAACCAGAACATCGTCTTCGCGCTGGACGTGGGGCGCGCGATGCGGGGGACCACGGGCGGGCTGACGGCGATCGACCACGCGCTCAACGCCGCGCTGTTGACGGCCGACGTGGCGCTCCGGGGCGGCGACAAGGCGGGGCTGATGGTCTTCGACGACGCCCCGCGCAGCTTCGTTCCTCCCACCGGAGGGCGCGCCGGCGGCCGCAGGCTGACCCGGGCGGTGTACGCGCTCGAGGCGGGCTTCGCGGCGACCGACTACCGCGCCGCGGTGACGTTCCTGCGCGCGCAGGTCCGGGCGCGCTCGCTCTTCGTCGTGTTCACGAGCCTGCTCGACCGGCGCTCGGCATTGGAGCTCGCCTCGTCGGTCCGCGGCCTGCTGCCGCGCCACGTCCCGCTCTGCGTGCTGATGCGGGACACCGAGGTGGAGGCGCTGGCGACGCTCCCCGCGACCGGCGGGGACGACCTCTACGTCCGGGCGGCGGCGGCCGAGACGCTGGCCTGGCGCGACTCGCTCATCCGGACGCTGAGAAGCTCCGGGGTGCTGGTGCTGGACGCGAAGCCGGGCGATCTGACGCCGGAGCTGGTGCGCACGTACCTCGACGTGAAGGCCCGGCGGCTGCTCTGACCCGCGCCCGGCGTCAGTGAGGGCGTGGCCCCGGACCCGACCGGGGGTCTTTCCCATGAATCTCGCCCTCCGCAGGGTGCTCGTTCTATAGCTCGCGGTACCCATGAAGTGGCTCCGCGCGCTCGCACCGATCGCCGCCGCGCTCTTGCTCGTATGGCTCGTCTCGGGCGCCGGCACGTTCATGCAGCCGGCGGCGCCGCAGCTCATCCAGGTGCTCGACCTCGCCCCGCGCGACGTCGAGGTCGGCGACACCCTCGCCATCGTCGGCTCCGGGTTCCCCGCGGGCAAACCTGCGCGCGTGACGTTCCGCGGCGTGCTGCACAGGCCGGGGATGAAGGCGCTCGGGGGCGCGGAGATCGTCGCGGCCGGCACCGTCGTGGGGTCCGACCAGGTCCGCGTCGCCTTCGGCGAGGCTGCCGAGGCTCTCTTCTGCGGCGACGGCGGCCGCGCGCTGCACACCACGTTCGTCGGCGATGTCGAGGTGGCCTTCGCCGCCGCGGCGCAGGGGGCGGCGCCGGTCGCGGGCGTACTTCCCGGGGTGACGCTCGACGTTCATCCCAGCGCCGGCGCCGTGGACGTCGACGGCGACCGCGACGGCGAGCGCGCCCTGACGCTCATGGGTCTTCACGCGGCGGCGGTGGCACCGGCCGGCGCTGGCCTGCTGGTGGACGCGGTCGATCCCGGGTCACGAGCGGAGGCCGCCGGCATCTCGAGCGGGGACATGCTGACCAGCTTCGACGGCCTGCGCGTCGCATCGGCGGGGGACGTCCTTCCGGCGCCCGGCGCCCGCGAGGCCGCCGTCGGTGTGCGTCACGCAGGGTCGCCTGCCGAGGTGGTGCACGCGGTGTCGGTCGACGGCTTCCGGCGGGCGTCCGCAGCCGAGCTGCTACCGCCGGCGATGATGGCGCTCGGCGCTCTCGTGGTCGTGGTGCTCTTCGCGGGCTTCGCGCGCCCTCCGCTCGGGGCCGCCGTGCAGCGCCTGGTGGCGCGCGTACGGACGCGGGTGGGCCACGCGACCCCGGGGCGGGGCTGGAGGTGGTCTCGCTTGGGGCGCGCCCTCACGGCCGTCGCCGGCGACGCGCTGCCGCCGGCCGGGGCCGCCGCTCTGGTGGACACTGCCGCCTGGGCGCTGCTCGCGGCGATGCCGTTCGGCCAGTACCTGGTCGCGGCGCGGCTCGACGTCGGCATCATGCTGGTCGCGGCAGCCACCGCGCTGGCGGGGGCGATCCTGATCGCCAGCGGCCCCGGATGGCGCGGCCTGCGCGCGTCGCTCCACGTCCTGTGGCAGCACGTGCCGGCGGCGATCGCCGTCGCCAGCGTCGTCGTGACCACCGGCTCGCTGCGCGTCCAGGAGATCGAGCGCGCCCAGGGCGGCTGGCCGTGGGACTGGCTCGCGCTGCGCGATCCTGCCGCGCTCGTCGCGCTGCTGCTCCTGCTGGCGTGCGGTCGGATCGAGCCCGACGGAGCCGAGCAGCCGCGTGGCGTCGTGGCCCTCGTCGACGCGCCGGAAGGCGGCCCGCGCGGGCGGACGGTCGCCGGAGCCCCATGGGTGGACGCCGCGTGCCGGGCGCACCGGATCGTGCTCGCCGGGCTCGCGAGCGCCCTCTTCCTCGGCGGGTGGCTCCTGCCCGGCCTGTCGCCCGCGCAGCAGGACGCCTTCCCCGCGCTGCAGCTCGCGGGCGCTGCCTGGTTCCTGGCCAAGACCTGGGGCCTCGTCGTGCTCCTGGCCTGGGCGCGCTGGGCGCAGTCCCGGCGGCGCCTCGCGGAGGGCACGCGGGCCGCGGCCTTCCGGCTCCTGCCCCTGGCGATGGCCTCGCTCGCGGCGACCGCCGCGTGGACGTGGTGGAGCCCCGCGCGCGCCGCGCAGCTCCTCGTCAGTGGGTCGCTGGCCGCCGTCGTCGCCCTCGGCGCCGTCGCGCTGCTCTACAGGATCCGCCACGGCCTCTCCTCCCGCGAGGCTGACGGCCAGCTGAGCCCCTTCATCTGACCCACCCCCCGATCGCGTGATCCCTCTCCTTCGCGTCCTCAAGATCCTCGCCGTCGCCGCGCTCTTCTCCGGGACGCTCGGGGCGCTGATCCCGCGGGAGCTGCGCGACCGGCGTCTGTTCGCCTACGCGCTCTGCGGCCCCGGGTTCGGCGTCGCCTGGGCGTGCGGGTTCGGGCTCGCGTCGATCGAGGAGCTGCCGCTGCTGTCGACGTGGGTCATCGGGTCGATGGTGCTCTCGCTCTTCTCGCTCCAGGTCGTCCTCTTCGCCGTGGGCAAGGACGGGCGCCGCGGCCCCGTCGTCGCGGCGCTGGCGGTCGCGCCTCTGATCGCCACCGTCGCGCTCATGGTCTACAGGCCGTGACGGGCCGAGACGACCGGCCCGGCCGTTGATAGCCTGACCCCTGTCCATGCCCGACTACGCCGGCCCGCTGCAGCGCGTCATCCTCTCGCAGACGCTGTGGCTCGTCGTCGCGGCGCCGCCGTGCGGGCTCCTCCTGCACCTGACCGTCGCGCGCTCGTTCGCCTGGGCGCGTCGCGTGGGGCTCGCGTCGACGTCGCTCGCCGCGCTCGCGACTCTCGCCTGCTCCGTCCAGATCGCGCTCGCCCGCGGCAGCCCGCGCGCCCTGTTCGAGCGAGTCGCGGGCGGCGTGCGGATCGGTCGGCTCGACGCGGCGCTCGAGCTGCTGTTCGATCCCCTCGCGGCGATCGGCTGTGCCCTCGCGTGCGTCGTCGCCCTGGCTGCGGCGCTGTTCGTGGCCTCACAGGCGCCCACGCTGCGCGGGTGGCGCGTCTGGGCGTGGCTCGAGCTGGCCCTCTCCGGGGCCCTTCTGTCGTTCGTCGCCGGCGGATTCCCTGCCATGGCGCTCGGGTGGACGCTCGCGGCAGGGGCCGGGGCGTGGCTCGCGGGCTGGACGGACGCCCACGCGGGCGTCGTGGACGGCACGCGCCGGGCGCTCGGCGTCGTGGCGCTCCTGACCGCAGGGTGTCTGCTGTTCTGGGGGCTGGGCGGCGACTGGCAGGGTGACGACTACGCCCGCGAGCGGCAGGCGCAGTTCGCGACCGCGCGCGCAGGGGCGTGGCCGGACTCCGCAGACGTCCCGCCGCCGGAGGCTCCCGAGGAGGCCGAGAAGGGCTCGCTCACGCTGACGAGCGCCTCCGGCGCGCTGGTGTTCCTCGACGACTCGCGCACACCTGCGATGCGCGCGCCGTTCGTTGCGGTCCCGGTGACGGCGGGCGCACACGTGCTCAGGATCCACCCGGGCGACGCCGCGGACGACGCCGTGATCGGTCCGGTCGCCGTCGCTCCCGGCGAGGACGTCATGCTGGTGCCGATCGGTCCGACGCTTTCGTTCCGCGACATGGCCGCCCAGCTCGCCGTCCGTGACCGGTACGGCGAGCCGACGGTGCGCCGCGCGCTCGAGGCGAGGACGGGGCTGGGGGGTCTCCGCGTGATCACGCTCGCGATCCTCGCCCTGCTCGCGGCCGCTGCCGTCACGAGCACGACGTCGGCGTCCGCCGGAGCACCGCTGGCGCTCGCGGCGACGGCGTACGAGGTCACCACGACCGCGCTCGGCCCGTTCCTTCTGGCGCGCCTCTCCTTCCTGGTCCCGGGGGCGCAGAGCCCCGCGGCGGCGGTGACGGCCTTCGCCGCGGCGGCCCTCGCAGCGGTGGTGATCGCCGCAGTCCGGTTGCGCCGGCGCCGGGCGCGCGGCGGACCGCCGCCCGAAGGCGTGGCCACCGCGCT
>PLYU01000223.1 GCA_003153495.1 Myxococcales bacterium
TTCTTTCCACTCGCTGCCCAACGTCACGGCGCACTCAAACACTCGGCCTCTTTGCGAAAGTAGGGCTAGGAGGGCGAGCGAGGGCTACTGCGCGTAGCTCGAGCGAGCCCGACGACGCCAGCGCGATGGGATCGGCGAAAAACACCGGGCTCCTACGCGTGCTCGCCCGCGCGCATGACCACCGCGGGGATGTCCTGCGTCGCGTCGTCCCCGATCTTCTTGAACAGGAGCCTGAGCGCGGGCTCGCCGATCGCCAGGACGCCCCGAAGGTCGAGCCGCGCGGAGTAGGTGACGCTCGTCCCGGTCCCGGAGGCCGCGAACTCGATGCGATCCTCGTACGAGAGGAACGCCGTCTGCCCCTTGAGGACGAGCCGGTGAGGGGGCTCGTACGAGACGACCTCGTACGCGAGCGGCATCCCGCGCAGGAGCGCCCGCGGCAGTGGCAGGCTCTTGGGCAGCATCCCGCCCGTCAGCAGGAACGTCGTCCCGGGGCCGATGGGCCCGGGGGTGATTTTCTCGACCGCGTAGGTCCGCGGGTCCCACTTCACCGCGTTGCGAAAATCGCTGATGAAGGCGAAGGTCGCCTCGAGAGATCTCGCTACGTACAGGGTGGTTTCGTATTTGGCCATGCGTTGACTCGGTGGTCTCGTGTAGAGTACCGCGGCGTGATCGCCCAGCAGCCGCCTCCGCCGGGAGGGTACACAATCGAGCGGTTCGAGGGCTACCTCGATGAGATGTCCCGGCGCGTGGAATCCATGCGCAAGTCGATGGACGCTCGCGCCGTCTTCGAGATCACCTACCTGGTCTTCTCGCGCCAGGTCCTCGCCGCGCTGAAGGCCGGCCGGTTCGAGGATCTCCCGTGGGCGACCGACATGGCCTGCCGGTTCGTCGAGGTCTACAAGGAGCAGGTCTCGCTCTGGAACCGCCGAGATCCGTCGCTCTGCCGCCCCTGGCGCATCGCGTTCGAGGCCATGGAAGAGTCGAACGTGAACGTCCTGCAGGCCATGCTGCTGGGCATTAACGCGCACATCAACTACGACCTCGCGTTCGTGACCCTCGGCTCGTCCCGTCACCTGGGCGACCTTCCGGAGGACGGCGCCCCGGAGCGCGCGCTGTCGGCGAGCCGCACCGGCATCCCGGTCGTGAGGTACCGCGACTTCCTGGTCATCAATCAGCTCGAGTGGGAAGCGATCGAGCTGATCCAGGACACCGTCCTCAAGGAGTACAGCCGGATCCTCTACTGGCTGAACCGGGCGAGCCTCCGGGTGACGCGCTTCGTCGGGCAGCGCATCCTGATGGAGGCGCGGGACCAGGCCTGGTACCAGACCACGATGCTCGTTCACGCGAGCGACGAGGAGCAGCAGCTGCTGGCCCGGGCCATCGACGCCTCCGCGGCGAGCATCGCCGATCTCGTCGGCGCGCTGAACGTCAGGCCCGATCTGGCCCTCGAGAACGCGGTCGGGTGGGCGCGACGCTGGGACCGGATCGACCCGCAGCTGCAGTCGGGGCTGGTCAACCTGGCGTGCCGCAACGCCGTCATCGCCGAGCTGGTGCTCCGCGAGCTCGCCTTCGCCGGCGCCGAGCCCATCTCGGTGGTCGAGACGCTCCTGTCCCGGGGAGAGCAGCGGCTCGCCGGGCAGTTCGGGCGCATGGCTTTGCGCCTCTCTCCACGAAGGCGGCGCCTGCGCCTGCAGCGATTCCTCGAGAGCGGGTCGGACTCGGCCATGGCGCTGCTCCAGGCCATGGTCGACGCCGGGCTCGAGCCCTCGGCGCTCCCGAGAAGCTCTCCCATCGAGGCGGTGCGCCGCCGCTGGAGCGAAGAGCTCCGCGACAACCTCGCCTGCCTGCGCGTGCCCGAGATCCGCGCCGACGCCCGCCTGATGCAGGCGATCACGTCGCACGCGGACGGGATCCGCGCGAGGCTCGAGCCGCTCGGCGGGCCGACGCGCACTCCGGAGCCGAAGTCCGCGCTCAGTCTGAAGGACGCACGAGAGTTGCTCGCGAGCCATCCGAACCGCTGGGTCCGGCTCTGTGCGCAGCCGAACAACGGAGAAGCCATGGCATTGCAAATCGAGACGGTGCTCTTCCTGAAAGAGACCCAGGTGTTCATGGAGGTCGACATCGCCGTCCTCCTGCACGTGGCCGAGAAGCTCGAGGCCCGGTCGTATCTCTCAGGCCAGCCGATCGTGCAGGGCGGCCAGAAGAGCGGGGGCCTCTACCTCATCGCCAAGGGGCAGGTCGAGGTCACCCAGCCGCGCAAGGGGCGTAACCTCCGCATCGCCGTCCTGGGCCCGCACGACTCGATCGGCGAGCTCTCCGCGCTGAACGACACGCCGGCGACGGCGGACTGCACGGCGCTGACGCCGGTCGAAGGGTACTTCCTGCCGAGCGCGGTCCTGGCGCAGCTGATGCACCAGCACCCGCGCCTGTCGATCGGGCTGATTCGCATGTTGAGCCACCGGCTCATGTCCACGACCCTCCGCGTGAGCGATCCGCCCGCCGCGCCCGCGTCGTTGCCTCCTCCGGGCTCTCCCGAGGCCCCGTCCTCCGCCGAGGCCCGGTAACCGGGATGGACCGCGCAGAGCTCGGGAGCAGGGCCCTGTTCCCCGACCTGGCGGCCGGGGCCTATCTCAACCACGGGGGCATCTCGCCCCCCTCGCTCCCCGTCCGGAACGCCGTCACCCGGGTGATGGAAGACTACGCGCGCCTCGGCACGGGCGCGATCCATCACCGGATCGAAGAGCGCGAGCGGCTGCGCGGCAAGCTCGCGGGCCTCATCGGCGCCGAGCAGGGGAGCGACATCGGGTTCGTCCAGAACACCACGCGCGGCGCGACCGACGTGGCCCTCTGCATGCCGTGGCGGGCCGGCGAGCGGGTCCTGTGCATGACCGGCGACTTCCCCGCCAACGTCACCCCGTGGCAGTGCGCGGCCGAGCTCTTCGAGCTCGACCTCACCTTCCTCCCCCAGCCGACCGCCTCGACGCTCGACGCCTGGCTCGAGACGCTGGCCCGCGAGCTGCAGCGGCCGACGCGGCTGCTCGCCGTGAGCACGGTCATGTTCCAGTCCGGGCTTCGCCTCCCGACCGACCGCATCGGCGCGCTCTGCGCGGCCGCCGGGACGGAGCTCTTCGTCGACGCGATCCAGGCCTGCGGCGTCGTCCCGGTCGACGTCCGGCGCGACGGAATCGACTACCTGACCTGCGGCGGCCACAAGTGGATGATGGGGCTCGAGGGCGCTGGCTTCCTGTACGTCGCACCGAAGAGGGTCTCGCGCCTGGAGCCGCGTGTCGCCGGCTGGCTCGGCCACGAAGACGCGCTCGCGTTCCTGTTCCTCGGCCCGGGGCACCTGCGACACGATCGACCACTGCTCCGCCGCGCCTCGCTGGTCGAGGGAGGGGCGCAGAGCTCCGTCGGCTACGCAGCCCTCGAGGCGGCGCTCGACCTTCTCCAGGGCGCCGGCATCGAGAAGATTCACGCCCATGTGAACCGGTACATCGACGCGCTCGAGCCGGAGCTGGTTGCGCGCGGGTTCGCGAGCGAGCGCAGCGCCGACCCGGCGGCTCGATCGGGCATCTTCTCCGTGACGCCGCCCCGCGGGATAGACGTGGTCGCTCTGTTTCGCGCGATCGATCCGGCGCGCGTCGCGCTCACGATCCCCGACGGGCGCTTGCGGTTCGCGCCGCACTGGCCCAACCACACCGACGAGATCAAGACCGTGCTTGCGGCGGTCGACGGCGCGCTCGCCGCCGTCCGCAAGTAGCGCTCAGCCGACGAAGCGTCCGACCACGGGGTAATCCAGCGCCAGCTCGTGCTGGAGCTGGTGCAGCGCGACCGACTGGCGCTCGTGCGCGGCGACGCCGTCGTCCACGCCGGCCCCGAGCGCGACCGCGACCGGCGTGAGATCCTTGCCGCCTCGCAGCATGGTGATGACCCGGTGGGCCGGGCTGGGGGCGCTCAGATCGAACACGACGCCGTCGAGGGCGACGAACGCCGGGTTGCGAGCCAGCTCGGCTGCGTCGAAGGCCGCCAGGGCGCTGGCGGGCGGGTGGAACGGGCCGAAGCGCGGCGGGACGTGCACCGGGGTCTCGCGGAGCCGCTGGATCCACCCGGGATCGACCCCTTGCTCCGAGGCTCCGTCGACCAGGACGCGGATGTATCGCGCCGAGGGTCGCAAGGTCGCCTGGCGGATGGCCGGCAGGCCCACGTACGTCTCGGCCGCCACGGTGTCGCCGTCGTAGGTCTGAACGTCGAGCGTACGCCGCTCGTAGAGAATCCCGGTGGCCTCGATCGCATCGAGGCGCGCGAGACCCGCGTCGTCGACCTCGTGGACGACCCCCTGGACCTCGCCCCGGCCGCCGGCGCTCGCGCCCTCTACTACGTTCCCGACGCCGCCCTCGATCCTGTAGAAGACGCTGGGAACGTCGAAGGCGAGATCGTAGCCGCGCAGCCGCGCCCCGCCCGATCGGACCGCCCGCACACCCTTGGCGGCCAGACCCCGGCTGCCCATGTTCGACCCATAGGCAAAGACCCACGTCATCGGCCAGAGCTTCGACCGACTGGCCTCCGGGATCAAGTCGGTGATGGGGTCGGCGGGTGATTTGGCTTGAGTCTTCGGGGGCTGAGCCACTAAATTCGCGGCCCTGTCCCGTATCGGGCCCGGACTTCGGAGGGTGAGCATGCGTCAGAGATGGATCGCGGTGGGTGGGGTCTTGTTGCTGGCAGTCGCTGGCTCGGTAGCAGCGTGCAGCGGCAGCGATGGAGCCAGGGGGCCCGCGGGCGAGGCGGGGGAAGCTGGAGCGCCGGGGCAGCCGGGATCCGCAGGAGAGGCCGGGGCGCCTGGCGCGGCGGGACAGCCCGGGCAGCCAGGGCCGGCGGGTGAAGCCGGAGCCGCGATCGTCATCTCCACCGAGGCGAGGCAGGGGCTCGACGTCTCGCCCGTGCCGCTCCACCTCGGCGGCCTGACGTCCGACCAGGTCGAGGCGGTCGGCCACGGCAGCTACCTCGTCAACGCCGTCGCGGATTGCGCCGGCTGTCACGATCTCCTCGGCAACGTCGACCCGGCGAAGTTCCTCGCTGGCGGCCAGCAGTTCGGCGGCGGCGGCGCGCCCTTCACCGTGTTCTCGCGCAACCTTACCCCGGACCCGACGACGGGCCTGAAGCTCACCGAGGACCAGTTCGTCCAGGTGATGCGGACGGGCGCGGACTTCCACAGCGCGGTCGACGGGGGAGCGCCCACGACCCAGCTCGTCGTCATGCCGTGGGTTCGTTTCCAGTACATGTCGACGTACGACATCAAGTCGATCTACGCGTACCTGAAGCAGATCCCCGCGGTGAGCAACGCGGTCCCCGCCGACACGAAGACCTTGCCGCCGCCCGGCCAGCCGACCACGACCTACACCCAGGGCGACCAGGCGACGCCGGTGCCGTTGCCGCTCGAGACCGACCCCCGCGGCAATGCGCTCCCCGACCCGGGCAACGTCCTCCGCGGGCTCGCCATCGTCCCGCTGAAGGAGGTCACCCCGCCGACCGACACGGTCGACCAGGGGCTCTTCGGACGCGGCGCCTACCTCGTCAACGCCGTCGCCGATTGCAGCGGCTGCCACACCAACCTCGACGACCAGATCACGGGCAAGTACAACGCCGGCGCCTATCTCACGGGCGGCCAGGTGTTCCCGATGCCGCCGCCGGCGCAGCCTCTGACCCACATCGTGCGCGCCGCCGCGGCGAACCTCGAGGGCCAGAACAACGGCTTCTTCAACAAGTCCCAGGTGACCTTCGAGACGTTCCTCACGCTCATCAGCCAGGGGATTCACGCCGAGGACATCGCGCCGGACGCCGGTTCGCCGAGGTCCGTTGCGCCGCCGATGCCCTGGGACGTGTTTCACAACATGCTGCTGTCGGACCTCCAGGCCATCTACACGTACATGAACCAGGTCGGCGTCCAGTACGGCCGGACCACCTTGATCGCGGGCAAGGACAAGCTGATCCCCGATCCCGCGGTGTACTGCGACGGCTCGAAGACCCCGGCGGGCTGCCCCGCCGGCATGACGTGCAGCTCCACGACGGGCCCCGGAGAGTGCGCGGGGAACCCGTGCACGACTGCAACGGTCGTCACCGACTGCGCGGTGTGCCAGACCTGTACCGCCAACGTCTGCACGGCCATGACGGGCGCGGCGCTCGGTGGCTGCGTTGCCAACGGCTACTAGCGCTCGTTCTCGGGGACGAACGTTGACGAGTCGCCTGCCGGTGCCGCGACGACCATGGCGCATGGGCGCCCTGGTCGGCGCAGCATGCCTGGTCGGCCTGCTGGCGGCTTGCTCGAGCAGCAGCTCCTCCACGGTCGTCGGCGGCAGCGATGCCACCGTCGTCGACGGTATGGCCGGGGTCCTCGACTCCGGCCCCCGTGATTCCTCTCCGGACGCGGACGCCACGACGGCGCCCGACGGCTCGACCGACGATGCCGGCGAGGCGGGCGTACAGGACGCGCCGACGGGCAGCGTGACCGATTGTCTGGTGGGCGACGCCGGCGAGTCGGTGGAGCTGCGGTGCACGGGGCTCTACTCCGACTGGGCCTCGAGGACTGTCTCCGCCGACGTCCACCAGTTCGACCCCGGGCTCCACCTCTGGAGCGATGGGGCCGTCAAGACGCGGTGGATCTACCTCCCGCCCGACCCTGCGGGCGACGGGGGCACCCGCCTGCCGATCGACACGTCCGACATGAACGAGTGGACGTTCCCCGTCGGCACCAAGTTCTGGAAGGAGTTCGTCCTCGGGGGCAAGCGCATCGAGACGCGGCTGCTCTGGAAGCAGGGGCCGTCGTCCTGGTACCGCACGACGTACCGGTGGTCGTCCGACGAGTCGTCGACCACCGAGCTGACCGTCGGCGAGCTGAACGCCGACGGCAACGGCTACGAGGTCCCGAGCCAGGGCGCCTGCCTCACGTGCCACGGCGGGCGCGTCGACGACGTGCTCGGCTTCGACTCGGTCAGCCTCTCGTCGGCGAACGCGACACCGTTCACGATGCAGACTCTCGCTGCGCAGGGCTGGATCACCAAGCTGCCGGAGGCGGGGATCGTCATCCCCGGGAGCGCGATCGACGTCGCCGCGCTCGGTTACCTGCACGCCAACTGCGGCGAGGCTTGCCACAACAGCCGCAACGGACTGGCGCAGAGGACGGGCTTCTTCATGCGGCTCCAGGTCGAGCACATGAGCAGCGTCCAGGCGACCGACACGTGGCAGACGGGCGTCAACCAGCGGGCCTTCTTCACGCCGCCCGGAGCCACGAGCCCGCTGACGCTGCTCGCTCCCGGCGACGCGGGCGCCAGCTGCGTCGTCTACCGCATGTCCCACCGGACCGGCGTGAACGACGCGGGGCCCGGGCTCCAGATGCCCCCCATCGATACGCACAAGGTCGACGAGGCGGGGGTTTCGCTGATCGCGCAGTGGATCGACGAGGTGCTGCCGACGGAGCTGGACGGGGGACCTTCCGACGGAGGACCCGCCGAAACCGGCGACTGAAGACGGGACAAGCGACGCCCGGTCTGCGGTACCCTGCTGGTCCATGACCAACGCAGCTCGCATCACGGTCCACGCCGGCTGGGAAGGGTTCGGCGTCCCGGACTTCTCGCCGGCGTGCCTCAAGCTCAAGACGTACCTGCGCATGGCGAACGTGCCGTATACCTCGGCGCTGGGCGACCCGCGCAAGGCGCCCACGAAGAAGATCCCCTTCATCACCCACGGCTCGACGGCCGTCGGTGACTCGGGGCTCATCATCGAGCACCTGAAGCGCACGCTCGGCGACCCCCTCGACGCGAGGCTCTCGCCCGAGCAGCGCGCGCTCGGGCACCTCGTGCGCCGCACGTGCGAGGAGAGTCTCTACTGGCCTCTCCTTCACGCGCGCTGGGCGGACGACGCGGTGTTCCCCCACGTCGCGGAGAAGCTCCGGATGATCATGCCGCCGGTCATCGGTGGGCTCATCGTGAGCAAGATCCGCAAGGACACCTTGCGCAACGCGTGGGGGCAGGGGATCTCCCGCCACACCGGGGGCGACATCCTGGCTTACGGTCGGGCAGACATCGACGCGCTGTCGGTCACCCTCGGCAACGGTGCGTACCTCTTCGGCGACGAGCCGTCGTCCTACGACGCGACGCTCTTCGGCACGATGGCCAACGTCCTGGCGTTTCCGAAGGACGGGGCGCTCGCCGAGCACGCGCGCTCCAGGGCGAACCTGGTCGCGTTCGTCGACCGCGTGAAATCCAAGTACTGGGCGACGCCCGACGCGAAAGCACAATGACCATGCCCCTCGACATCCAGGTCCGCATCGCCACCCCGCACGAGATTGCCGCGAACGTCGTCGTGGTGGGCGTGCTCCAGGCGGGCAAGTCCCCCGCGCTCCCGCCTGCCCTCAAGCCGCTCGACGCCGCGCTGGGAGGCGCCCTCGCGAGGCTGCTCGAGAAGGAGGAGTTTTCGGGCAAGCGAGACCAGTCGGTCACGCTCTCGACGCTCGGTCGCATCCCGGCGGAGAAGGTCGTGCTCGTCGGCCTGGGCGAGCGCCGGGGCCTGCGCGGGGCGGCGGTGCGCACGTTCGCGGCAAAGGCCGCCCGGACGGCGATCGACGGAAAGGCGAAGTCGGTCGCGCTGTTCTTCCCCGCGGGCGTCGACCCGGACCTTCGCGCGGCCGCCGAAGGGTTCGAGCTGGGCGCGTATCGCTTCACGAAGTACCTGACGGGCGAGCGCAAGCCCAAGGGGGCCCTCGAGACGGCGCTCATCGGCGCGACGGGCAAGCCCGGGGCGGGCGCCAGGGCGGCCATCACGGTCGGTCAGAAGGTCGGCGCCGCGGTCAACCTCTCGCGCGACCTGAGCAACGAGCCGGGGAACGTCATCTACCCCGAGTCGTTCGCCGCGGCGGCCGAGAAGGTCGCCAAGGAGCACAGCCTTTTCTGCCAGGTCTTCGACTTCAAGGAGATCCGCCGCCGCGGGATGCACCTCATCGACGCGGTCGGTCGCGGCAGCTCGCGCGACCCGCGCTTCGTTCATCTCGCGTGGAAGCCGAAGAACGCGAAGCGCAAGCTGGTCTTCGTCGGCAAGGGCATCACGTTCGACAGCGGAGGGCTGAGCATCAAGCCCGCCGCCCACATGGGCATCATGAAGCACGACATGAGCGGCGCCGCGAACGTCGTCGGGCTGATGGCGGCCGTCGCCGCGCTGAAGCCCAGGGTCGAGGTGCACGCCATCGCCGCCTGCGCCGAGAACATGCCCGACGGCAATGCGTACCGCCCGGGCGACATCTGGGGGTCGCTCGACGGCAAGACCGTCGAGATGGTCAACACCGACGCCGAGGGTCGCCTGGTGCTCGCCGACGCCCTCGCGTACGCGCGCGCGCTCGCTCCGGACCTCCTGGTCGACGTCGCGACGCTCACCGGGGCGTGCCTCGTGGCGCTGGGGACCACATGCTCCGGCTGGTACTCCAACGACGAGGGCGCGGCGAAGGAGTTCACTGCGGCGCTCGACCAGTCGGGAGAGCAGATGTGGCGGATGCCGCTGCTCGAGGACCTGCGCGAGATGATCAAGAGCGACGTCGCCGACCTGAAGCAGGCCGGCGAGATGTTCGGCGGCTCGATCACGGCGGCGCTCTTCCTGCGCGAGTTCGTCGGGGACTGTCACTGGATCCACTGCGACATGGCCGGTCCGGCTTCGCCCGAGCGGCCCCTCGGGTGGGCCACGACGAAGGGCGCGACGGGGCACACGGTGCTCACGTTCCTCGCGATGATCGAGCGCGCCGCGCGCTGAAGGGGCGCTCCGGTGAGGAGGTCGCTTGAGATCACAGGGAGGGGAGGAGAGAAGGAGCGAAGATGTGGGTTTGCCAGCGTCACACGTAGACGTCCCCGTAGACCCGCACCGCGCGCAGCAGGCCGCTCTCGCCGCGCTCGTAGACCGCCAGGCCCGCCTGCGGGGCCACGTTCTTCCCGTGCACCCTGACGACGGTGTACTCAAGCGCGCAGGTCCGCCCGTCGTCGGCGCGGGCCCCCTTGAGTACCTGGATGCCCCCGGGCGCTCCTCCGCCTCCGGCGAGCTGCCTGTCGTAGTAGGCGCGCAGGGCCCCGCCGCCTGCCTCGTTGGCGTACGTCTGGCCGGTCGAGTCGCGGAGCGTCCCGCTGACCTCGAAGCTCGCCACCACGGCGGCGGCGTCGCCCCGCGCCAGGGCCTCCAGGTGCGCGGCCACCGGCGGGGGGACAGCGACCTCGTCGTTCTGAGGCAGGAGCGGCGAGCGGACGGCGTGAATGCCATTGATGGGCTTGGTCGAGTAGTAGAGGCGCAGCGCGACCTCGCGCTCCGGCCGCCGCTCGGCCACGATGGCGACCGGCACCTTGACTTGCTGGCCGTCGACGGTGAGCGCGAGGGTCCCCTCGGTGACGTCCCGGTCCGACCCGGTCACGAAGGCGACCCGGTCGAACGCTCCCGCCCGCTTGGCCAGCCAGCCCGAGACCTCCTCGAGGTAGCGGGCGAGCGCAGGCATTCCATTCGTCCGCCCGAAGATCGGGTCGTCGACGGTCGCCCGGTCACCGAGGCGCACCGCCAGCTGCTCGGCCTGCGCGGAGACGAGCGCCGGCAGGTACACGTCCGACAGCCAGCCCCGCAAGCCCGAGGCTGCGCCGCGATCCGGGGCATCCTGCATACCGGCAGGATACCGGCACCGGGGCAGGAGGGTCCAGCGGCGGACGAGCCCCGAGGAGCGTAAACTGGCCGGCGTGCCCCTTTTCGAGGCGATGACCGACCGGGCGAGCGTCTACGAGGTGTCGCCCCGGGACGGGCTGCAGAACGAGCGGGCGACGGTGCCGCTGCGAAGCAAGCTGCGCCTCATCGAGGCCCTCGTTCGCGCCGGGCTCGCTCGCGTCGAGATCACCAGCTTCGTCTCCCCCAAGTGGATCCCGCAGCTCGCCGACGCGGACGACGTCGCCCAGCACGCGAAGCCGCCCGAGGGAGTGACGTTCAGCGCGCTCTGCCCGAACGCCAGGGGCCTGGAGCGGGCGCGAGCGGCCGGGCTGCGAGAGGTCGCCGTGTTCGTCTCGGCGAGCGAGACGCACAACCGGAAGAACGTCAACAAGAGCGTCGCCGACACGCTGGCGGCGTTCGAGGAGGTCGTCGGCCCCGCCTTGGCTGCGGGGCTGCGCGTGCGCGGATACGTATCGACGGTGTGGGGGTGTCCGTACGAGGGCGAGGTCGATCCGAAGCGAGCGCTCGTCATCGCCCGGAAGCTCGCGGACATGGGCTGCTACCAGGTATCCCTGGGCGACACGATCGGCGTGGGTACGCCGCTGCAGACCCAGCGGATCCTCCGGATGATGCTCGGCGAGCTCTCAGCCGATCGCATCGCGCTGCACATGCACGACACGCGCGGCACGGCGCTGGCGAACGTCCTCGTGGGGCTGGAGATGGGGGTCCGCGACTTCGACGCCAGCGTCGGCGGTCTCGGAGGTTGCCCCTACGCGCCTGGCGCGGCGGGCAACCTCGCGACCGAGGACCTCGTATACATGCTCCACGGCATGGGAGTGCATACCGGCATCGATCTCGAGCGCCTCGTCGAGGCGGGGAGGGTGGCGGAGAGCGTGGTGGGGCGGTCCTTGCCAGGCAAGGTGCACCAGGCTGGTGTGCGGAGCCTGAAAGCCTGAGGTGCCGCGGTCACGGATTCCGTCCACCGGCTTCGTCCACACTCCTGTGTTTCAGTTCTGAAACATCCTTGCGAGAGCGAATGACCCCGCGTCGATGTGGGCATCCTCAACTTACTGAAATCGCTCAACCTGCCTTCTGGCACGGAGCTCGCATTGACCTCCTTCGGTACCGCGTAGGACGGCTCTCCCCCCCCCGGGCCCCTATGCGGTGCCGTTTTCTTTTGTGGCTCCGCCTGGCCCACGGTAAGTCCGGCCGATGATTCGCGGACCGCTGCTCGCGCTGCTGGTCGCGGCGGGGGCCGCTGAATGCCAGCGCAAGGCGCCCGAGGAGTTGCAGCGTCCGGAGCCGCCGGCCCCGGTGCCCCAGGCTACAGCGCCGGCCCAGGCCGCTGCCCCGACGACCGCGACGCTGTCCGTCCCGTCGCTGTCGGCGCGGTGTGTCCTGCGGACACCAACCGAGCCGCCGGCGCCGGTGCCGCCCGGGCCAGCCCCCGGCTGCCCCCCGGACCCCGAGCGGGCACCCGCGCGGCCGGAAGTCGTGCGGGTGGTATTCCCCGACGTCAGCGGCGTAGCCGTCGAGGCCGAGCTCGTCCGTTCCGAGCACGACACGATGCGCGGGCTCATGTACCGGACCAGCATGGGCGAGGAGCGAGGGATGCTCTTCGACCTGCGCGTGCGCGACGACCACAAGTTCTGGATGCACAACACCTGCATCCCGCTCGACCTGATCTACGCGGACGAGGACGGCCTCATCGTCGGCATCGTCGAGAGCGCCCCGACGCTCGACGACAGCTCGCGCGGCGTCGGATGCCCGTCCCGGTGGGTCCTCGAGGTCAACGCCGGCTGGGCCCGCCGTCACGGCGTCAAGGCGGGCCAGCAGCTCACTCTCCCGGCGGGCTAGCCCTACTTTCGCAAAGAGGCGCCGAGTCTACGCACGAAAGGCCGTAATTTAGGGTGCGCCACGACGTCGCGCGCCTAGCGGAAAGGAGCCACCCTGGGCCTCGCAGCCCCCCAACCCGGCCTTCCCCCCGCCGGAGCGGGGGGAAGGAGGAGAAGGCGCACGCGAAG
>PLYU01000329.1 GCA_003153495.1 Myxococcales bacterium
CGCGCGCGCCAAGCGGGGTCGCGTTGCCGCTTGCGCGCAGCATCGAGCAAAAGACCGCGTGAATCACAACCTGACGCAGTAACTACGGACCGCGCGTCAGCGCGATCGGATTGGACCGCGAGAGACATCACGTCGTCGGCCCCCCGGTTCGGTGACGAGCCGGGGGGGCTTCTTCTTGCTGGCCAGGCTCGGGGCGACTGGCCGGTGGGCGCCTCGACCTCGACCTCGACCTCGACCCCGACCCCAACCCCGACCCCAACCCCGACCCACCCTCGACCTCGCGGACGCCCCTGAGCTATCGTCGCCCGTCCCATGCGCGCGACCGCGCAGGCGTACCTGGCCCGGCGCGGGATCCCGTACGTCGAGCGCGACGTGGAGGAGGACCGGTCGGCCGCTGCGTCACGCGACGCCACGCCGCGTGCCGCGGGGCTCCGCCAGACCCGGACTCTGCCCGTCGTCGACGTGCGCGGGACCGTGACGATCGGGTTCTTCCCCTGCGTCGTCGAGAAGGTCTGGTGAGGAGGATCAACGCGATTTTGCTCATGCTAATCATCGGCAGCATCCACCGATTCCGCACGCCCGGGCACGTCCTCCGCGCGCCCGAGTTGCGCGAGATCTCGGGCGCTCTCGAGAATCGCACGCCCCCGTTTCCGAGACGCGCTCAGCGGCAGACGGTGTACGCCGGGACGAGGGTGCTGGTCTGGCACGAAGTGCCCACGCCGCAGCCGCCGACCGTCGGATCGCAGAAGGCGACCTGGCCGAAGCCAGCGCAGGACGTCTTGCAGGTGACGTTCTGATAGGTGGTGGTCCCGAACAAGGTCGCCGTTTCGGTGCCGCAGCAGACCTCGCCGGTCTTGCAGTCGGCGGGCGAGGAGCATCCCACCGGTATCCCGGTGCACGGCGTGGGCGCGTTCAGCTGCTGGCATCTGCCGCTCTGCGTGAGACCCGCCGTCGAGATGCAGCAGATCTCGCCGCTCTGACAGGTCGTGGTCTGTCCGGCGCTCGGGCACGACACGCCCGGAACGCTCGCGTCGGGACCTGCGGCTTCCGCGGCGATCGCGTCGCCGGCCTCTGTGTCCGCCGAGCTCTCCGCGGACGTGTCGAACGTACCGGCGGCCGAATCGAGCGCCGGTCCCGAGTCGGGCCGGGGGCTGCCGCTCGAGCCGCCGGACGAGGCGTCGCTCCCGGAGTCGTTGTTGTCTCCGCCCGTCGCGCCCGAGAACAGGTTGGACGTCGGCGCCCCGCTGCACGCGGCAGCGAGCGCGAGGGCGACGGCCAGGCTGGAGATCAGGAGGGCGCGGGGCACGGCAGACTCTACGATTGCTGCTGATAGTGGCGCGCGCCGCAGGCCGCGCAAGAGAATTCGTGCCCGCTGCAGGGGCCTGGACGCTCAGGGGACGGGGGCGCCCGGGCCCGGCGCGTAAGGGCGGAGCGTGTCGGCCGCGTCGACGGCGACCTGTCCCGAGGCCATCACGTCCTCGTCCTGCGGGCGCGCCGACAGGTGAGCTCGAACGCGCAGCAACGACTCCAGGTACACCCGCTCCCGGCCGAGCCCGGGGCGCGTTCCGTCCCCGCCGCGGAACACGCGCTCGGCCGCGAGGACCGCGTCGGCCGCGTCGAGGCCGTGCGAGGTCGTCAGGGCGTCGGCGACGTCGCCGAACGAGGCGCCGCGCTGCATCAGCTCGACGGCTCGGTGGCGGGCCCCGAGCTGCCGGCGTCGGCGCGGGCCCAGCAGCCCGGCGCGCTCCTCGATGAGCAGCGCCCGCCCCTCCTGGTGATCGATGCCGCGCGCCGTCCCGGCGCGGAACAGGACCGACGATGCGTGAGGGGCGCGCGCGCGTGGCCGCGCGTGGCCCTCGATCTCGTGCAGGACGGTGCGAACCGCGTCTTCGTCGCTCACCGGGCGGCCCGTGGCCACGAGCACGACGCGCTCGCCGGTCGCGGCGAGCGGCGCGAGCGAGGGCTTCGCCACGACCGAGAAAGGCAGACGCAGCTCGCCGACCGCCGCTCGCATGCGCGACAGCAGAGAGCACGGGTCGGGGTCGTCGCTCGTCACGAGAGAGCCGGCGTCGTCACCGGGAGGCAAGGCGAGCCATTCGTCACACAGCGCCGACGCCGCGAGCGCGGTCGGCGCGTTCTCCGGCGCGAAGCGCTCGGCGGCCAGGCGCGCCACCGCGTCGGTACCCGCAGCCGCGCAGAGGGCGGCCTCGAGCGAGAGCTCGCGGATGCGCGCCAGGTACAGGGCGTCGAGCGGGGCGCCCTCGCCCTGCAGGAGGGCGCGCTCCGCGGCGTCGAGCGCGTGGCGCAGCTCGTCGTGGCCGCGGGGGGCGTAGGTCCAGCACGGGGTCGCGTGCCTGCCGGCGCGAAGGTCCTCGACCAGACGCAGGCGCTCCCGGTGCGCGTCGACGGGTGTGAGGACCGCCAGGAGCTGCACCGCCCGGGCCGCGTGCGCGATGAGCTGCTCCACGCCGTTGCGCAGGCCGCTCGGCCCGGCGCCCTCCGCGGGCCGCCGTTCACGGGAAGGTCGGGGAGACGTCACGCGCCGGCCAGGATAGATCGACCTATTGTCTTGCGTCGCGGGCGACCCGATAAGAAGCTCCCCCCATGCGCCTCGTTGCGGCGCGGCTCCGATGAAAAAAAACTACGTCCTCGACTCGAACGTTTTGCTGCACGACCCGCAGGCCGTCTTCCGCTTCGAAGACAACAACGTCATCATTCCCATCTACGTCATCGAGGAGATCGACCAGTTCAAGCGCGAAGGGTCCGAGCGAGGGCGCAACGCGCGCTCGATCGCGCGGCTGCTCGACGAGCTGCGCGAGCGCGGCGGCTCGCTGGCCAAGGGCGTGGGGCTGGACTCCGGGGGGACGCTCCGCGTCGCCGTGCCGAGCAAGCGCCTCGAGCTGCCGAGCGCCATCGACCACTCGGCGATGGACCAGGCCATCCTGCAGACCGCGTTCAACGTGCGCGAAAACGACGCCGGGCGCCCGACCGTCTTCGTCACGATGGACACGAACCTGCGCATCCGGGCCGACGCGCTCGGGATGGTCGCTCAGACCTACGAGAACCAGAGCGTCGACGAGGAGCGACTCACCACCGGGGTCGTCGACCTCGAGATGGAGCCGGAGGAGATCGACGCCTTCTTCCGCGACGGGCGCATCCCGGCGGCCGAGCCGTGCCCACCGGCGAACACCTGCGTGCTGCTCCGGGACCGGTCCAACCCGTCGCACACGGCGCTGGGCCGGTTCGACGCGACCAAGCGCGCGATCGTCGCGCTCCGGGTGCCCCGGGAGGGCATGATGGGCGTCCGGCCGCGCAACAAGGAGCAGTCGTTCGCCATGGACCTGCTGCTCGACGAGTCGATCCGCCTGGTCACCCTGGTCGGCAAGGCAGGGACCGGCAAGACGCTGCTGGCGATCGCCGTCGGTCTCAAGCGCACCGTCGAGGACGGGGCCTTCACGCGCATGCTCGTCTCGCGACCGGTCATGCCACTCGGGCGCGACATCGGCTTTCTCCCCGGCGACGTGGACGAGAAGCTCAACCCGTGGATGCAGCCCATCTTCGACAACCTCGAGTTCCTGTTCTCGTCGGGCTCCCGCCGCGGGCCCCGCGCGTACGCCGACCTGCTCGAGAGCGGGCAGATCCAGGTCGAGCCGCTGACGTACATCCGCGGCCGCTCGCTCCCGCAGCAGTTCATCATCGTCGACGAGGCCCAGAACCTCACGCCCCACGAGGNNACAACCCCTACGTCGACAGCGCCTCGAACGGCCTGACCGTCGCCGCCGAGCGCTTCCGCGGCGAGAAGCTCGCGGCTCACATCGTGCTGGCCAAGGGAGAGCGCAGCGACCTCGCCGAGCTCGCCGCGAACATGCTGTGAGGTCGCACGTCGTCGTCTTGCTAGCCCTACTTTCGCAAAGAGG
>PLYU01000146.1:0-9387 GCA_003153495.1 Myxococcales bacterium
ATGGCCCGCCGTGCCGAGGCGTCGCCCGCCCGGGTGCTCTTCGAGCCGCCCGGAGCGCCCGGTCGGGAGGTCATCACCGCCGCCCTGGCCGGTGGCTTCGGAGAGGGGTGGGCGTCGGCCGCGCGCGCCGGCGGCGAGGCGAGGCAGAGCGCCCCGGCTACGGCCCAGCTCCCACGCGTCGCCGCGCGCCGCACGAAACGCGTGGCCATCGAAAAGAACCGTCGCACGTGGTAGCAGTGGGGTCAAATTCGGGAGGCTCCGATTGAAGGCGTGCCCCCAGTGCCACATTCGGTACCCGCCGGAAGCCTCGTACTGCTTCCTCGACGGGGCAGAGCTCGCCCCGATCCGCGATCCGCTCATCGGCAAAACGATCGCAGGCCGCTACGTGATCGAAGACCTGATCGGCGAGGGCGGGATGGCCAGCGTCTACCGGGCCACGCACAAGCTGGTCGACCGCCCGTGCGCCATCAAGGTCATGGGCCCGGGCGCCATCGCCGACGAGACCGTGCGGGAGCGGTTCCGGCGCGAGGGCAGGAGCGCCCAGGCGCTGAGTCACCCGAACGTGATCGAGATCTTCGACCAGGGGGAGATGGACGACGGGACCCCCTACATCGTGATGGAGCTGCTCACGGGCCAGACGCTCGCCGCGCTCATCGACCGCGGGCCCATCGCCGCGAGCCGCGCCATNNCGCCATCCCGATCATGATCCAGATCGCCCGCGGCATCGGGCGCGCGCACGACCTCGGCGTCGTTCACCGCGACATGAAGCCGGACAACATCTTCATCTGCCGCCGCGAGGACGGGACGGACCTGGTCAAGATCCTCGACTTCGGGATCGCGCGTTCGCGCGGCGACTCGCGGCTGACGGGGGCGGGCGAGATCTTCGGCACCCCGCAGTACATGGCGCCGGAGAGGGTCTCCAGGGGCGACGCCGGGCCGAGCGTGGATCTGTACGCGATCGGCGTCATCTTCTTCGAGATGGTCACGGCGCGGCTGCCGTTCGAGGCGCGCGACCCCGCCTCGCTGCTCATCAAGCACATGAAGGACGCGCCTCCCGCGCCGCGCAGCCTGCAGCCGGGCGTGCCCGAGAAGCTGGAGGCCCTGATCCTCGAGCTGCTCCAGAAGGATCCCCTGGCGCGCCCGGTCGACGCGCGCCGCGTGGCGGTCGATCTCGTGGCCCTGGCGCCCGCGGTCGGAGCGGCGACGCCGCCCGAGCCGGAGGTCGACCCGGCGAGCTCCAGGCCGCCGGCCCGGACGCTTCCCGCGATCGTCGTCGAGCAGTGGCAGAAGCGCGTCGCGGTGTTCGAGCAGATGTCGCAGCGCGCGCACGGCACTCGCGCGCCCGAGGACGCGACCCTCGGGGAGCTGCGGAAGATCGTGGAGGACCTCCTCGAGGCCCGCGCCGCCAGCGCCCGGGAGCAGCGCGACCTCGAGGACATCGACATGCGCGGACGCGACGGGCGGCAACGCTTCGGCTTCGCCGTCGACGCGCTCGGGCTGGACGCGTCGAAGGCGCGCGACGAGGTCCGCGCCGCCCGCGCGGAGCTCGAGCGGCTCATGGCGGACAGCGCGCGGATGGCCAAGCGCTACCTGGACGTGCAGAAGGACCTGCTCGCCTGGGAGGGGCGCTCGGGCTACGCGGAGCCGTATCCCCAGCTCGCCGAGGCACACCGGCGGTGCGCGGACGCCGTCGAGGAGTGGCTCGCGGTGCACGAGCGCGTGCGCGCGGGCCGCGACGCGGTCGACGACAAGGAGCGGGGCGTCGGCGACCTCGACTACCAGATCGCCGCGCTCCGGACGGCGCTCGCCAGCCACGAGCAGGGGACCGACCGGGCTCGCGGCGCCGCCCAGCAGCGCGTCGTCGAGCTGAACGAGCGGGGGGAGCTCATCGAGCAGCGGCTCTTCGAGCTGGCGGCGCGCTTCTGCGAGCCGCTCCGGCAGCGCCCCGACCTGGCCCCGCTCTTTCACCAGCTGGAGGCGGAGGCAGGCCAAGCTCGCTAAGCTCTCGTGCGCCGACCCGCCATGTCCTCGACCCTGAACCTCGATCAGAGCCAGATCCTCGTCATGGTGCTCGCCGGGGGCGAGGGTCGACGCCTCGGCCCCCTCACCCACGACCGCGCCAAGCCGGCCGTCCCCTTCGGGGGCCGCTACCGCATCATCGACATCGTCCTGTCGAACTTCGTCAACTCGGGGCTGTCGCGGATCAAGGTGCTCACCCAGTACAAGAGCGCGTCGCTCGAGGAGCACATCGCGCGCGACTGGCGCCTCGCGCCGATCCTCGATCAGTACATCGAGGCGATCCCCGCGCAGCAGCGCACGGGGAAGACCTGGTACCGCGGCTCGGCGGACGCCGTGTGGCAGTGCCAGCACGTCATCGACGACGAGCGCCCGGAGCTAGTCTGCATATTCGGCGGGGACCACGTCTACAAGATGGACGTGCGCCAGATGGTGCTCTTTCACCAGACGGCGCACGCGGACGCGACGGTGGCAGCGATCGCCGTCCCGCGCGAGACGGCGCGCGACTTCGGCGTGATCGAGGTGGGCGAGGGCGGCCGCATCGTGGCCTTCCACGAGAAGGTCGAGAACCCGCCTTCCATGCCGGGGGATCCGACGCGGTGCCTGGCGTCGATGGGCAACTACGTGTTCGGGGCGGACGTGCTGCTGCGCGAGCTGTCGGAGGACGAGGACATCGAGCAGAGCCAGCACGACTTCGGGCGCGACATCCTGCCGCGCCTGGTCGGCAAGGGGGCCGGGGTCTTCGCGTACGACTTCGCGACGAACGTCGTCCCGGGGGAAGACGATGTGAACCGCGGCTACTGGCGCGACATCGGGACGGTGGACGCCTACTGGGCGGCGCAGATGGACCTCATCGAGATCCGCCCGCAGTTCAACCTGTACAACTTCCGCTGGCCCATCCGCACCGGCGCGACGCACGACCCGCCCGCCAAGTTCGTTTTTCGCGACGAGGCGCAGGCGCGCGTCGGCATCGCGACCGACTCGCTGGTGAGCCACGGCTGCATCATCTCGGGGGGACGCATCCACCGCAGCGTGCTCGGCGTGGGTTGCCGCGTGAACTCGTTCAGCGAGATCGAGGACAGCGTGCTCTTCGAGCGCGTCCGCGTGGGCCGGCACGCGAGGATCCGGCGCGCCATCATCGACAAGGACGTGGAGATCCCCTCCGGGGCGATCATCGGCTTCGACCCCGAAGCGGACCGGAAGCGGTTCTTCGTGACCGACGAGGGGACGATCGTGATCCCCAAGCGCGCGAAGCTCGAGGGCGTGGTCTAAGAGCTGCGTCCCCCCCCCGGTTGTCATCCCGAGCGGAGCGAGGGATCACAGAGGTGGCGCTCGATGACAGCGAGGGCTGCCCTACTGGCAGGTCCCTCCCACGCACGCCAGCCCGCCGGCGCAGTCGCGGTTGCGGAGGCAAGGGCCGCACACGCCGAGGCGACACACCGGAGCCGTCGCCAGCGGGCAGTCGGTGTTCTGCGCGCAGTCCGCGCAGCGGCCGCCGCGGCCGCACACCTTCCCGGGCCGCGCCGCGCAGTCGGCGTTGCCCAGGCACTGGACGCAGCTCGACGAGCTCGTGTCGCACACGGGCGTCGACGTGCCGGCGCACTGCGCGCTGGAGGAGCACCCGGCGCGGCAGGAGAAGTCCTGCGGGTCGCAGATCGGCATCGCCGTGCCGCAGTCGGCGTTCCCCAGACACTGCACGCACTGCCCCGTCCCGGCGAAGCAGCGCGGGCGGTTCGCGGGGCAGTCCGCGTTGACGGCGCACTGCACGCACTCGCGCGTCGCCGGAGCGCACACCCTGCTCCCGCCGCTGCAGTCGGCGGCCGTCGTGCAGCCGACGCACTCGCCGACGCCGGAGCTGGCGATGCAGAGGGGCGCGCTCCCCGGGCAGCCGCCCCCGCCGGCGCCCCCGCCCGCCGTGCACGCCGCGTGGCACCGGTGGTCCCCCGGCCAGCACGATGGCGTCGCGGCGGAGCACTGCGCGTCGGCGAGACACTCGGCGCACTGACCGAGGCCGGGCACGCAGTACGGGGCCGTGGCCGGACAGCTCGTGTTGCTCAGGCAGTCGATGCAGCCGAGCGTGGCGCTGCACTGCTGCCCGGACGGGCACTGGTCGGTGCCGTTGACGCCGCAGACGGCGCTGCCGGCGACCCCTCCGGAGGAGCTTCCGCCGCAGGCGATCAGGATGACGAGAAGGGCGCTCGCCAGTGAGCCCACCGAGCCGATGAGTCGACGCATTCGATCTCCCTCCGGTTCCAGCTGCAAGGACGGTACCCCCACGACGCCGCTTTCAGGCCAGCGGCGGGCGACCTCTATCGCGGACCCTGGTCCGCTGTCGAGGTGGCAATCGGGCTGGCCACCCCCTGACCGCGCTGTCATAGATGCGGCAGGAGCGCGGGCGACGTGGCGACTGGGCGAACGATCATCGTGGGCGACGTCCACGGGTGCCGCGACGAGCTCGACGCGCTCCTCTCGACGGCGCGCTTCGCCCAGGGGAGCGACCGGCTGGTCCTCGTGGGCGACCTCGTCGCGCGCGGGCCGGACACGCCCGGCGTGCTCGCGCTGGTCAGGGAGCTCGGGGCGCGCGTCGCGCGCGGCAACCACGAAGAGAAGGTGCTGGCCGGCAGGCGGGGAGAGACCCGGCTCGGCCCCGAGCACCAACGCGTCGCCTCGGAGCTGTCGGCCGAGGACTGGCTCGTGCTCGACGCGATGCCGCTCTGGCTGGACCTGCCCGGGCACGCAGTGCGCGTGGTGCACGCGGGGGTGGTGCCGGGTCTGCCGGTGGAGCAGGTGCCGCCGCAGGCTCTGCTGAGGATGCGCGCGATCGACGCGCAGGGTCGCTGGACGGACGACCGGAGCGCCGGGGAGGCGTGGGGCGCGACGTACGCGGGGCCGCCTCACGTGGTGTTCGGGCACGACGCGCGGCGCGAGCTCCAGCTGCACCCGTGGGCGACGGGGATCGACACGGGGTGCGTGTACGGCGGGCGCCTGACGGCGGTGGTGCTCGACGAGGGCGAGCCGATGCCCCGCGGCGAGGCGGCGCGCGCGCGGCTGACCAGCGTGGCGGCGCGGCGCAGATACTTCGGGGACGGGGCCGGGCCGCCGGGCAGGTGACGAGCTCGGGGTCGAGGTCCTACCTGTGCGCTCCGGGCCCCGGTCTCTGGATCGAGAATCGGTGAACGAGGAGGGCGAATTCCAAGCGGGGCCGGCGGCGCGTGCTTATCGTCACAGCTCGGCCGTACGCGGAGGGGGTGAACTCATGGAGCACGTTCAAGAAGACTTCGCGGACAAGCGTGCGCACACCGACGCGAGCCTCGACGCCGAGCGCGCGAACGCCGATGCGACCGACGGTCGGACGACGCCGAGAACGCGGCGAATGCTGGACGACCTCATCGAGGGCGATCGCCTCCGGGCGGACGAGCGCCTCGTGAGATCCCGGAATCGCGCCGACGCCATGCTCGCGCGCGAGCGGTCCGCGTCGTTCGCGCGGGACCGCGCCGTCGCCATCGAACGCGACGCGACCGACGACGGCAAGAAGACCGAGCGCCACGTGATGGATGCCCTGCTGGAACAGGAACGTGGACGAGCCGACGCGGTCGTCGAGGCCGAGAGACAGCGGCACGAAGACGGTAGTCTCCGACTGGAAGCGCGCCGGCTGGACACCGACGCGCAACTGTCCAGAGAACGCAGCGGCGCGGACGGGGTCGTCGACGCCCTCGGGGACACCAAGAGCACTCTGGCACGCACCCGCAGCGCGCAGGCGCACAAGGACAACGTCTTCGCGATGGTGACTCACGACCTCCGGAGCCCTCTGTTCATCATCGACCTGAACGCACGAAGCATTGCCGACGGCACGAAGGAGCCCGCGACGCGCGAGGCGATCGAGGACGTGGTGTGCGCGACGGCGCGGATGCAGCGCCTGCTGACCGACCTGCTCGACGTCGCGCGCATCGAATCCGGAACGCTGCGCATGGTCAAACGGCGGCAAGACGTCGGCGAGCTCGTGGCGGAGATTCTCCGGTCGTACCGGCCGCTGTTCGCGGATCGCGGGATGACGTTCACCGCCGAGGGCCCCGCGACCCCCCTGGTCGCGTCATTCGACCACGATCGGATCGTGCAGGTGCTCTCGAACCTCCTCTGCAACGCGATGAAGTTCACGCCCTCCGGGGGGAGCGTCAGCCTCCACGTGGAGCTGCGCGGCGAGCAGATCGAGTTCACGGTGAAGGACACCGGTCCCGGCATTCACCCGGACGCGCGACCCCACGTGTTCGAGCGGTTCTGGCAGGTCGACAACGACGCACGCCGCGGGCTCGGTCTGGGCCTCTACATCTGCGAGAAGATCGTGACGGACCACGGCGGCCGGATCGGGGTCGAGAGCGACTTCGGCAAGGGCGCGACGTTCCGGTTCACGCTGCCCGCGGGCTGACGCGCGACCTCGGGCCGAGGGCAGCGCGTTCGCAAATCGAGAACGCCGGCCCTCGACGTCCCGCATCGGGACGCGGCCGGGCAGGGCTGGCAAGTGCATGGATCGCCGCGCTTTGTCGGGATCGACCATCCTGGACGAGACGAAACGTCGGGCGGCGCGCGGCGATGGCTCGAATCGTGCTCCTGAGTCCGCTCCAGTCAGGGGGATCTCCACGATGAAGAAGGCCAGGGTCATTCGAGCCAGCGCATGTGCGGCCACAGCCACGCTGGTGTGCGCCTGGGCTTCCGCCGCGAACGCCCAGCCACCGGCCACCTCGGGCTCCATACTCAGCGGTTTCGAGCCGGCGGAGACGGGCAGCGACTGGTTCGCCAGCGAGTCGCTCGATCTGCGAGGCGCGCTCCGGCCGGCGCTCGGCGTCGTGGCCGACTTCGCCTTCAAGCCGTACGTCCTCAACAACTCCGACGGGTCGCAGAACACGGCGATCCTCGAGAGACAGTTCTTCTTGCATGCCGGTGCCTCGGTCGTTCTCTTCGACCGCCTGCGGCTCGGGGCGACCTTGCCCATGGCCGTCGACGAAGAGGGCGACAGCAAGACGTTCGGCACGCAGACGATCGTCGGGCCCGGCAGCGGCGGAGTGGGCGACCTGCGCCTCGCCGCCGATCTCAAGGCCTTCGGCGAGTACGGCGATCCCTTCACCCTGGCCCTCGGCGGGCGCTTCTGGGCGCCGACGGGCGATGCGACGCGGTACCTCGGCGACGGCGAAGTGCGCGTCGGTCCGCGCGTCTTGGTCGCGGGCGACGTGGGCCCCTTCGCGTACGCCGCGGGCCTCGCCGCCATCTACCGCGCGAACGACACGCCGTTCAACGGGCATCCCGCCGGAACCCAGGTGGAGTATAGCGCCGCCGCCGGCGTGCGGCTGGCCGACAGGGCGCTGCTCCTCGGACCCGAGGTCCAGGGGAGCACGATCGTCTCTCAGGTCGACGCGATCTTCGGGAATCACACCACGCCGCTCGCTCTCATCGTCGGCGGCCACTACGACCTGGCCGGATTCCGACTCGGGCTCGGTGCCGGACCGGGCCTCTCGAACGCCGCAGGCACGGCTCAGTTCCGCGCCCTCGGCTCGCTCGAGTGGATGCCGGAGGTCGAGAAGGCCCCGCTTGCGCCGACGGATCGCGACGGCGACGGGATCGCCGATCCCGACGACGCCTGCCCCGACGTGGCCGGCACCAGGACGGCCGACCCCCGCACCAACGGGTGCCCGGCGGACCGCGACGGCGACGGCATTCCCGACAGCGCCGACGCTTGCCCCGAGGTCGCCGGCGTCAAGACCGACGACCCCAAGACCAACGGCTGCCCGGCGGACCGCGACGGCGACGGCATTCCCGATAGCGTCGACGCCTGTCCCGATGTCGCCGGCGTCAAGACCGACGACCCCAGGACCAACGGCTGCCCGGCGGACCGCGACGGCGACGGCATTCCCGACAGCGCCGACGCTTGCCCCGAGGTCGCCGGCGTCAAGACCGACGACCCCAAGACCAACGGCTGCCCCTCCGATCGCGACAAGGACGGCATCCCCGACGCCGTGGACGCGTGCCCCGACTTCGCCGGACCGAGGAACGACGACCCGAAGAAGAACGGCTGCCCCCTCGTCCGCATCGAGGCAGGTCACGTCAAGATCCTCGAGCAGATCAAGTTCAAGACGAACAGCGCCGAGATCGTCGACAGCCAGTCCATCGTCGATGCGGTGAGCGCCACTCTGAAGGCGCATCCGGAGATCAAGCATCTGCGTGTGCAGGGGCACACCGACAACGTCGGCACGGCCGCGTACAACAGAGACCTGAGCGCGCGCCGCGCGGCATCGGTCAAGGCCGCGCTCATCAAGGCCGGCATCGACGCGCACGAGCTCAGCAGCGAAGGGTTCGGCTTCGACAAGCCCATCGAAGACAACGCAACCGACGAGGGTCGCACGGCGAACCGCCGCGTAGAGTTCCTCATCGAGGACACGGCGACGGCGCCGCCCGAGCCGACCACCGCTGCGCCGGGAACCGTGGCGCCGAAGCCCGGCAAGGCGACTCCGTGACGCCGGCCGCCAGCCCGCGAGCCCTGTCCGGCGTGCCGGTCCGGCGGAGCTCACACGATTCTTCACCAGTCCCTCAGGAGCACACCCATGGTCCGAACACGTAGGCTCTCTCGACGCGCGGCGCTCCTCGTGGCGATTGCCTTCTTTGCCGCGATGCTCCCGGCGGCCTGCGGCGGCTCGGACACCATCCCGGACGACGCGGGGGGTGCCGACTCGACGCCTCTCGACAGTCCGGGGGTGGACGGAATGCAGGGCACCGAAGCCGGCCGTGACGCGCGCTCCGATGCGAGCCTCGACGCACGGGCCGAGGCGAGCAACGAGGCCAGTATCGACGCGACCGTCGACGCGCGGGCCGAGGCGAGCACCGACGCAAGCGTCGACGCGACCGTCGACGCACCGACCGAGGCGAGCGCCGACGCAAGCGTCGACGCGGCCATCGACGCGCGGGCCGAGGCGAGCACNNCGACGCACCGGCCGAGGCGAGCACCGACGCAGGCACCGACTCGGCCACGGAGGCCGGGCCGTGCAGCCAGGCGCCGGTCGTTCTCGGCGCCGCGGCGAGCTTCGTGGTCCTGGCAGGATCCACCGTGACGAACACCGGTCCGACCTCGGTCACCGGCGACCTCGGAGTCAGCCCGGGCACTGCGATCACGGGCTTCCCGCCCGGGTCGGTCGTCGGCACGCAGCACTCGGGTGACCCGACCTCGGCCCAGGGAATCGCGGACCTGACCACGGCTTACAACGACGCCGCGGGACGGACGCTGTGCCCGGTCGCCGTGGCCGGAAACCTGGGCGGGCAGACGTTGACTCCAGGCCTGTACAAGTCCACCTCGTCGCTCGAGGTCTCCTCCGGGGACCTCACGCTCGA
>PLYU01000146.1:9416-9576 GCA_003153495.1 Myxococcales bacterium
CCTTCCAGGGAACGATCATGGCCGACCAGGCGATCACGCTGGTCACGGGCGCCACGCTGAACGGCCGAGTCCTGGCCCGGATCGCGGCGGTCACTCTGGACAGCAACACCATCGTGAAGCCCGCGCCGTGATGTCCCCCTAGCCCTACTTTCGCAAAGAG
>PLYU01000125.1 GCA_003153495.1 Myxococcales bacterium
GCTCGTCATGTCGAAGCCGTTGATCTTCTCGAGGCGATCCCCGTTCTCCATCCCCAGCGTGCCGAGCAGCGTGTCCGGCCGGACGCCGAACAGGCGGATGCCGACGATCTTGCCGTTCTCCTGCTCGGGGACGATGCGCGCCTGGCGCATCAGCTCCGCCTGGTTCTCGAGGATCTTGTCGACGACGCCGCGGTCGACGTTGAACTCCGTGGCCCCGACCTTCTGGATGCCGTTCTTGATGTCGTCGGAGACCGAGCCCGCGCCGCCGCCCGGCGGGGGAATGGCAGCGGCAGCAGGAGGAGGCGGCGGCGCCCCGGCTGCCGCGCTGGCGGCGACGGGAGGCTTGAACATCTGCGACTGACAGATCTGGCTGCCGCTCGTCATCCACACGCGGTCCCAGCCCACGAACCGGACCGTCTTGCCCCCGAGGTCTCCGCCGCGACGGCGCAGCATCGTCTTCCCCTTCTCGGCCGTGGTCTCCAGCGCCGCGAACGACCACTCCGGATCCGCCGAGGCGGCGATGATGAGCACGCGCACGCCGTCGCACTCGGGGGCGCTGAAGGGGTCGCTGAGATCAGGAGGCGGCGGCGCGCTGGCGACCGGCTCGGCGATCGGCACGGCGTTGAGCGGCCCCGTCACGGAGTCGAACGGGTTGCGCGAGAGGATCGGGTCCGCGCTCGTCGCGTGCGAGCTGCTGGACTCGCTCGCCACCGGCAACCGCGCGGCCAGCGGCGGCGCGGCGAGCTGCTTGGCGTCGACCTCCAGATTCGCGCCGACGACGTGCATGATCCCCTGGGCGTCGAGAAACGCAGCCACCGCGACCAGCGCGAGGATCACCGCCCAGAAGTGCCGCTTCAGGAGTTTGTCGAGGGCCATGTAGTTCGCGGGGCGAGGACACCCGGCCCACTCGATTGCGAGGCACGTGCCACGATGTAAACACCTGAAGTTACTTGGGCTTTCCATCCACAGAAGGTCAGCCGTTCGCCAGGTTGGCGGGGGCCGGCGGTGGGCAGCTGGGGACGGGACAAAGTGTCAACGGGATCTACGCTCGGTACTTCTCCCCTCACTCCGTCACCCCATCCAGCTTCCGATAGATGGTGCGCGTGGAAATACCCAGCAGCTGCGCCGCGACCGACTTGTCGCCCTTGGTATGCCGGAGCGTCTCGCGGATGACCCGCAGCTCGATCTCGTCGAGCGGGGTCCCGATCTCGAAGGTCAGCTCGGTCGCCGCGCCGGGACGGGCGGCTGCGATGTGGTCGGGCAGGTCCGCCTCGCCGAGCACTTCGCTGCGCGAGAGGACCACGGCGCGCTCGATCGCGTTCTCGAGCTCGCGCACGTTTCCCGGCCAGGCGTAGTCCATGAGCCGCTCGATGAGACCGCGCGTCGGCTGAAGTCGCGGGCGGCCGTTCTTCGCGCAGTACACGCCGAGGAAGTGGTCGACCAGGAGCGGGATGTCCTCGCGCCGGGCGCGCAGCGGGGGCGCGGTGATCGCGATCACGTTGAGGCGATAGTAGAGGTCTTCCCGGAAACGGGCGGCGGCGACCTCCGCGACCAGATCGCGGTTCGTCGCGGCGACGATGCGCACGTCCGCCTTGGTCGGGCGACCGCCCAGCGGCTCGTACTCGCCCTCCTGCAGGACGCGCAGCAGCTTGACCTGCACGCTGGGCGACAGCTCGCCGATCTCGTCGAGGAACAGCGTGCCGCCCGCAGCCCGCGCGAAGCGTCCGTCCTTCCTCCCCGTGGCGCCGGTGAATGCCCCCTTCTCGTGCCCGAACAGCTCGCTCTCGAGGATCGTCTCGGGGATGGCCGCGCAATTGACCGCGACGAACGGCCCGCGCGCCCGGGGCGAGCGCTCGTGGATGTACCGGGCGAGGAGCTCCTTGCCCGTTCCGCTCTCGCCGAGCACGAGGACCGTGGCCTGGCTGGGCGCCGCCTGCGTCGCGACGTCGATGACGCGCCGGAGCGCGGGGGAGCTGCCGACCAGCTCGCGGTGGGCGAGACGCTTGATCTCGTCCTTGAGCGATTTGTTCTCCGCCACGAGCTTCTGCCGCTCGGCGGCCTTGCGGACGCTCTTGACGATCGAGACGCGCTTGAGCGGCTTCTCGACGAAGTCGTACGCGCCGTCGCGCATGGCGCTCACGGCAGTCTCGACCGAGCCGTACGCCGTCATGAGCACGACCTCGACGTCGGGCGCGACCTGCCTGATGGCACGCAGGAGCTCGAGCCCCGTCGTGCCGGACATCATCAGGTCGGTCAGCACGACGTGGACGCGGTGCGTCCGGACGAGCTCGAGCGCCCGCTTGGCGTCGGGCGCCGAGAGGACGCGCATGCCCTCGCGCTGGAAGATCTTCTCGAGCGACTCGACGTTGGAGCGCTCGTCGTCGACGACCAGCACGGTGATGGCGTCGGGCGACGGCTCGGGGACGGGCCCGTCGACGGAGAGCGCGAGAGGCACCGCAGGAGGCGCCGCCGGGAGGACGGACGAGGAGGGCGGCGGGAACCCGGGAGCTTTTGTCATCACGTAGACAAGATGGCAGACGTTCGACAGACCGTCAAAGCACCTTCTTCCTCGCCTACGGAAGGATTCTCTGCGCGGCTTCGATTCCTGCCGCGATGTAAGCAGAACGCAGCTCCCCGCTGCCGAAGCCATCGAACGAGGTGCCGGGCAGGGAGCTCGCGGGGCAGATGAGGATCTGCTGGAGGTTGCGCCAGCCGAGCGCGGTACGGATCGCGGTGGCTGCATCCGAGGAGACTCCGAACGCCGCCATGGCGTCTTCCACGGCCTTCAGGCGCAGCGCCTGGAAGAGGTCGCGCGAAAGGCGCTCGTTGAGATGGCATCGGCGAGGTGGCTGATGAGCGTCACGCCGCCCAGGTGCGAGGGAGGCGGATCGGGGGCGAGTGGTTGGGTGCTGATCGTGATGACCGAATCGACCGCCGAGTCCTCGTCGAGGAGGTAGGAGATTGGGGCGTTGTTCACGGCGCCGCCGTCGACGCAGGGGTCTCCGTTGATGAGCGTGGGGGCGAAGAGGCCGGGGAAGGTGGCCGAGGCCGCGGCGGCGGTGGCGATCGCGTCCCAGCGGGTGGGATAGCGGAAGTCCGCGGCTGTGAACTGCAGGGACCGCTCGTGGGTGGGAAGCGCTCCTTCGCCCGGCAGGGCGCGGAGGCTGGCGGTGATGAAGGTGACCTTCAAGGTGTCGGTGAATGGTTTCGCGGCGCGGGCTCGGGCGCGTCGGTCGACCTCGGCGATGCCCTGCTTCACCAGGGCCGCGAGCTTCGTCGTGTCCAGCGCGCCTTCGAGGTGAGCCCAGGCGCCTACCGAGACGTGCGCAATGCCGAGCCAGGAGCCGCTATTCTCTCAGAGCGCGGTGGCGACGTCGACGGCGGTCGAGAGCTCGTCGAAGGCGAGGCCGGCGCCGAGGATGGCGGCGTTCAGGGCGCCGGAGCTCGTCGCGGCGATGCGGGTGATGCCGTAGGGACGTTGGGCGAGCACCTGAGCGGCGCCGATCTCGAAGGCGCCCTTGGCAACCGCGCCGGCCAGGACCAGTCCTGTGTTGGCGGATCCGGCCGGGACGCTCATGGGCTTCTGCGTAACGTCGGGGGGTGCAGCGTGAAAGCGAATCGAAGCTGGCGGCAGCGTTCGGCAGCTCGAGGCGTCGTGCGACGCTACGGTCGCCGCGCGCCGCGCACCCTCGCGCATGTGCCAATGACCAAGGAGAGCGCAATGATGTACGGCGTATGACACGGGCGGCATGCGCGCGGCTGTCGCGCCGAGAGGCGCACCTGTTCGCGGTGCGGTCGCGCCCGTCCCACCGAGAGGCGCGTGGACGAGCAGCGCCGACGTACCCGTTGCGTCGAGAGGCGCCTCACTTGGCGGCGTCGACGTACCCGTCGGGCCAAGAGGTGCACCACTGAGCAGGACGGCGGCACCCGTCCCGCCAAGCGGCGCATCCGTCAGCGGGACAGACGCGCGTGTCTCGCTGAGAGGCGCGTCCGTCAGCGGGACAGACTCCCCCGTCCCGAAGACACGCGCGTCGACGAGCGGGACCGGTGCCCCTGTCCCGAAGAGAGGCGCGCCTCTCAGCGAGACGCGGGCGCCCATCCCGACGACAGACGCGCCTGTCAGCGACGTCGATGCGCGTGTCCCGAGGACAGATGCCCGGATGAGCGAAGCTCACGTCCCTGTCCCGAATGCAGACGCGCCTCTCAGCGACGACGGCGCGCCCGTCCCGCGTGTACGCTCACGTGCACGCGAGAAGGCCGGTCCGAACGCGACCTCATTTCGAGCCCTTGCGAATCGACATGCCCTGGGATCCGCGCGCCAGTACCGCAGTCGAGCAAGGCACGTCGGTTCTTCGCTGTCAGGGACACGAGCCGAGCGGGGCTGTCACCCAGCGAGCAGACGTACACACGGCGTACGCCGTTCTGATGACGGGGATCGCGCAGCCCGGCCCCCCCCGGCGCCGTCGCTCCGTCCAGCGAGGACGGCGCCGCTGCTGCGTCGCATGGCGTTGCCGGGCACATCAAGCGGTAGAGACACTGACCGCTCCCGTCGGGCGGAGCACACGGATCGCCTTGACGCGGCTGGCTCGCCGGGCACCCCAGGGAGGAGAGCCCACCGTCGAGGGCGGGACATGCCTCTCCAACGGAACGCCAACTTCCCAGGTCACAAGCCACCGTCTCGTCGACTTGAAGGCCTCCGGCGCACCCCTTCGGGAAGGTCTCGCACGTCGTTCCAGCACGGCGGTCAGACGGTCATGCTGTTTCGTGCAGCCATCTTGTCGGAACGCTTCGACATGCTCCACACCGAACTCCATGCCACCTACACCGCGAAGATCGCCGCGTGATCATGCCCGCGCTGGATATGCACCCCGACGAAAGCGGCCGACTAGATTGACCAATTTCAAGGCATACCTCGGCCCGCCCTCCCGGCCCGGCAGGCCCGCTGGCTGCGCGGGCCGGTCGTGGCCGCCAGGCACTCTCGAGGCCGAGGCGGGGCGCGGTAGCGGCGCTACCTTGCGGCTCGCCGAGCCTTCTGGGTACCGTGTCTGCATGGCCCGGAACGCTGGCATGAGGCTGTTCCACGCGATCGTCGTCGTGGGCGCCGCGATGGGCGGTTGCGGCAAGGCCGAGGAGGACATGGCGGCCGATGCGTCCGATACGGGTCTGGACGCGCAGCACTCCGATGCATCCGCGGGGCCGGGCGATGCGGCCGCGGACCAGGCAAGCCCCGCCGACGCCGGGGCCCAGGGTGACGCGACCGAGGAGGGCGACGCCACGGAGGAGGGCGACGCGTCGGCCGATGCGCTGGCGGACGTCCCGGTCGACGCGTCTCGAGACGTGAGCTTCCCTCACATCACGCAGTGAGAGTTTCCCAGGCGATGACCGATGCAGGGCACGCCTCCACACTGCGTCGCCTGCGGCGGAGCGACGAGTCGCTCCCGTGGGAGGACGAGGAGGTGGACCGGCTGGGCGAGGGAGCGCGCAGGCGTGTCGGCGACTACTGGCAGGGGCGGGCGGGAGCCGAGCTCCGCGTCGCCGCGGCGTTCTCCAGTCTCGGCGCGAAGCTTCGCCAGACAGGCACCGAGCCCGCGATCCTCGAGCTGCTCGACGCCTCGATAGCCAACGAACTGTATCACTCGGCGCTCTGCGAGCGGCTCGCGACGCGGTACCTGGGCGCGCCGATTGCCCGGCCGGAGGCCGGGACCGTCCATCTGCCGCCGCTGCCGGACGTCGACCCGCCGATGCGTGCGGCGTTGTACGCGGCCGGGCTCTGCGCCGTGAACGAGAGCATCGCGACCGTGTGGCTCGAGCACTGTTTCGCGCGGTCGACCTCGCCCCTCGCGCGTGCCGTCAACCAGGTGCACCTCTCGGACGAGATCGTCCACGCGCGGATTGGCTGGGCGCACCTCGTCTCCTCGTGGGTCACCAACTCGATGCGCCGGGAGATCGCGGGCTGGCTCGTGCCGCTGCTGCGCACGAACGTCGAGCAGTGGATCCGGTCCTCGACGTTCCAGGGAGGGGGCGTCCCCGAGCACGGCATCCCGGACCCCGCGGAGCAGCGCGAGCAGGTCCTCGGCGCGGTGCGCAACGTCGTCATCCCGGGCTTCGACTACGTCGGCGTCGACGTGTCGGCAGCCGCGAAGTGGTTCAGACGGGAGTTCGGGTGAGCGTGGCGGCGAGCGTCGCGCTTCACAGGCCGATGCTCGACAGGGTCGCCGACAGCGAACCGACGATCTCGACGAGGCGCGGGTGCGTCTGCTCGAACTCCTGGACCGCCTTCCTCAGCCCGGTGACCGAGAGCTCAAGGAGCTCGGGGTGGGGCTCGGGGCGCGTTGCTTCGTGCGCCGACAGCTCCGCAAACCCGGCGATGGTCCTGGCACGGTCTGCATCGGTCCGGGCCAGCTCGTCGAGCTCCGTACGGAGGGTCGAGAGCTGCCGCAGGATCTCCGCCTTCCTCTTCTCGTCTACCATGGACGGCATCATAGCCACCTTCGATGACTCGCTGGATCGGCCAGCGTAGACCTCTCTGTTTCATGGAATCGCGGTACTACCGCGACAGCCGCACTCTCCAGCTCTTCAGCCAGCGCCCCCAGTCCGCGCGCCAGTCGAACCGCAGCGTCGCCCGCCCGATCTCCTCGCCGCTGTCGTCGTACAGCGTGGCGGGCAGCAGCGTGAGCGAGTCGACCGGAGCGAGCCCGCTCCACTCCCTCTGCCCGCTCAGCTCATAGCGGCGACCGTCGTCCCCGAAGAACGCGAAGCGGTACGGGATCCGTCGCTCGTGAAGCAGCCGGGAGCCGACGCTGCCCGAGAAGTCGCTTCCCGCCGCGATGCCCTCGGCGTCGATCGTGCCGGCGACCTCGAATCCCCTCCCCGCGACGAGGCCTCTCACGTCCTCGGTCCTCGCCTCGAAGGAGACGGCCAGCGCCCTCTCGTCGGTCGGCGCGTCGAGCAGCCAGAAGCTGCCGCTCATCGTCTCGCGGAAGGAAGCGCCGAGCCGCACGGGCTAGCCCGGCCCTTGCCGCCCGTGGACGACCAGCCGCTCGACGACCCCACCGGCCGCCGCCGCGTCCGCGATGGCCTCCACGTCGTCGAGCTTCACTCCTCCGTACGCAACGTGCTCGGGCTCCTGCAGCACCGTCACGCCCGTCTCGCAGAGGTCGAGGCAGCCCGAGGCGCAGGCGCGCACGATGTCCTTCGCGACGCCGCGGTTCAAGAGCGCTTCCTTGAGCTTCACGACGATCTCCTCGGCCCCCTTCTCCGCGCAGGAGCCCTTCGGATGGCCGTCGGGGCGCCTGTTCGTGCAAACGAAGAGATACCGCTTCCGGAAAGGCATCGACGGGGACAGTGGCGCGCGGGTGAGCCCGCCGTCAAGCGAAGGGAGAACGGCGCTCCGGGCAGCGGACTGGCCTTGCGCTCGGGTCGCGCCCGGACGATGCTCACGCGCCCATGAAGGCCTACGAGCTCCTCGCCCTGGTCATCCCTCTGTTCCCCGCGTCGCTGGCCGTCGCGTGCGGAGGCGCCACCGACAACCTGCCCCCTCCCCCGCCTCCCCCGGCCGCACCCCCGGTCGCGTCCGCGCCGGCCGCTCCGTCGGCCGCGCCGGCCG
>PLYU01000290.1 GCA_003153495.1 Myxococcales bacterium
AGCTGGCCACGCGCGGCAAGGAGCTGGTGTGAGCGACGACGCGAGCCCGAAGCGCGAGGCCGGCTTCGGTGCGCTGCTCTTCGTCGTAGCCCTCGTGCCGCGCCTGTGGGCGGCGCTCGCGTGGGCGGGCGAGCCCGTCTGGGACGGGCACTACTACGATTTCGGGGCGCGGCGCATTGCGGCGGGCCTCGGCTACTCGGACGATCGGCCGATGCCGGGCGGACACCTCGCCTGGCATCCGTGGTGCCACTACCCGGTCGGGTACAGCGGCATGCTCGCCCTGGTCTACCGCGCGCTCGGCGCGGGGCACGCTGCAGCGGCGGTCGCGAACGCCCTCGTGGGGGCGGCGCTGGCGGTGGTCACCTGGGCGCTCGCGCGCCGCGCGCTCTCCGAGCGGCGCGCGCGCGCGGCGGGCCTCGTCGTGGCTCTTCACCCCGGGCTGGTCCTGTACGCGGCGCTGCTCATGACCGAGCCGCTGGCGGCGCTCCTCACGCTCTTCGCCTTCTGGCTAGCGGTGCGCGACTCGCGGCCGTGGCGCGGGCTCACCGCCGGCGCGCTGGGCCTGGGCATCGCGGCGCTCGTTCGCCCTCAGGCCCTCCTGTGCGCTCCGTTCCTCGCCCTGGTCACGCCGGGGCGCCGGACGCGGGCGCTCGCGGCCGTCGTGGCGTGCGGCGTCGCCCTGCTGCCGGTCCTGCCGTGGACCGTGCGCAACTGCCGCGTGATGGACGGGTGCGCGCTCGTCAGCACCAACGCCGGGTGGAACCTCGCCATCGGGGCGTTCCCGCGGGCGACCGGGCGCTTCGAGACGCTGCGCTCGAGCGACGGCTGCAGGGACGTGACCGGTCAGGTGCAGCAGGACCGGTGCTGGCTCGACTACGGCGCGAAGCAGGTTCTCGCCGACCCGCTGCGCTGGCTGTCGCTGGTCCCGGCGAAGCTGGGGTACACGTTCGACCACGAGTCGTTCGCGGTCGAGTACCTCCACGAGGCGCGTCCTGACTCGTGGCCCGAACCGAAGCGCGAGAGAGCGCGCGGCGTGACGACGCTGGTGCATCGCGTCCTCCTCGCGGCGGCTGCCCTGGGGGGCGTCGCGTTCCCGGCGGCGCGCCGGCAACGTCGCGACGCCCGGGTCCAGGCGGCGCTGCTCGCGGCCGTCGCGGCGATCGGCGCGCTCGCCTTCGTCGGAGACTCTCCGGCGTTCTGGCCGCTCGCGGTCGCCGCAGCGGTCGTCCCGTGCATACCGCTGCCGGGGCGGCCGGACGCGCCGCCGGCCGTCCTCTTGTGCGTCGCGCTGCTCGCGACCACGATCTTCACGCACGCCGTCTTCTTCGGCGAGGACCGGTACCACGTCGTCGTGACGCCGGTGCTGGCGCTCCTCGCCGCCGCCGCGCTGCGGCGCCCGCGTGATACGGTGCCTGCATGATCGGCCGGCTCACCGGCAAGGTCGCCGCGCAGGAGTCCGACGGCGGCGTCGTGCTGGACGTTGGGGGAGTCGGCTACGAGCTGATCGTCCCGCTCGGTACCCTCGGGCGCTGCCGCGCCGACGACGCCGGGCGCGTGACGCTCTGGGTGCACACGCACGTGCGCGAGGACACCCTGGCGCTCTACGGGTTCGCCGACGACGTCGAGCGCGCGGCGTTTCGCACGCTGCTGAGCGTGTCCAACGTCGGGCCGCGGATCGCTGTGGCAGTGCTGAGCGCGCTCCCGGCCGGGGACCTCGCGCGCGCCATCGCGCGGCGCGACCTCGCGGCGCTGACGGGCGTCTCGGGCGTGGGCAAGAAGATCGCCGAGCGCCTCCTGCTCGAGCTGCGAGACAAGCTGCCCGTGTACGCGAGCGCGCCCGGCGCGCCGGTGGCCCTGGGCCAGCCGGCGGCGGCGTCCGCGGGCGACGCCGAGGAGCGGCTGCGCGGCGCGCTCACCGGCATGGGCTTCAAACCGGCCGAGGCGGAGCGAGCGGTCACGACGCTGGGCGACCGCGTGCATAGCGCGCCGGTGGAAGAGCTGCTGCGCGAGGCGCTGGCGCTGCTGGCGAAGTGACCGTCAACGGAATGACCTATGGCAGGTCTTCGATCGGCGGAGAGCTGGGCGCGGCGATGGGCGAGCTTGCGCCACTCGACGAGCTCGGATCCGCTCGCCCGCAGCGCTGCCGCCATGGGCCAAGGTCGAGGAGCTGAAAGCGAAGGCCGAAGGCTTGTGGTGTACCCTTGGGGGTCCTGCCCATGAAGAGCGTCCTCGACTACATCGACGCCAACCGGGACCGCTTCGTCGACGAGCTCGTGGAGTGGGTGCGCATCCCCTCGGTCTCGAGCGAGCCCGCGCGCGCGCCGGACGTGCGCGCCAACGCCGACCACCTCGCCGCCCACCTGCGAGGGCTGGGCGCGGGGCGCATCGAGGTGTGGCCCACCGCCGGCCATCCCGCCGTCTTCGCGGAATGGCTGCGTGCGCCCGGCAAGCCTACCCTGCTGGTGTACGGGCACCACGACGTGCAGCCGGTGGACCCGCTCGGCGAGTGGATCACTCCGCCCTTCGAGCCTGCCGTCCGCGAGGGGCGCCTATGGGGACGAGGCGTCGTCGACGACAAGGGGCAGGTGTACGTCCACGCCAAGGCCGTCGAGGCCTTCGTGCGGACCGCGGGCGCGCCGCCGATCAACCTCAAGTTGCTCGTCGAGGGCGAGGAAGAAGTCGGCAGCGTTAACCTCGACGCGCTCATGCGCGAGCACACGGCAGACCTCGCGGCCGATTTCGTGTGCGTGAGCGACACGGCCATGTTCGGGCGGGGCATCCCCTCGCTGTGCGTCGGGCTCCGCGGCCTGGCGTACGTCGAGGTGTTCGTGGACGGCCCCGCGTTCGACCTTCACTCCGGCTCGTTCGGGGGCGGCGTAGCGAACCCCGTGAACGCGCTCGCGAAGATGATTGCGTCGCTGCACGACGCCGACGGCAGGGTGACGGTGACGGGCTTCTACGACGATGTCCGCCCGCTCACAGCCACCGAGCGTGCCGAGATTGCGAGCCTCCCGTTCGACGAGAAGGCGTGGCTCGCCTCGACCGGCGCTCCGGCCACCGTCGGCGAGAAGGGCTACTCGACCCTCGAGCGCATCTGGGCGCGGCCCACTCTCGACTGTTGCGGCATCGGCGGCGGCTTCCAGGGGGAGGGAGCCAAGACGATCATCCCGGCCCGCGTCAGCGCCAAGGTCAGCTGCCGCCTGGTCCCCGATCAGGATCCCGACGACGTCATGCGCAAGCTCGGCGAGCACCTCCGGCGCATCGCTCCCCCCGGCGTGCGGGTCCGCGTCGAGACGCTGCACGGGGCGCGGCCGTACCTCGCGCCGACCGATCACCCCGTCTACGAGGTCGCCAAGCGTGCCTTCAGCAAGGCCTTCGGCAAGCCGACGGTGTTCATGCGCGAGGGAGGGAGCATCCCCTTCGTGCGGACCATCGCGGATGCCACGGGCAAGCCCTGTCTGCTGATGGGGTTCGGCCAGCCGGACGAGAACGCCCACGCCCCCAACGAGTGGCTCGACCTCTCGAACTACCACCTGGGAATCAAGAGCGCCGCTCACCTGTATGACGAGATCGCACACATGGGTGAATCAGGCGGCAAATCCGGCTAACGTCTGGCGCGATCATGGCAAAGAAATCGAAGAGCAAGGACAAGCCGCGGCAGAGGCGCGAGAGGCGCTTCGAGCCGCGCACCGCCGCGAGCCCGACCGTCGTCTACGCCGTCGGTGCGATCGGCGCGGTGGCCATGGGGGCCGGCGCCTGGGAGCAGCTCGCCCCGCTGGTGCGCGAGGGCGGACCCGAGCCGCTCAAGGCGGCGCTGTACATCCTCGCGGCGGGCGCGCTCCTGGTGGGCGTCGCCATCTGGATCGGCACGAGCGGCGAGCCCGCCCTGCGCGTCGGAGACGGCGGCCTGGCGGTCGAGAAGAGCGGCCTGCGGAGGATGCCCTGGTACGCCGTCGAGCAGATCCAGTGGCGCGAAGAGGCGGTGCGCGTCTCCGGGAAGGACGACAGCGGAGCGGAGATGGCCGTCGTCGCACGCCTCGCCACCCAGCCGTTCGCGGCCGCGTGGATCGTGAAGGAGGCGCGCGAGCGGATACCGAAGGTCGTCGACGTGCCGGAAGACGCGACGCTCCCCGAGCCGCTGGCGAGCGCGGGTGAGACGCTGCCCCTGGACCCGCCGCAGGTCGTCGGGAGGCGCTGCGCTGCGAGCGGCAAGATCATCGCCTACGAGCCGGAGGCCCGCGTGTGCCCTCGCTGCGATCGCGCGTACCACAAGGCGCACGTGCCCGAGGCGTGCGAATGCGGGGCATCGCTCGAGGGGCTGAGAACGGCAAAGGCGGGCTGACGGGCGGCGTCCCGGCGCCATGGGCGTCATCGATGCGCGGTATGACCGTGTCGATGTCGCCCCACGGTCGCATCGACCCCACGGGATCCCGGTATCGTTGCAGCTGGCAGGTAGCGCTTGGCATCACGGGCGGGCAAGGCACGGCCAGTCCCAGTCGAAGTAAGGTCCGTTCGCAGAGGGTAGCGGCTTCCGCTCGGACTGGAAGCGTGTCCCATTTGGTCTTGTCCTCCCATCCCATGTCCGCCATGACTGCCTACCAAGCCACGCGGCTGTTGGGTCTCTTCTTCATGCTACTTGGTCTCTACGTAAGCTTGGCTTCCATACGGGAAGCCATTGCCAACAGCCACGTCCACACCCTTTCGTCGCAAGTCGCTTTACCAGCAGAACTATTGTTTGGGCAGTTCTTGGCATCCTTCTTTCCATGTCCGGTTGGCTTATGCGACGCCATATCCTACTTGCGCGATTGACTTGTATTTTGGCTGGCACTTTCGCGCTTCTTCTTATCGTTCCCCTCGCTCACGGGGGGCCGCCCGGGGCTATACTGTTGGCGATTCCGAGTGCCGGAGTCCTCATTGCTCTGGGCGTCTTAGCGAAACTCCCGACCCCTTCAGAACCTCCGGAACTCGCCTCGTCGGTCGAATCGCAGCGCCATCTCTTGCCCTTGCTTCGTCACGTTCCCTGGCAGGGCATTGGTGAGGCGGCCACTCTGATCCTGGCCTTCTGGCTCCTGAACCTCTACGCCCGCACCTTTCCCGGTTTGCACTGACGCCCCACTTCGAGCGCAAACCGCCATCCGCGCGACCCCGCCTCTGCCATCGAAAGCGCAAGCTCCACGGCGAGGAGCCGCCGCAGCGTGTGGCGCCGGAGACAGCGCCGAGCGTGACGCCGGCGCCCGCGCCCGCCTCGCGGGACTCCGGCGCGGGTTGTCCTCGGGCCCCCGGGGAACTAGAACTGGCCATTCGCCCATGTCCACGCCCGCCGCCGAGCACCCGTACGCTTCGTTCGTACACCTCGTACAGAAGCCCGCGCGCTACCTCGGCGGAGAGTTCGGCGCGCGTCCCAAGGACTGGGCCGCCGTGGAGGCGCGCATCTGCCTCGCGTTCCCCGACGTCTACGACATCGGGATGAGCCACCTCGGCTTCAAGATCCTCTACAAGCTGCTCAACGACGACACGCGCACCCTGGCCGAGCGAGCGTACGCGCCCTGGGTGGACATGGAAGCGCAGCTGCGGGCGCGCGGGCTGCCGCTGGTGTCGTGCGAGAGCGCGCGCCCCCTGCGTGACTTCGACGTGGTCGGGTTCTCGCTCCAGTTCGAGCTGACGTACACCAACGTCCTCACGATGCTCGACCTCGGGGGGGTTCCCCTGCGCGCGAGCGCGCGGGGCGAGGACGATCCGCTGGTGCTCGCAGGCGGTCCGACGGCGACGCATCCGGAGCCCCTCGCCCCGTTCCTCGACGCGGTGGTCGTGGGAGACGGCGAGGAGAGGACGACCGAGGTCGCTCTCGCGTGGGTCCGCGCGAAGAAGGCCGGCGTACCGCGCGCCGAGCGGCTGCGCGCGCTCGCGAGGCTGGACGGGGTCTACGTGCCGTCGCTCTACGCGACCCGCGTCGAGGCCGACACGGGGTTCACGGTCGTCGACCGCGCGCTGGCGGACGACATCGCCCTGCCCGTCGAGCGCACGCTCGTCGACGACCTGAACCAGTTCCCGTTCCCGGACGACGGGCCCATCGGAGGACCGGAGGCCATCTTCGACCGCATGTCGGTCGAGATCGCGCGCGGCTGCACCGAGGGCTGCCGGTTCTGCCAGGCCGGGATGATCTACCGCCCGGTTCGCGAGCGGGACCCCGAGCAGATCGTGGCCTCGGTCGTCAGCGCCGTGAAGAAGAGCGGGTACGACGCGGCGAGCCTCACGTCGCTCTCCTCGGCGGACTACTCGTGCATCGCGCCGCTCGTGAAGAAGGTCGCCGACGCTCTCACCCCGCAGAAGGTGTCCCTCGGGGTGTCCAGCCTCCGCGCCTACGGGCTCGACGAGAACGTGCTCGACGACATGGCGCGCGTGCGCGCCTCCGGCGTGACCTTCGCCCCCGAGGCGGGCACGCAGCGGATGCGCGACGTCATCAACAAGAACGTCACCGAGGAGCAGCTCCTCGAGACCGCCGAGCGGGTGTTCTCGCGCGGGTGGCAAGCCATGAAGCTCTACTTCATGATCGGTCTGCCCACGGAAGAGGAAGAAGACGTGCGCGAGATCCCGCGCGTCGGCGGGCGCGCGCGCGCCGTCGGCAAGCGCATCAAGAAGGAGCGCGGCGGCGGCGGCGCCCCGAAGGTGACCGTCAGCGTCTCGACGCACGTGCCGAAGCCGCACACGCCGTTCCAGTGGTGCGCGATGGACACGCCGGACGCCGTCCGCGTGAAGCACGTGTGGCTCACGCAGGAGGCGCGCAGCGCGGGCGTCGACCTCCGCGTACACGACGGCGACACGTCCTGGCTCGAGGGGGTCTTCGCGCGGGGCGATCGCTCGCTCGCACCGGTGCTCGAGCGCGCCTACCTCGCGGGCGCGCGGTTCGACTCATGGGAAGACCAGAAGAAGATGTCCGTCTGGGAGGACGCCTTCCGGGCGGAGGGGGTCGACCCGGCGAAGTACCTCGGGACGATCCCCGTGACGGCGCGCCTCCCCTGGGACCACATCGACGTCGGCCTCGAGGACGGGTTCCTTGCGCGCGAGTACCGGAAGGCCCTCAAGAACAGGCTCTCCCTGCCCTGCGGCAAGGTCGCCGGGGCCTTCGTCCACGCCACCAACCTCGCCGACGCGGCCGCCGACGCGAGGAAGCTCGTCTGCTACGACTGCGGCATCGCGTGCGACCTGTCGGCGATGCGCGAGCAGCGCCTCGTCTACCTGCGCAAGCTCGGGGCAGACGAGCCGCGCGCGACGGGCGCCGCGCCGCTGGCTCGCACCCGCGTCACCGGGAAGGGTGCGCCCGCGCGCATCGCGCAGGGCGAAGCGCGGCGCTATCGCTTCGTCTACGAGAAGCTCGGCGCCGCCGCCTTCCTTTCGCACCTCGACGTGATCCGCGCCCTCCCTCGCGCCTTCCGCCGGCTCGAGCTCCCGCTCTTCTACTCGCAGGGCTTCCACCCGAAGCCGGACATGGCGTTCGGACCGGCCTTGGCGCTCGGGGTCGCGAGCCTCTGCGAGGTGATCGACGTGAAGATCGCCGCCGATCTCGACGCCACCGCGCTCCTCGACGGTCTATCCGAGGGCGCGCAGCCAGGCCTCCGCTTCGTGGGAGGGGCGAGGCTGAACGCGGGAGACCCGGCGGTGACGAAGGTCGTGAACGCCGCCCGCTACGCGGTGGGCCTGCCGCGGATCGCGCTCGAGGCGAGGGGCGGCGAGGCGTGGCTGCGCGACGCGGTCGCGCGCGCCCTCGCGGCGAGCGAGCTCTGGGTCGTCCGGCGCATCGACGGCATCGGCAAGCGCGTCAACGTGCGAGACTTCCTGCGCACGGTCGACGTGGGGACGGAGGCCGCGGCGGACGCTCTCGCGCGGGCAGGCATCGTCGGCGGTCTGCTTACGCTGGCGGTCGAGGTCGACGTTCGCGGCTCGGGCGGCGTGAAGATCGCCGAGGTGGTCGAGGCCATCGCCGGCGACGCCGAGCTGCCGTGCCGCGCGGTCCGCGTCGCGCTGGGAATGCGCCAGCCCGACGGATCCGTCGCGTCGCCGCTGGAGCACCTCGGGGCCGGGGCGGTCTTCGCGACGGAGCCAGCGGTGGCTGCCGTCGACGCCGAAGCGCCGCAGCAGCTCTGAGGTCGGGGTCGCTGCCGCCCACCGGCAACGTCATCAGGCTGGCGCCCGACATCCTCTCGGTTGCAGCACTGGGATCGCTTGGTAGGCGGACTGCTCTACAGCACGACGGACAGCACGCGTTCGACCCGGTTCGAGCGGGATTGTGTTCGGCTCCTCCAGTACCCAGGGAGCCGCTTCGCATGCGGGAACGCGACGACCCGCACCCCACCTTCATGCACCACGAAGACAGGGCGTAGGGGAAGCGTGAGGCGAGAGCGCGTCGCGCCCGCTCGTCGAAACGATCCCGGGGAAACGATTCGCGCGCCTCCACGACGCGAGCGAGAGGGACCGCGACGACGCCGAACGAAGATCGCTACGAGCCCTCCGGCTGCTCGCCTGATTCCTTCGGCGGCTTCGCGGCTTAGCGGCCCTCTCACCGGGCCTCCAGCAGTAGTCAGTTTGCCGTCACGACCGTCGCCGAGCCGTTGTACGTGACGACCTTGTCGGGAGTCGCGGTCACACCGAGACCCACGCCATGGCTCGCGCCGACCCACACGATGTTGAACGTCCTGTTCGCGGGCATGCCGGTGTAGCTTCCGTTCCTTGCGCCGATCGTCAACTGCTTGGCGGAGTCGCTCCACGTGAATTGGATCGTGGAGTACTTGCCCTTTTCGTAGTCGTACGTGTCGCCCTCGTCCTCGTAGAGCTCGAACGACGCGTCTTGCCCCTTGTAGACTCGGATCTCCAGCGGATCGATGCTCTGGGCCGCGTACTGAATCATGGGGCCCATCGGCACGATCGAGCCCCCCCTGACGTACAGCGGCATTTGGCTCAATGGCGCATTGGCCATCATCGTGCTGCCGCCCATCGTGGTCGTTCCTCCGCTGAAATCGTACCAGGTCCCCGCCGGGAGATAGACGGACCGGCTCGTGGCCCCCATGGTGGTCACGGGATTGACCAGGAAGGCGGGGCCGAACATGAACTGATCCTTGATGCCGTAGACCATCGCGTCGTTCTGGAAGTCGAAGACCAGCGGACGCATGATCGTGTAGCCCGCGCTCGTGACCTGCCACGCCAGCGAATAGATGTAAGGCATCAAGCGATAGCGCAGCTGGTCCACCGCGAGCATATTGGCCTTGCCCTGCGTGCTCCAGCACGAATTGCCAGAGCATCCCTGCGGCCCGTACAATTCCTTGTTTTGCTGTCCGTGAATGCGGAAGGTGGGACAGAACGCCCCGAACTGGAGCCAGCGTGTGAAGAGCTCCTCACTTGCAGGGGGGGTGAAGTAGCCGCCGATGTCGGTGGTCCAGTACGGCATCCCGGAGACGGCGTAGCTGAGCCCCCCGGGTATCTCCGTGGCGAACTGCTGGAAGGTGGAGCTGATATCCCCCGACCAGTTACCCGCGGCATACCGTTGGGAGCCCGCGAATCCGCTACGGGAGAGGACGTACGCCCGCTTCCCGCTCGGACCGATGCTGCGCCAGCCCTCGTAGACCCCTCGAACGTGCTCCAGCGGGTAGGCGTTCATGTAGAACGCGCCCTTGCCGGGGGCGAGGGCGATAGTGGCGCCGTGCACGTTCACGCCGTCGGGATAGCCCTGAGGCTCGTCGTTGTCCGCCCAGATGGCGTCCCAGCCGAAATTTCCGATCAGGCGATCGTAATCATACTGATACGTGGCCGTCCGGGCCATGGGGTTGAAGGTGTCGTAAAAGTGGTACAGGCCGCCGCTGGTGTCGGGATAAAGAGCGTTCATCGCATTGAGCGAGTTGAAGGGGTCGAGCTCCCCGAGGGCGCCACCGTCGATTCCGTGCTCGCTCGTACCCATTGGCGTGGCGGGGTTTCGCGTTTGATAAAGGGGCCAGATCGATATCATCGTGTGGATGTTGTCCGCGTGCAGCTGCCTCACGACCGCACCCGGATCCGGATACCGACTCGGGTCCATGAGCTGCGAGCCCCACACGTAGGGGTTCCAGTAGTCCCAATCCTGGACGATGACGTCCACAGGAATGTTGTTGCTTCGATAGCCCTGGTCGACGTTCATGAGGTCCATCGAGCTCTGGTAATGGTCATGCGACATGAAGAGGCCGTAGGCCCATTTGGGGAAAAGCGGCGCCGCGCCCGTCGTCGTGCGGTACCCCGCGATCACCTGGTCGATCGTGGGTCCGTAGAAGTAGTAATAATCGACCATGTCTCCGGTTTCGGAGCTGAAGCTGTACTTGGTATTACCACCGGCGCTCCCGTTGAACTGCGTCGTCGAGGGGTTGTCCCAGTAAACGCCGTAACCCTTGTTTGAGACCAGGAGGGGGATATGGATCCACCCGTTGCTGTTGAGCATCTGGAACGACTGCTGCCCTTTGCGGTTGACCAGGTCGTCCTTGCGCTGGCCGAGGCCGAAGAGGGCTTCGTTCGCCGGCGAGTTGAACGCGGTCTGAACCGTGTTCGTGCTGACGCCCTCGACGGTGGCCGGCGTGAGCATCTTGCTGGCCTCCGACAAGAGGACGTTGTCGGTCCGATCGGTAAAGGTGACCAGTCCCGTCGCCGTCGTGACCTTCGCCTTCATCCGTGCGGTGGTGATGGTGACGGTCCCACCCGAATCGTCGACGCAGAAGTCCGGGGTGGGCCACGTCGCGTTGACGGACAGCGACGTCTTCATCGGAAGCGACGAGGCGCTCGTGTACTCGACCCGGATGATGTCCGCCGTGCAGACCTTCACGCGAAGCTTGCCGGCGTTCACCGTGAAGGTGACGCCGGTCGAATCGATCACGTACGAGGTGCCGGTAGGTGGCGGGTTGCACATGAGGGGAGGCATGGCGTCGGCTTGGCCGCCGTCTCCTCCTCCGGTGCCGCCTCCGTCGGGGCTGCCGCCCGACGAGGTGCCGCCGCTACTTCCAGTGCCACCCTTGGCGGCATCGCCCGCATCGGCACCCGGACCGCCTGCGCCTTGGCTCGAACACGCTCCGGCGAGGGCAACGATGCTCGCACACACGGCGCCCAGCGACGTGCGTCGGCCGAACGAGGGCAGTACGGAGCCGAGCGGGCCCCGGCGAGTCGGGCAATTCTGGTGTCTTGCGAATCGATCCACGGTTTCTTCTCCGCGCAAGCTATGCGCCTTGCCTCGTGCTGTTTCGCATCACGGCTGCTGATCCCGGCGCCCACGCTCGAAGCCGAGGCATGGGTGTCGGACGAAGAGAGGCCCGACACGGAGCCGCCGGAGCTTGTATCCACATCCGGGCCGACAGAACTGTTTGCTCCGTCGCCGCAGCCCACCACCACCAAGGCGAGGCACAGCAGAGCGCTGGACAGCGCCAGCTCCTCGGACGGCTCTCGCTTTTGTTGCGGGCGGCCGCACGGCGGACGACGATGAGGGGGCGCAGGGCATCCGACACTGCAGTGTCGCGGGCCGCTTCAATCCGTCAGGGACAAGCTCCTCCGTGACGGAACCTCGCCTCGAGCGCCACTGCGCTGTTGGATTCGTCGTGTATGCTCGAACCTCTTTGGCCATCGCCACGCCGACTGCGGTCTTCTGCGCTTGCGGCCCGGGTGGCTCCGGGTCAAGCGGCAGCTCGGGTGCGCCCGCCGACTCGGCCGACGCGGCGAGGGGTAGCTCCGGGCCCCGGTCCGGGGGGGCTCTCCGTCGAGTGGAGCGGGCTCGACGTCGAGCTCGGGTTCCGGAGGGGCTTCGTCTTCCGGGGCCAATTCGGGCTCTGGATCCGCGTCGGGGTCGAGCTCCGGAGTGAGCTCGGGTGCGGACTCCGGGGGCGCAGATGCGGGCGGCGGAACCGACGGGTCGGCGCCCGGTGTCCTGGCGGCCACGCCCCACGATGGGCTGGAGCTCGTGGAATACATTCCAGTGCAACATCAGCGAGAGCCTCATCAAGGCCACCGCCGACGGGATGGTCGGCAGCGGCATGCAGGCGGCCGGCTACGATTACGTCAACATCGACGACTGCTGGATGGATGGGCGAGACGCAAGCGGCAACCTCCAGTGGAACGCGAGCAAGTTCCCGTCTGGCATTCCAGCCCTCGCCGACTACATGCACGGCAAGGGCCTGAAGATCGGCATCTACGAAGCGCCGAATACGGTGACCTGCGTCGGGCTCTACGGGGGAGTCTCGCATTCCGTGGCGGTAGGGAGCCTCGGCCACGAGGCCCAGGACGCGCGCTCCTTCGCGTCGTGGGGCGTCGACTACCTCAAGTATGACCTCTGCACAGGGCAGCGCAGCTCGTTCGCGGTCATGCGCGACGCCCTCCGGGCGACGAACCGTCCCATCGTCACAGCATCAATCCGGGCAACGGCACGGGCGACTTGTGCCCCCCCAGCGCCAAACCGCCCGACGGCTCCGGGTGCGGGCTGAGCCTGCCGAGTATCGCCAACCTCTGGCGCATCGGGTTTGACATCAACGCGAGCTGGCCGTCGATCACCGGGCTCATCGATCAAGACGCACCGCTCTCGCGCTATGCGGGCCCCGGGCACTGGAACGACCCCGACATGCTCGAAGTGGGCAACGGCGGGCTGACGGCGGACGAGAACAAGTCGCACTTCAGCATGTGGGCCATGCTCGGCGCGCCCCTTCTGGCTGGCAACGATCTTCGGTCCATGCCGGCTGCCACGAAGACGATCCTCACGAACACCGAGGTCATCGCCGTGGATCAGGACCTGCTCGGCGCGCAGGGGACGCTCGTCGCGACGCCGCAGAGTGGGCTGCAGGTCTGGTCGAAGCCTCTCAGCGGCAACAACGTGCGGGCCGTTGCGCTGCTGAATCGCAACGGCAGCGCCGCGTCCATCACCGTGAGCTTCACCCAGATCGGGCTGTCCGGCGGGGCGGCTTCCGTACGCGACCTCTGGCAACACTCGGATCTCGGGACGTACAGCGGAAGCTACGCCGCCATGAACGTCCCGAGCCACGGGGTCGTGATGCTGCGAATCGCGCAATGACGCCATGCTCACGCCAGTCCTCGTGGCGGGATGCGAGACCACGACCGGCGGGCTGCGAGACGTCAGTGCAGGTACTGCTGGATCGCGGCGTACCACTTGTCCCCCATCCACGGGTACCCGACGCTGTCGTTCGGATGAATGTTGTCGCTGCCGAAGCCGTTATTCGACGGGAACCCGGTGTTCATGTCGACCAGGATCACGTGCTTGCCCTGCCCCGCGCGCTGCTGCACGAGGCCCGGGATCGCCGCGTCGTACGTGACGACCGAGCTCTCCGCCCACGGAAGCGGGATGAGCTGGGCGACGACGAGCAGCGAATTCGGAAGAGCTGCCAGGATCTGGTCGACGAGCTGCGCGAGCCTGCTGGAGGCCCCGGTGAGCGAGTTGGGTAGGTCGTTCGTGCCGATGTGCAAGAGGATGATCTCCGGCGAATCCTTGAGCGCGTTGGACGTGGTCGCGACGCCCGTGATCTGCGAGATGGTCCACCCGGGATGGCCTTCGTTGTTTCTGGGGAAGGCCACGCCGGCGACCGCGGCCGGGCCATCGGACTGGCTTCCCACGAACGTGACGTGCTTGCCGTCGTTGGTCGCCCGGGTGTAGAGTTCGACGCGATACCCGCCGTTGTTGGTGGTGGAGCCGTACGTGATGGAGTCTCCGAGCGGGAGGACCTCGCAGTTCCCGGTCGCAGGACATGGGTCGAAACCGCTGCCGGAACTGCCGCTCGCGGTGCCGGAGCTTCCGCCGGAATCCGCGAATGTCGTGCTCGAGCCCCCGGAATCGGCGCCGGAGCTGCCGGAGCCGCTGCTCGCGTCCGTGGAGCTTGCGGCCGAGCTGCTCGAACCGTCCGGCGGAACGGTCGAACCGCGGCTCGCCCCCGAGCTCGAGCCGGGACCCCCGCCCGGGTCGCCGTTGGGCAACCACCCCGTGCTCGTGCCACAGCTAGCGATGGCCAGGGTGCCCGTGAGGAGGATGATGAGCGCGCGACGAGGGAGCAAGAACGACTTCCTTTGAAGGCGGCGCCGGCTCGCACCGGCACGGGAGATCCCGACTGTCGGGAGAGCCTCGTTTCCCCTAACGGCAGTGGCGGATGCTCTCCGAATCCGTCAGCGTCACCATCGCGGGCGACGACCATCTCGACCCGCGGCCAGGTCGGTGGCCGTACAGGCTACGCCCGAGACCTGCAGCGGGGTCGGGCTCTCAGTGTCCGTAGCCCGCAGCGACGATGTTGGCTTGGACGGCGTCATCGTTCGCCTTCGACGCGTCGCCGGAGGTCATCACCCCTTCGAAGAAGTTCCCCTGCGCACCGTTGCTGTTGTCCCCGCCGATTCCCAGGATGATGGCACCCTGCTTCTTCATGGGGTTGTAGCCTCCGCTCGGACGCGCTCCGTCGTACATGGTCGTAAGGATGCCGGACTGCGCGTTGCCGCCCTTGAGCCCGAACGTCCCCGATCGGCCCTTGACCATGGCCGTGACGTAGGCAGAGGTCAGGGGCGTGTCGGTGGGGTTGGCAGCGGTGCTTTGCCCTCCAAAGAGCCCGTTTTCTAGGTCCGCCATGACCCACGGACCGCTGCCACCGCCCCTGCCCCAGTCGGTGGAGTTTCCGAAGTAGACGGCCTCCATGGTGCCGGCGCCGTCGTCCAGGTTGTTCGTCTCGGCGTTGCCGTAGTCGAAGCAGCACCCAGCGTTGTAGTCGGTGCCGCTCGTTACCATGTACTCCGTCTCCGGCTGGTCGCCGGTTGCAACGCCGGAGGTCGTGTCGTTCCGATAGCCGGTGCCCGCCGGGATATGGACCCCATACACGGTATGGCCACCGACGGTCAGCTTGAGAGCCGTCGCGTTTGCTTCGCTATCGGGTGTGTTCTTGGCCCCGCCCGCCGGCGCGCTTCGGAGGTGGTTGCCCTTCGTGGACTGGTCATAGATGATCGACATCGTGCATGTCGTGCCTGCGCAGAACGCATCTTGCGCGGCCGAGTCGGCGAATCCCCCGGAGGCCAGCACTCCGATATCCTTGGTCGTCTTGTCCGAGGCGCGCCGCACCTGGTAGAGATTCCCGCCGTAGGCGCCGAAGAGAGCCCGGACCGTGCTGTGCGCCGCGACGCACGGCGTGCCGCCGGACGCATAGATGTCGCAAGGCCCGGTGCCGGCCGTGCCCCCCGCATCCGGGGTTCCGCTCGACCCGGAGCTACCCGAGCTGCTGCCAGAGCCGGCGTCGCCCGAGCTGCTGCCAGCGCTGGCGCCTCCCGAGCTACCGCGAGACCCATCGTTGCCGCTCGACCCCGAGCTCTTCCCCGCCCCCGAATCCGACGCCTGCCCCGCGCTGGCATCGGCAACGGAGTCCGGCGGCCCGAGGTCGGAGCCGCAGGAGCAGAGGGTCGCCATCACCATGGGCACGGCCAGTGGCCAACGAGCACGCATCGGAGCCAGGTCCATTGTCCATTCCTTCGTCGAAAGCCTCATCCGTTTGCGCGACGGCAGGCAGGGCCGCGGCGCGCGACCCGTGGCTCGATCGGCGTTCGTCATGAGCCACGAAGTCACTCTCTACAGTGGTAGCCCCTACGAGAATCCGTCATTGCCCTCACGGATCGCGCGGCGAAGGCGGTGGTCGCGGTACGGTAACTATCCGCCCCGCTCGGAGTGACGTCGGTTCTCCGAGACGGCTTGCGGCGAAAGGCGCGCGCGCAGTCGACGTTCCGGTCGTCTCCACGACGGAGCGCGAGGTTAGCCGGAGCCTGTGGGGACCGACGTCCTGCAAGGCATGGCCGGCGCGGTTGAGAGGGTATTCCCCCACCGACAGCACCAGAGTGCGGTCAGCGCACTTTTTTGTGACGGAAGCGCGCTGCCGTCGTCACTGCACGATAAGGCATGGGGCAAATAGCCAACCACTGGCCGCACGTTCGGCCGAAGAGCCTCACGGGCGTCCTCGGCCGTCTGGCCGCTGTTTCCGCGACAGCGATCTTCTGCGCATGTGGTTCCACGGACACATCGGGTCCCCACTCCGGTACCGGCGATGACGGAGGGGCGGGCCCCGGTCGCTCCTCGAGCTCGGGCGACAGCTTAGGGTCGAGCAGCGGCACCGCGAGCTCCGGGTCTAGTGGTGGCTCGGGCAGTTCGGGTTCGAGCGGCGGCTCGGCCTCCAGCGGCGGCTCGAATAGCTCCGGCTCGAGTGGCGGCTCCAGCTCCGGCAGCAGATCTGGTTCCAGCAGTGGCTCGGGGGGGTCCACCAGCGCGAGCGCTCTTCCCGGCGATGTTGCGAAGGCTGCGGGCACGCCTTTCGTTGCTGCCCACGCCCTCACCCGTGCCCTGTTCGCCTCCTACAATGGCCCTCTTTTCCGAACCCTACGCGTATCCGACAAGCAGGAGAAAGACATCGGCGTCGTGGCAGCGGGCGGCCTCGCGGACCTCACCGCCCTCGGTTTGTTCTGTTCTGGCACCTCGTGCAAAGTGACCGCGCTATATGACCAGACCGGGAACGGCAACGACATGTGGAGGGCAGACACGGCCGCGACTCGCCCCTGCGACCTGATGGACATCGCGTACTGGCAGATGTCCGACGGGACGAACGTGCCCGTCGCGCTGGAGCACGGATGGGAGTCGAACCTGCTGTGGAAGAGCACGTCGCAATGCCTCAGAAACAGGGACAAGACCAAGAACATGCCCAAAGGGGCCCAGCCCCAAACCGAGTATGCCATCTTCCATGGCAAGTACGTGAATGGAAACTGTTGCTTCGACTACGGCAACACGGAGACCGGCATACGGGACGACGGAAACGGATCGATGGGCGCGCTGACGTTCACGACCATGACTTTCTGGTCCAAGGGAACCGGTAACGGGCCTTGGCCGATGATGGACTGGGAAAATGGCGTCTATGCGGGCAATGTCGCAAACTGCAGTAAGAGCGCGGCGAGCGACTGCACTGCCACCGGAGAAAACCCCAATCCGTCTGTTTCGTACGACATCGCGACAATCTTCAGCAAGGACAATGGGGTCGACCACTGGCAGCTGAAGTCGGGGAACGCCAAGACAGGTCCGCTCTCGGTCAACATCGACCTGTCGGCGCTGCCCAAGGGGTACTCCCCCCTCAAGCTGGAGGGTGGCCTCTCGCTCGGTGAAGGTGGCGCCGGTGACTCCGGCGGTTCCGGCGGATTCTCCGAAGGTGGAGTCATCACCGGCGAAACGACCGACGCAACCGACACGGCAATTCAAACGAGCATCGTAAGCGTCTACGGGAAATAGCCGGGCCGCGGGCCAAAGGTGGGTCATGGACAGGCCAAGCGCTGACGTCGGGACCCGAGGCTGACGCCGGGGCCGGCCCTGCTCTTCTTGCGCGGGTGGTGCTTTGTTCGACGGAACGCAAGGGCGATTGCGACTGCCCCGATGAATGCGTACCTCAACGCCTACGAGAGCACCGATCAGGTTGATTGCAACGTGATCCCGAGCACTTGCGGTCGCGCGAGAGCCATCGATCTTCGAAGAGGGCAGTCCTATTTGGAAATGCTTCGGGATCGCAGCCTTGCAACCGCTTGATATTGCATGCGCTTCAACATGTTCGGCGCTCCAGGGACCTGACAAAGCACCAGGCCGTGTCAACCCTACGTCGTCGCACCGTGGATCCCCCGAGCCTCGTCGCGACGCCCGAGACGGCGACGCCTGCGCAGCCGGTAACTATCCGCCCCGCCCGGAGTGACCTCGGTATTCGTGACGGGTTACGCCGCCTGCCGCCACTGCGCTGGTGATGAACCGCGCCGCCCATCCCCGCCGCCTCTTGCCGATGGCCGCCATGTCCTTCCTGGTCGCCTGCGGGTCGTCGGGGTCGTCGAGCGAGAATCCGTGGAGCCCGGACGGAGGAGCGGGAAGCCGCGCCGATTCGGGCCCCGAGAGCGGCGCATCCATCACTTCGGCGTCGAGCTCCGGATCGGCCGACGCCGCTGGCAGCTCCGGATCCGGGTCGAGCTCTTCGTCCTCCTCGAGCTCCGGATCCGGGTTGTCGGGCTCCGGTTCGGGGTTGGACTCCGGTTCGGGGTCGGACTCCGGATCCGGCAGCGGCGGCTCCACGGGTCGGAAGTTCGTCGGCAACATCTCGACCAGCGGCGCCATCCGCTCGGACTTCGCGACCTACTGGAACCAGTTCACGCCCGAGAACGAGGGCAAATGGGGGTCTGTCGAAGGCACGCAGGGCAGCTTCAACTGGACGGCGCTCGACGCCGAGTACCAGTACACCCAGAGTCACGGCATCGTGTTCAAGCAGCACAACTTCGTGTGGGGGAGCCAGCAGCCGAACTGGGTGGCCGGCCTGTCGTCGAGCGCCGCGACGGCCGCGGTGCAGACCTGGATGACGGACTTCTGCACGCGCTATCCCAACGTCAAGCTGATCGACGTGGTCAACGAGCCTCCGCCGCACACCACGCCGCCGTACGCGAACCTGATCGGCGGCGCCGGAAGCAGCGGATACGACTGGATCGTGAATGCCTTCAAGTGGGCGCGCGCCGCCTGCCCGAACGCGATCCTGATCCTGAACGACTACAACAACATCGAATACCAGAGCCAGCACGATCACTTCGTGTCGATCGTGCAGGCGATCAAGGCGGCCGGCGCCCCGATCGACGCCGTGGGGGCGCAGGCGCACGCCGCCTCGACCATGGCCACGAGCACCGTCCAAGGCATGATCGACAGTCTGGCTTCCCAGACCGGCCTGCCGGTCTACATCACCGAGTACGACATCAGCCTCGCGGACGACACCCAGCAGTCCCAGGTGATGCAGAGCCAGTTCACGATGTTCTGGAACGACCCGAACGTGAAGGGCATCACGCTCTGGGGCTACATCGAAGGCGCGACGTGGCAAACGAACACGGGGCTCATGACGAGCAGCGGCACGATGCGTCCCGCGATGACGTGGCTGGTGAACTTCCTCAAGACGCACTGAGCTTTCGAAGCTCTCATGGGTGCCCGTACATTCCAGTACAACATCGGCGAGAGCCTCTTCAAGGCGACCGCCGACGCGATGGTCAGCAACGGCATGCAGGCCGCCGGCCACGACGTCGTCAACCTCGGCGACTGCTGGACAGGGAGAAGAACGATGCTGAAAGGTTCACACTCGAGGTACTGGAGCGGCCCCGCTTTGGTGAGCATGCTTTGCATTGCCGCGTGCGGAACCAGCGATCATCCGAGCAACGGCGCGCCCAGCGGAAGCAGTGGGGGCGCCGGAAGCAGCGATGGCGGGGGCTCGGACGCCCCATCCAGCAGCGGATCGCGTGACGCAGGTGACTCCGGAGACGTGGGTACGGGCGGCCAAGATGGAGGGAGCGTCGCGCCCGCCATCTTGGTCAACAGCTACGACGGTGCGCGCGCGACCACATTGAGCTTCGACTCCGGCTGGAAATTCCATCTCGGCGACGTGACCGGCGCTGAGGCCACGACGTTCGACGATTCGTCCTGGACCGCCTTGGATGTGCCTCATGACTGGAGCATCTCCCTTCCGTTTAACCAAGGCTCGGTGGCCGGCGCCGGCGGTGGGTACCTTGATGGTGGCCTGGGCTGGTACCGAAAGTCCTTCACCTTGCCGGCCTCGGGCCCCGGACAGAGGGTCATTGTCCAGTTCGACGGCGTCTACATGGACAGCACCGTATGGCTCAACGGCACGCAAATATGCGCCCGTCCCTATGGATATTCCTCTTTCGAATGCGACTTCACGTCGAGCGCCAAGGTGGGCGGGGCCAACGTGCTCGCCGTAAAGGTCAACAATCAACAGCCGAGCAGCCGCTGGTATTCCGGCAGCGGCATCTATCGCCACGTCTGGCTCAAGACCGTGAACCCGGTCCGGGTCGCCTATACCGGCACGCGCGTGACGACGCCGCAGGTCTCGGCCGCGAGCGCCACCGTCCACATCGCGGTTGCGATCAAGAACGACGCAGCAAGCGACCAATCGGTGACCGTGGCGAGCTCGGTTCGCGACGCCGCGGGAACGGAGGTGGGCCACGCCTCCTCAGCAGCGACGTCAGTGACCGCCGGCAAGAGCACCGACGTGACGCACACCGTGACGGTGGCCAATCCGAAGCTTTGGTCACCCTCGTCGCCGACCTTGTACTCGGTGGTCACAACCGTGTCCGTGGGTGGTGCCGTCGTCGACACGTACACCGCCCCGTTCGGCATTCGCAGCTTCGCGTTCGACGCGAGCGCGGGCTTCTCGCTGAACGGCACGAAGATGAGGCTCAACGGCGTGTGCATGCACCACGACCTCGGCAGCCTGGGCGCGGCCGTCAACCATCGCGCCATCGAGAAGCGCCTCCAGCTGCTCAAGGACATGGGCGTCAATGCCATTCGCACGTCCCACAATCCGCCCGCGCCAGAGCTGCTCGATATCGCCGATCGACTCGGCTTCCTCGTCATGGATGAAGCCTTCGACTGCTGGTACAACGGCAAGAACACGTACGACTACGGGCGATTCTTCCGTCAGTGGGCCAACACCGACATCGCCGACATGGTCGCGCGCGATCTCAATCACCCGGGGATCGTCATCTGGAGCATCGCCAACGAGGTGGGTGAGACCAGCGACTCAGCGACCGTTACGCAGCTCATGAACGCGATCAAGACGAAGGACACCACGCGGCCGATCGGTCAGGCCCTTGCGGCGTGGGCGCCAGCGGATACGCCGGCGGTGGGACTGGAAGACGTCGTGGGGATCAACTACGCCCCGGATCGATACGACTCGATCCACACGGCTCACCCAAGCTGGAAGATGTTCGGCAGCGAGACGTCCTCGGCCTTGCGGAGTCGAGGAATCTACAATGGCAACAACAACCAGTGCTCGTCATACGACGACGAGGCGGCCGGGTGGGGGCAGACAGCAGAAGCGTCGTGGACGAACGTCAACACGCGGAGCTGGATTGCCGGCGAGTTCATCTGGACCGGTGTCGACTACATTGGCGAGCCGACGCCGTATGCGTGGCCTTCCAAGAGCTCGTACTTCGGAGCCATAGACACGGCGGACTTCCCGAAGGACGTATTTTACTTCTATCAGAGCAAGTGGAATGCGAGTGGGCCCACCATGGTTCATGTCGTTCCCATGAACTGGACGAACTGGACGGCTGGGCAATCGGTGAAGGTCATGGTCTACACGAATGCCGACAGCGTCGAGCTTTTCCTCAACGGCAAGTCCCAGGGTTCGAAGACCATGGACGCCGCCACCGGGCACCTTCAGTGGTCGGTCCCGTTTGCGACTGGCACGCTCGAGGCCAAGGCCACGAAGGGCGGTACGGTCGTTGCGAGCGACAGGGTGCAGACAGCCGGGGCGCCGGCGAGCTTGGCGCTCACGGCCGACCGCAGCACCATTGCGGCGGATGGGCGCGACCTG
>PLYU01000345.1 GCA_003153495.1 Myxococcales bacterium
TAGAACACCTTGAAAGGGCTGGCCCGCGCGCCCTTTCGGTCCGGAGGCGGATCTTCCCTTCTAGCGCGGCGTCGATGACGTCCAGGATCCGCCTCCGGTCGCGCGGCAGTCGCCCGGCCAGCGGCAGGTAGTTCGAGACGTGGTTCGTCCGGAACGTCGCGTCCGTCGGGCGGGCGAGGTCGATCATCCCTCGAAGCTCTCGGAGCAGGTCGGGGACCGGCGGCACCTCGAAGCGACCCTTCGCCCGGAGCTGCGCCAGTGGCGTCCCCGGGACGACCGTGACCGTCAGTGCCGCGAAGAACTCGGGGTCCATCGCCGTCACCAGCTCCGCGGTCGCCCGCGCGTGCGCGGCGCTCCGCTCCCCGGCGATCCCGAGGAGCGCGATCACGCTTAGCGCCATCCCCGCCGCGTGCGCCTTGCGCGCCGCCACGACGTGCGCCGCCGCGTCGTCGCCCTTCGCGATCTTCCTCAGCGTGACGTCATCGCCGGACTCGGGGCCGATGTAGAGCATCGTGAGTCCCGCGTCCCGGAGTTCTTGCAGCTCGGCCTCGCTCTTGGAGACGACGTTCCTGGCCATCGCGTAGCAGGACACGCGGCGCAGGTTGGGAAACAGGGCGCGCGCCCGCGCGAGCAGCGGTCGCCAGTGATCCATCGGAAGGACGAGCGCGTCCCCGTCGGCGACGAACACCTTCTCCACGCTGGGGCCGAGCTCGCGCGCCGCGGCCTCAAGGTCAGCGAGCGTCTCGCCGAGCTCGCGCACGCGAAAGGTCTTGTTGCGGTACATGTCGCAGTACGTGCAGTGGTTCCACGAGCACCCGATCGTGGCCTGGACGATGTACGCGTCGGCCTCGGACGGCGGCCGGTAGAGCCTTCCTTCGTAGCGCATGGCATACGGACATTAGCGCCCCCGACGGCGTACCGCTCTGGGGGCGGCCGGCGACGCCGAAGCCGACGCCTTGTCTCCAGGCTTCGAAGGCCAGATACTGATCCCCGAACGGGGTCCGAACGGCGCGAGGGGCTCACCCGGTGGCGAAGACCTCGTCGAAGAACCGGTGCATCTCCGCCCAGGAGCGCGCGTCGGTCTGCGGCTGGTAGAAGAACCACGGACGGTTCATCGCCCCGGCGCCCGGGTTCGTGAAGCTGCGGCCCGTGTTTCCGTACACGTTCATCTGCCAGTCGACCTTCGCGTCGCGCATCTCGCGCTCGAACGCCAGGCGCGCCTCGGGCGGGACGAGCGGATCGTCCGCGCCGATGGGTACGAGCACCTTGCCTCGGATGTTCCTCGCCTCGCCCGAACTCGGCGACAGCCCGCTGTGGAAGCCGACCACGCCCCTCAGATCCGCGCCGCTGCGCGCCAGCTCGTACACGGTCGTCCCGCCGAAGCAGTATCGTAGTCCGCGCGCCATGACCTCGCACCTCGACGATCTTCCGGAACGCACCGATGAACACGTCGGCGAGACCGACAGCCTGCGCGCCTTCGGTGAGATCGTTCGGGACCCCTTCTTCCTCGTCCAGGCCCGGCGCGAGAACGACTACGGCGTCGACGTGACGATCGAGGCGCTGCTCCCGCCGAGCAACAACCCCTCGAACATCACCGCGCACGCGCAGCTCAAAGGCACGACGAAGAAGGCGAACGTCGATGGGGCCATCAGCTTTCAGGTCGCGCGCACGAACCTGAATTACCTGCTCAACACCCCGCGCTCCATCTACGTCCTTCTGTGGCGGAGCAACGGGCAACTCTACTACCGCGACGCGGAGGATGTGTACGTCCAGTACGAGAAGGAAGGTCCGGCCTGGAGAACGCAGGACGAGGTCACGGTCCGCTTCTCCGCGGTGTTCGACGTCGCAGCGGCCAAGAGCCTTCACACGCGAATGCTCGAGGAAGCCCGCCACGAGAGAAACCAGCGCCTCCTGCTTCGCCAGGCGGGGACATACCTCTCCGACGGCGTTGTCTACGTAGCCGGTCCGCCGCCGCGCGTGGCGAGCGTCGGCGAGACGTTGCTCGAGCTCGAAAAGACCGGCCTCGCGCGCGCGTCCCGCGGCCGCCCTGCGGAGGTCGTTGCGCTCGTCGAAACGATGCCCGCCGAAAGCTTGAACACCGCGAAGCTGCACGTCGTCGCGGGCTTCGCTCTCTTCCAGGTCGGTCGCAACGTCGGCTCGCTCGAGCATCTACGCGAATGCCGACTCGAGGACCTCGCCTCCGACGACGATCGCGCGCTCGCTCGGCTTCTCCTTGCCTCGCTGCGGCGTTCGCTCCGGCTCATCACGCAGGACGAGTACGAGGGGCAGCTCCGCGAGCTTCAGCGCGACCTCCCGAACACCGTTCCGGCGATCTACGCGCGCCTCGAGCGGCTTCGCCATGAAGGGCTGCGGGCCGCATCCGCCGATCTCGTCGAGGAGTCCGATCGACTCGCTGCAAGTCTCGAGGCGAAGGGAGCCTCTCATGTGCAACTTGGCCTCCAAGCCCGCACGGTGAACCTCGAGATTCGCTTCCGGCTCTGGGACCGCATCGCGAACGGGATGATCGCCGCTACGCACACGTCGCAAATTCTCGGCATCGACGACGCGCTCGTCGCGGATCGCGCCGTCATCGCGTTCCATCTCAGCGCGCTCCTGAAGCAGTGGGGCCAAGACTTCGAGACGGTGTTCAAACTCGCCGACACGCTGAAGTCGAAGATCGTGCTCGCCGAGGCGCTTTACGCGCACTCCGCCTGCGTGATCGAGCGCGAGAGCGTCTCGAACAAGCTCGTGGAGCCGACCGAGGAGCTCGTCGAAGGCCAGAAGAAGCTCCTGGAACGCGTCGTCGCGCGGCTTGGGATGGCCGAGAGGCACTTCGCCGCGGAAGGTGCCCACGAGTTTCGACTTCAGACGGCGCTTCTCGGTGTCGACGCGCTCTGGCTGCGCGGCGCACAGACGGACGCGCAGCGCGCGGCCAAGGCGATCGCCGATGAGGCTCTCCGCTTGGCCCTCCCAGTTCTGCGCGCGCGGGCGCTTCGCATTGCCGAGGGCGAGTCGCCGTTCAGGGAGATCGACGCGCTTCCGTCGCTCTGGGACCTTTGAAAGCGCGTGGACGACGCCGTTCTCTTTGACAGCCGGAATCCCGGCGATGCGAGCGATCGAATCGTGCCCATCATCTCACGGTCGCTCAGCTCTCGAATGTCGTGCTGCTGGAGCCGGACGCCCGCGGGAAGCGGGAGCCCTGATCCTATCGTCCTGGGCCCTGAGCGTCGAGGTGCGGCGCACTCTCCTCGGCCGGGATGACCGGCGCCCTCTGGCACAACGTCGTCGGTGCCCTCGCCGAGCTACTCGCAGCGTGCTCCGTCACCCGAGACGTTCGCCGTGTGAGACGAGACGGCCGCCGCGAGCCGCCAGGCCAGCGCTAGAATGGGCGCATGTCTCTGGCCACCGACGTGCGAGAGCTACAACGCCTTCTCGACAGCCTTCGGCATGCCGGGAACCGGCAGTACAAGACGCAACTACGTTACGTGCACGACGCGCTGACGAAAAGCCCTCGTTTCCGCGCGGTGTTCGAGGTGCTCGCCGCTGAGACAGCAGGCTTCGAGGTGGACGATTGGGTCCAGAAGAGGGTCCTCGAAGCGCGTCAGACGTGCCACGAGTGGCCCGAGCAAGAGAATCAAAAGCTGCGCGTGCTCAGGCGGCTCCTTGAGGTCGGGGCGATCCAGGAGAACCTCAACCCAACCGCCGTGGGCCGCCAATTCGAGTACAGCGACAGCCTCGATGATTGGGCGCAAGCCTTCACGCGGCACGTCGTCGCTCCGCTCATTGCCTACCTGGAGGCGTCGCTCAACGACGGGCAGGACGTACCCCACAAGCTCGAACGAATGCGCCGCCAGGTGGAGTGGTTCGAGCAAGAGAAGCTCTACGAGCAGTTCCGCGCCGACACAGGACGAGGCGAGGCGCTCTACGACCGGCGGGTCCGCGAGTTCCTCTTCGCCGAGGGCATCGACTATCCGTACTCTGGGCCGACGTCGCCGTCGGGGCGGGCGGACGTCGTGGGCGGGCTCGACGGCGACGATCCGCTCGTGTGCGAGATCAAGTTGTACGACGCGGGCGACTACGGCGTGCCCTATCTGCGCCAAGGGGTCGTCCAGGCGCTTCGCTACGCCCGTGACTACGGCAAGGCCGTCGCCCACCTCGTCGTGTTCAACGTCTCGGACGAACGCATCCAACTCCCGAGCGATGAACCGACCAGCGTCACTCCGCCTCGCCTTCAGGTGGAGGGCGTGACCCTGTTCATGGTGGTCGTGCAGGCGAAGCCGCTGCCGCCAGCGAGCAAGGACCGCAACCGGCAGGTCCGGGAGATTCAGCGCGATCAGCTCGCGCCGCCGACGGACGGCTAGCGTCCCTTCCAGGCCTTCACGGTCCGGCGTGGTCGGCGCGCCCCTTCGCGCTGAGGTCCCCCACGACAATCGAGAGCCTCTCGGGCCTCGCCACCTCGCGGGCGACGTCGCGAACCTCGTTAGCCTTCACCCGCGTCTGTCTCGCGGCGCGCGCCTCCATGGTGCTCGTTCTGGGGGAGATCCCCGCGTGGCTACATGATCTCGCGACCCGCCTTGCGGTTGACAAGGTCGCGGAGCTTCACGACCTCCGCCTTCGTCGGCTTCCACTGGCTCAAGTGCTCCAGGCGACGCTTCGCGAACTTGTCCTCCGCCTCGATCACGCCTGGTCGAGCCTTGGAGACCCGCAGCCACCCAAAGGCCGCCTCAGGCGCGACGGCCATGATCTCGTCGAAATGCTTGCGGTCGAGCGAGCCGTCCGGGAGGGCGCGGTACTGGAAGAAGCCGACGCGCAACACCTCGACGGCGTGGCGATCCTGGAACCTCACGATCACCTGCGCGTAGCGCACGAAGCCTTCCGCGTCGGCCGGAATCCGACCTCCCTTGGAGATGAAGGCTTCCGCGGTGCGCTGTGCGAGTGGGTGCAGCTCACCCGGTCGCGGCCGCAAGAAAGACCAGGCACTCACGCCCATGACCAGAAGAATCGCCCATCCCGCCGAGCCGCGCCAACGCGAGGGGCTGGCTAGGCGAGGCGCTCTGCGCCGAAGCCGCGGATGGATGGGCGCGTGCGCCCACCTGAGAGCGATCGCGCGTCTCGGCGGGAGCTCGGCCGCGCTCAGCGCGATCGTCCGGCGCCCGTCACGTGGTGGATTCCTCGCCCCTGCGGACGCTGGCACCCGGCGTCGACGACGATCCGGAGGCGGCGTTTTTCGGCGATCTCATACAGTCTCCATCGGAGTCGGTGCCCGAATCGGCGCGGCCGCGCCATTCATCGAGAGATCGAGGCCGAGATCCTGTGGCCGCCGAAGCCCGGCCAAGCTGCGGGCGCCCCCTAGACGAGGCCCTGCAGCGTTGACGGAATCTCGAGCTTGCGGATCTCGTCGACGAACACCCAGCGGCGAACCCCCACCGGTGCGCGGCGGATACCTACTCCGTCGGGCTCACCCTGCTCCTCGCGCTCGATCGTACACGCCCCATGTTCGGGCTCGACTTCGACGACCCTCCAGAACCGGCGCCTGGGCTCCACCCTCGGAGGTTCCGCCGGAGGCCCGGAACCGTCGTAGGGCGTAGGCGCGGCGGGCAATGGAAATTCCACAACGTCACCGACGGCGATTGCGTTTCCCATGCGTGCCCTTGTGCCGCTTCGCGCGGGGCCTGTCAGGAGGAGGAATAACCGCTGGGTCATTTCTCCGGCGCTCCGCCGGTACGGGGTACGGCTTGACGGATTGCGCGTCGGGCGAATCGTTCACGCGCTTGCGTATTCGTTCCTCCGCGCCGTGCGTCCTATCCTTCAGCACCAGCGTCGCGATCTCCCGATAGGTGAGGCCACCCCATCGCAAGTGCTGACAAACGGCCGTAAGAAGGAGCTCGGCGGGCTTTCTTCCCCTGGGCTGCCGCAGCTCGCGGCTCCACGCGCGCCCGCGCGTCTCGCGCTCCCAATCGTGAAGCTCCGCGATCAGGGTGATGACGCGCGGCAGCACGCTCATTGCCTGCTCGCACGACGCATGATCGTGGACGGGTATCTGATGCTGCTCCTTTACCTTTTGGAGCATGGGACCGAGCGCCTCCACAAAGGCGCCCAGGCTTTTGTAGGCCCTAGCCGCACGATCCGCCGCGTCGAGAAAGGGAGCGCCGCCTATGGCTTCGCCCTGGTGCTGAATGAGCTCCTGGAGCGCGTGGCAAAGGCCGGCCGCCCGGCACGGGTGGCGCACACAGCGCGGCGGGTCTTCGATGCCGTGAAGATGTGTCAGGTAATTGGCCACCCCCGGCCCGAGCGGAGCAACCTCCGCCGCTAGTGCCGCTGCGTGAAGCCGCGTGATCGCCCCTTCGAGGAAATCCGGTTGCCGGGGATGTCGTCGCGCAGCCACCGCGTCAAGCGTACGGCATGGAACGACGCAGCGAGGACCCCGTGGTCATGGCGCCACGCCCGCCCACCCTCCCGGGTCAAACGGCCCCTCGCCGACGAACCGGCGTCCGGCTTCGCGGATCCCATGCGCGACCTCGGCAAAAGCCTCGTCGCGGTTGGGCCAGCTCGTGATCGCCCTGGCGTCGGTAGGAAGTGCCTGGAGCTTCGCGAACGGTGCGTTCTTCCAGTCGCACGCGCGGAGGATCACGGGGATCACGCGAGCCTCCCCGGCCTCGTGTCGGGCGATGGCCCGTTTCATCTCGATTTCATAGCAGTAGTTCGAGGCGAGGAAGGACGCGCTCACCAGCAGGAGCACGACGTGCGCTCGTTCGAGTTTCGTCGAGCACGCCGTCCCATTCCTCGCCGGGACCGATCTTGCGATCATGCCAGGCCCTCAGCACGCCCTCTCGCTTGAGCATGGCAAGATGGTTCTCGAGTTCGTCGCGAAGGTCCTCGTCGGAGTGCGAATACGAAAAGAAAAGGTCCAGAGGCTGCGGCGCCAAGGGGCCTTTCCCCTCGCCGCGAGCGGCGTGTACGCGCGCGAGCAGCCCCGCCTGCAATCGTTCGACGCACTCGAATGCGTGCCCGGCCCCGTCGGAGACTTCCCTGATCTCGCAGGTCGTCTTCTCACGCTCACGGAGCGAGAGGAGCTGCGACGCCTGGGCGTTCTCCACGCTCTGCCGGTAGAACGTGAGGTACTCGGCGAAGCGAAGGAAATACTCGTCGATGCGGTCGCGGAACTCGCCTTCGAGGAAGGCTTCGAATCGAGTGGCTGTCTCTCTGAGCTTGTCGTGGATGGCCCTGTTGACCTCCCGGCTCACGTCGTCAAGCGACACGACGTAGAGGTCTTCCCGCCTCACCCGGTACTTCACTGGGACGTTAAAGAGCCACAGGACGTACCACTTCCGCTCCCAACGAACCTCGTCGTAATAACCCCCGTCGATGCGCTGGGAGAGAGTCTCTGAGATCATCACCGCGGCAAGCGGGTTGCCGAGATTCGCCTTGGGCACCTCCAGCCGGACGTCGAAACGCTTTTGCAATCGCTCCACCGCACGCAGGACGATTGGACGAGTCTCGGCGTCGATGTCCGCCTCCAGCGCGGAGCACGTCTTCTCCATTCCTCGGTCCACGCGTGCAAGCTCCGCTTCGATCTGCGGGCGCACCCGGTCGAGGACGTGTTCCACCGCTTCCGTCGCGAACTCCTCCGCCTCCAAGGGACTTGCGAAGGTAAGGAGTCGCGGCGAGGCCTCTTGCCAGTCGAAGCCAAGAAAGAGCGCGAAACGGGCTCCCCGCCGACGAAGGCGCTCGGAGAACGTCTCCTGCCCTCGACGCGCCTCGCGGAACGCCGACGTGATCTCTAGGTCCGTCGCGCGTTGAAGCCCCCTCCGCGTCTGGCGGAGTTGTTCGCGCAGATCGTCCCGTGCGACGCGAACGCGGCGCTCGATCGTCTTCCGCGCCTGGACGAGCTTCGCGATCTCGTCGTCGAGCGAGTCAATCTCGCTCCGGAGAACCTTCGAGTCTTCGGCAAGGCCCTTGCTCCGGATGGACGCGTCGTTGCGCAGCGTCAGGAGGTGCGCGCGCGCCACCCGCAGCGCGATCAATAACGCCCTGGGCGCCACATTCGTCATCACCGACTCGAGGGCCTTGGTGAGGAAGGCGTCGAACTGGGAGATGCGCCAGAGCTTCTCCGCCCGCCGGGCAAGCTTCTCGGCAGACGCGTCGCGTAGTTCCTCCTCCCAATCGGTGGCGCCAAAAGTCTGCATCGCGAGCTCGCGGGCGCGCGGCAGCGCACGCACGGCCTCGTCACTCGGCGAGCTACCTAGCTCCGCGAGCTCGCGGAGGAAATCGGCGGCGCAGAACGCTTGCTTCGCTGAGATCTCGAAGACCCGGCCGCGGGCCGCGACGCCTCTGAGCCGGAGGTGGCTGGCGACGAACCGCCGCACCTCGTCGGGCTTCATGCCCTTGTCCTCCACGCGCTCGTCGATCTTGTTGACGAGCACCAGGAGGTTCTCCTCGCCGACGAGGTCAACGACACGCCTGACCCCGGCGCTTACGAACTCGGCGGCTTGCGTGTTGAGCTGAGTGAAGTCGAGAACGACGAGGACGACGGACGTTCGGCTGAGTTCCGCGGAGATGACGCTTTGAAGAGCCTCGTGCTGCCGCGCCTCGTTGGGCCCCGGCGTATCGACGATGACGACGCGTCCGGCCGAATCATCCACTCTGGCGACGAGGCGGAGGAAGGGAGCGCGGATGCGGGGCACCTGGATCCGGTCCGCCCCCACGAGCGGAGACAGGTCAGGGTCGATTGCCGTAGCGAGACGGGACAAGTCGCTCATGTCGCGGAGCACCCGCCGCACCTCGTCCCGCCCGGCGATCTCGCTCTTGAGCTGCATCGACGGCGAGTCCGCGACGGTGCGCGCCAACTCGCCGATCTCTGGGTACTCGGCGATGTCCTTGGCCACCCGGTCCCGTCCACGCCGAACGATCTCCTCGCGCAGCCGTCTCCACGCCTCTTCGAAGCGGGCCACCATCGGCGCCGACAAGTGCAGCACGGGCTCGCGCAGGCCCGGGTCACACACAATCTCCGACGGCAGGGACGTCATCGCAGAGTTTCGGGTGGGCAGTACGCCCTGCCCGAGGATCGCGTTGATGATTGTCGACTTGCCCGCCTTCATCGGTGCGACTACCGCGAGGCGCAGCTCGAGGTTCCGAACCTTGGCCACCTCCTGATCGACCTGGGCCGCGAGAGTGCCGTAGTGCGGCTCGCGCGACAGGGGACGACCCGCCCGCGTGAGGAGGTGACGAGCCTCCTCCAGGAACGAGACGACCTCGTCGCGAAGTTCGAGCAGACTGTCAGAGGCGTTCGTCATGGTGTGGTCGTCGTGGTCGTCGAGGCCGCGGTGGCCCGCCGGAAGCCCGCGCTCCCGTTTGGACGGGCCAAGCCGGTGCGCCATGCAGAGGATCACGCGCGGCGACAGAAAAGAGACGCGGTGATCGCCTGTGCGCCGTCATCGGCATCCGGGCCGTCTTCCTACGGATGGGGCGAGACCGCCGCTTGCCCATGCGACGGCCGGCGCCCAACCGACATGAAGGACAAATGGAGAACGGCATCCTCCTCTACTCGTCTGTCTGCCCCAGAAGTCGCGAGCAGGCACCCACACGGCCGGGGTCACGGCCCTTCGGGGACACACCATCAGCCTTGTCGGTGGCTACGAGGAGAGGGCGGGATCTCGAACCTCCAGCCCCTACTGCGTCAACGTGACGACAGGCGTTTCTGAGAGGTACGGAGCGGTTCTTTTCCCGAGAAAATCGTTACCACGGGGTACCGGGGCGTCCACGCCGTTACGCCGAGGTGGTGTGCAAAGTGGTGTGCATCGCTGAAGAAGCGGGGACGGTTGGGTAAGCGCGCCGAACACCGCGGCGGAGCGCCGACCAAGTGGCAGTCTCCGGGAGCGTTTTCACGTCTCCCGCTCGCTCGTCGGCCACGCCGTCCACACCCACCGCGCGAACCCGAACGCGCCGGCTAGGCACACCGAACCGCCGATCATCAGCGTGCGGGCCGGGCCGATCGCGCCCGACAGCGAGCCCGCCACGACCGATCCGAACGGGGCGAAGCCCATGAAGATCATCGCCCAGATGGCGATGACCCGCCCGCGCAGCGCGTCGGGCGTGAGCGGCTGCTCGAGGGTGTTGACGGCCGTCATCTGCATCATCATCCCGGCGCCCACGGGCACGAGCAGCAGCATCGACAGCCAGAGCGTCGTCGACTGCGCCAAGAGCACCAGGCCCGTGCCGAAGAGGGCGCACGCGGCGCCGACCCAGTGGAACGGCCGTCGCAGTTTGCCGCGAGACCCCAGCAGCACGCGCCGCACAGGGCGCCCGAGCCGGCCGAGCCCATGAGCTGGAAGCGATCACGCACTTGCGCGGGAACCAACCGCGCTTCGCGCGATCGCTCGTCCCGCTCTCACCGCTCGGAAAGCGAGGGATCCCGACGGTCGTTCCCGCGTCGCCCATGATCGCCGACCCGCGCGACGAACCGGTATGATTCCGACGCGATGAGACCGCGTGGCCCCCGCGCAGCGCACGATCGTGACCGGCGGTTCAGCACGATCGGCTCCACGCGTGACCTCCAACGGCCGTTCTGTGCGGGCCGTCGAAGGGCGCATTCGGAGAGGCCATCGGCGTTCGCCCTGGAGAAGCGAATCTGGACGCGAGCGCTTCAGGCTCCGCTCTGGTAGTCATGAACGAATAAAGTTCTTGAAGGGCGACGCGTTATCGCGTCTCATGGTTCCTTGGAGGGGGCGTGACGGAGCAGCGGAAGGGCGCGAAGGGGGGCGAACGCGTGCATTCGCGGGGCGCCGTCCGTCTATTGTCCCTTTCGCTCGGCGTGGGGTTGGGCGCTGGGTGCGGCGACGTGAACGGATCCCCCGACGAGGGGGCGCCGTCTCTTGCGCTAGACGCGTTTCCCAACCAGGTCGTCCCGAGCGCCGAGGCCCTCGTGACCGTCACCGTCAACAGCGGCTGCGACGGCGGTGCTTGCACGCTCTGCGTCGGCGTTCCGCCTGGGATGAGCGCCGGCGCGTTGTACATCGCGGGGCTGACAGCCTCTCCGCAAAGCGTCGTCTCGGTGACGGCTCCGCCCATCGGTCAGGCGGTTCATGTCGTCTACCGCGCTCCCGCCACGGAGGGAGCCGAGGTCGTGACAGGCTGGCTCTACGACGGCACCGTCGACTGCAGTCCAGTGGCAGATGGTGGCCAGGCCGGTGGGGCAGGGGACCTGTCCGGCCTCGTCGCTTCGGCCTCGGTTCGCATCACGGTCTCGAAGGCCTCGACCTCGTCGCAAGACGCGGGCGCAGGTAGCAGCGATGCGGGAGCCACCGGCGCGCCCTACGCCTCGGATGGCGCGGCGAGCGACGCCGAAACCGGCGCTTCCGGGGGAGGCTGAGGTGCCGCTGATCACGCCGATCCCGCCGCCGTGGGATGGATCGAGTCCGCTGTGGAATGGTCTCGGGATCTCTCGGGCGTTGCGGGCGGGATCGCTGGGGCTCGCGTTCGCGCGCGATGACGGCCTGTTCTTCACGTGCGCGCGGCACGTGGTCGGCGACGGCGCCGCGGGCGGTCCGCTTGGCCTCTGGACGGCCTCGGCGGGAGACGCCGGAGCGTGGGAGGCCACGGCGAGCATCGAAGTCGTGGCGCCTTCGGCGGACGAGGCCGATACGTTCGGGCACCTTGATCTCGCACTGGTCACGCTCCACGGGCTCGACGCGAGCAACGACTTCTTCGGCCTGCGACTGAACCCCACCGTCGTCGGTCTCGACGTGGGGGCGACCCTTCGATACCGCGGATGCCGAAGGGGCTGGGTGAACGCGACCTATTACGGTCCCTACACAGACGCGCTCGGCGATGCCTTCGGCTCGCTCGATCTCGCGGGCCTCGATACGACCGCAATGGGCGTAATTGGGCTCGATCCGAACGGATATGACCCCAGCGTCTACGAGGGCGACAGCGGCGCGGCGCTCTGGGGCAAGCTCCCGAACGGCACGGGCGCGTGTCTCGGAGGTCTTGTCGGCGTGAGCAGCGTCGCGCCGCGGGGGCTCATCCTTCGCTTCGCCGAAGCCTTCAACCGGATCAGCATGCCCGCCTACAAGATCAAAGGGGCGCCGTGAGGTACGCCGCGGCAGCAGCGGTCGTCGGGGCATTCGCCCTCGCGTTTGGCGCGCTCACGATGGCCGCCGCTGCGGACGCGGGACCCAACCCCCCGACGTCGTGCGAGGCTCACCTCTGCGGGACCAATGGCGCGTTCTGCCTCGACGACGCGTTGAACGACCTGTTCACGGGCACGGCAGCGTGCGTCTCGATGACAGCCAGCGCTGTCGCCGGCAAGTGCACGGGCCCGATGCCCGAGAAGCTCAACGACACCGTGCTCGCAGGACGAACGACTTCGTGCACTTCTCATGACGGCGGAACGGCTGATGTCACGGTCGATCTCTATCGCGACGATTTTGCCGCGCACGCCGGCGAGAAGGTGACCCTGACGCTTGGCACGGCTCCGAGTGCCTTGACGGCGAAGACGACCAAGCCGGTGCCGAGTTCGCCCTCCTCGAAGGTGAGCGACGCCGGCGACGCCGAGGTCTCGCACCCGAAGACAGAACAGGTAGGCGACGGGGACGGTGGCCCCAAGCTCGTGCCGATCGACGTGCCCCCCCGCAACTGCACGCAGGACGGCGGGGTCATCCCCGACATCGAATGGACGCACCATGATGGCGGGACCACGGCTAGCTGTGCTGACACCACGGCGAGCGGAACGCCTCGATCGCACCTTGGATATTACGAGGCGGCATGCCGGGACGGGGAGGCCCCGAGCGACACGCGGACAACGGCAGATGAGTGCTCGGGCCCGCTCGCCAAGGCGCAGAACGGCGAGCACGAAAAGGTCTTCGTCATCGACGAGGATCTGCAGGTGCGAGGAGGCTCGCCAGGCTTCGTCACCGACGCCGACGTGATTGTCCTTCGTTTCCTCGTGAGGCGTGCGCTCGCATGTCGTGTCTACGCGACCTCGGACGCGACGAATAAGTATGCCCCGTCGACCTTCCAGGTCGGCGGCCAGACCGGGATCGCGCCCCTTCCGGGCGGGAAGTTCGTCTTCACGGGCGCACCGGGGGGTGAGAAGAAGCTCTATAGCTGCGACGAGGAACTCCTCTCCCTCTCAGCAAGCCAGACCCCCGATCAGCCGTCCCAGTACACGACCTCGAGCAACGAGTACGTCACCATCGACTACCGCTTCGGTCCATTCACGTCGGACTCGGCGACCTTCCACCTGTATCGCCACGATCGGACGCTCTCGCAGAACGACATGGAGTCGACGCTCACTGTGCCGAACCACGCGCGTTACAACGGATGGTTCGACGTGACGCTCGGAGCCAACGTTCTGTTTGCTCATGAAGGCTCCGTGTACACGTACCCGCAGAGCGGGGATGCCATGACGCGGATCGGACGCAACGACCGGCGCGTCAACTACGACATCGCCGTGATCGTGAAGGTTTTCGCAACCTGCTTCACGCGCGACGATTCGTTCCTCGGCCCGGTCGATCTGGGGTCGCGTCCGGCTTGTCTTGGTATCGGCGCGGGCCTCTCGCTCGCGCATCCGCTGACGACGTTCTACCCGCTCGGCGTGAACTTCACGCTGAACCGCTTCTTCTCGATCCACGCGATGCTGTCGCTGAACCGCTTCGACGGCCTTGCGCCTGGCTACGCGGCGGGCATGCCGTACTCAGGGAACACCTCGAACGTCCCGTCCCAAGATCGCTACGTGCTGGGCACCGGCTTGGCGTTCGGGCTTGATCCGTCACTGTTCGCGGTGCTCCTGAAGGGTATTGTGACCGGCGGGAAGTGACCCAGACGTCGGCCCGTTTCGAAGGGAAGAAGCTCTCTTTCCAGCCATGTCGCCATGGACGATCCTACGAGCCCCTTGCCCGCCGAGGCCGCCATGCGCGATGATGGCTTCCGAGATTGACACGGCGGGGAGAGCCGACGCTATGAGCGACGAGCCTGGAAAGACTGAGCCGCCCAACACCGGTTCGCCCTCCGAACCTTGCTCCAGGTCCCGCTCCTAAGCCCACCCCGCGCCACAGCAAACCTGACCGCTGGCACAGCCTGTCGAGTCCGAGCACATGATGCCGGCGTCGTCGCCGCCACCACCCGCCCCGTCGTACGGGCCTGTGGACGGTGCATCTGTGTCCGCGTCGGGTTGGCCACGGGCGGCGAACTGCTGCACGCCATGGCGAGGAAGCCCGCCGCCAGGGCTGCCGCCGCGAGGTCAACGACGCGGGCCGCCCGCGAGATGTTCACGATGTTCAGGGTAGCAGCGCTCCGAGCGGACATCTCTTGCTGAGATTCGTCCCGCCGCCCAGGTCAAGACGGGGCGCGGCGAGACGTTACCCTCCGCCGGTACAACCTCGACCACCTGCGCGGCGTTGCCCGCGCGCCCGGGTGGCGTATACGTTTGTTCAGTGCTCGCCTTGGTTCCCTCACCGACGGCATCCCGGCATGGCCCTCGGCCAGGTCGTCCGCGGCGCGCGCAAGCGCTGGCCAAATGTCGCCAGCGGCGATTGCGCTCAGTTTACTCTGGCCGTCCTATGGCGGCCTACAAGTTACATGAGAGAGAGCCTCGCGAGCAGGCTGGCGCGCGAACAGGCCCCCTCTACGATTACCAGTACGCGCAAGCCGCCGTCGACTGCATCCTGCTCTTCGAAGACGCCCTATGCGTCTATTGCGAATGGCATGACGACTACGTGATCGAACACGAGTCCACGGCGGCGGCCGTCTACCGTTTTCACCAGGTCAAGACCCGCAAACTGAGCAAGGGCCCGTGGACGCTCAACGAGCTGTTCGGAGTCCATATGAGGCGCAAGCCGGAGAACCAGCCCGCTCCGACGGACGAGCCGTTCGTGTACATGCTCGACAACGCCCTAGCCTTCGAGGAAAGGTGCGACCGCATCGTCTTTATCACCAACAACGACGTTAATGCGGAGATCCGCGCGCTTCTTGACGACGTGCTGGCAGCACCGGGCCCGAACGACCTGCCCGCGGAGTCCCGGAAGTGGTTCGACTGCATCCTGAACGGCCACAAGAAGGTCTATTCACTTCTCGACGAAGCGACCTTGTTTCGGGTGCTGCGGCGCTTCCAGGTCGAGACTCGAAGCAACCCGGAGGAGCGCGAGAAGACGCTTCTGGCGCTCGGCGCGCGGATCGCCGAAGTGAGCGAAGTCGATCTCCTGACGCGGGAGGCCGCGCGCATGGGCCGCGACGTCGTGGAGCTCGTGCGCGCGCGCTCCGGCGTGCTTCTGAAACCCATGCCCGTGAACATGACCGCGGAGGAGCTGCGCGAGAAGAAGGCGATTCTCGTCGACGACTTGCTGAAGCTCATCAGCCTGTCGCCGCAAGGCTACAGGATTCTGCGGCAGTCGCAGGATCGCGACGCCGTCCGACAGCTTTCGCGGCTTCAGCGTTATTGCAAGGCCAACGGGATCGGGCCGGAGCTCATCGAGCAAATCTGCAAGCTCAAGGCGGCGTGGGATGCCTGGAGCATCGCAGAGCGGGGCCGCGTGGACGACGTGGAGCTGCTGGGGCTGCATTCCGAATGCGGCAACCTGCTCACCGCCTACGCCGCGTTATCGCCGGGTCCCCAAAAGAACCTGACGTGGTTTCTTCCGGAGGCCCGCAAGCTCGCGGAGCGATACGGCCACCGCTGGAAGACCGTCTTGCCGCTGCGCGCTGACGAGATCTTGGGTCTGATTTTCAAGACTGCTGCCGACAGGGGGGTCTCGTGACTGTTCTCGACGACTTTGCACGGCTTGCCGTGGAACAGACGGCGACCATCGCCATCAGCTCCCAACCGGCTCCAGCGGAGGACTTTCTGCAGCCCGATGCCTTGCTGCAGACGCCTTTGATCGCGTTCTGCCTGCTCGTCATGGCCTATCGGGAACGGCGCGGCCTGGAGGCGGCGCACACGGCCGGACTCACGAGCGCGGTCTTTTCGGCACACTTCGCGGGGCTAGGCGACGCGCGAAGCCGCCTCGCGTGGTCTCCGGCCATGCGGCTGAAGTGCGCCGACGCGCTGGCGGAGATCGAGGTCATGGGCCTTGTCAGCGTCGTCGGCATCCCACGCCGGTTCGTATTGACGGAGCGGGGAACCCAGGTCATCGGGGACCTCCTTCGTGGACCGCCGGGAGAGCTCAGCATATTGGCCCGAGGCCTTCGCCTCGCCTTTGGGGACGTGGAGGCGAAGGGGCTGACGCTCCTATGACGCCGCGGCTCCACAGCCTCGAGTTCCTGCCGCGCCCCGGTGGCTGGACTGCGGGGCCCTTCGAGTTCGGCTCGTTCCTCACGTTCGTCACGGGCGAGAACGGCGCGGGTAAGACCCCCGTGATGAAGGCCATCGTGTACGCGCTCGGGCATCCGCTGAAGCTGACCCAGGAAGTCCGCCGCAACTGCGCCACGATACGCCTCACAATCGCCGTCGAATCGCGGCTGGTCCGCATCGAGCGGTCCACCGAAGACGAGGACCGGGCCTTCTCGGTGCGCGTCGAGGACGGTTCGGAGGCCACGACCTTCGATAGCGAGCCCGATTTTACCGACTGGCTTCTGTCGCTCCTTCAGGTGCCAACGCGCCCGCTCGCAGGGAAGGAGAAAGGTACTGTCATCAAGGCGGCGTACGCCAGTGTGCTGACGCCAATCTTCTGGCTCGATCAGGATCGCGGCTGGCACGTCCCCTACAGTCCGCTGCGCAACAAGGATTTCATCAAGAACCAGGACGAAGAGACGGTGCGCTGGATTCTCGGGGTGATGCAGCGCAATCCCGCCGTCGACCGAAGCGTGCAGCTGAAGGCGCAGGCGGATCTCGAGACCGTCGAGGCGCTGATGCGCGCGCGGCAGGGCGCGCTGACCGAGCTGCGGCAGGACCTCCCCGACGAGGCGTTGCCCGAGCTCACCGAAGCGAAGCGGCGGATCATCGAGCAGCTGCGCACCGGGCAGGCGTCGCTGCGAACCGCAACGCAGACGGGCGAGAGTCTCTCTGAACAGATGGCGGCAGTGGCGTCGTCCATCGAGCACTTGCGTCGCAGGCGAGCCGTTCTTCAGGTGGAGAAACACAAGCTCGAGTCGGCCGCGAGTGAGATCGACGCGGATCGCGAGGTGCTTCTCGCCAACGAGAATGCGGCCGATCTATTTCGAGCCGTGTGCGGAAACGCGAGCTGCCAGTTCTTTCGGCAACCCGCCGCGTCTTATGGGAGGCGGCTGCTGTTCGTCAAAGACCAGCTCAAGGATTTGCATACCGCGGTTAGGACCGTAGATACGGAGATGGCGCGCATGGACCGCGCGATCGAGGAACACGCCGAATCACTCCGGTCCCTCGAGACCAAGCGCCAGCTTGCCGACCGGACGTCGGGAACGGACAAGCTCGTGGCCGAGGTCGACGGACTTGCCACGCAGCTGCAAAACGTGGCCCTGCAGCTCGTGCGCCTCGAACAGATCGCCGAGGAGGAGCGTCGGCTCGCGCGCCTGGTCACCCGACGGCATGCACTGAGGGACAGCCTCGAGCAGCTCACCCGCACTCGCCGCACGATCGATGACCCAACGCGCGCAGTGCGACTGGCGTTCCGGGACAATGCCATCAAGTGGCTTCACGTGCTCAAGACGCCGAACCTCGGCGACGTCGACGTGAACGACAATTTCGAGATGACCGTGAGTGGCGAACGGTTCAACTACGATTCGCCGGAGAGCGGGAGCACCCGCACACGTTTCGTGCTCGCGTACCACGCGGCGCTTCTTGAAACCTCCGTCACCGCGCGCGCCCATCACCCGCCGTGGCTGATCTGCGATGCTCCGCGCCAGCAGGAGATCAAGGTCGAGGACCTTATGAGCTGGGTCGAGCACCTGCGGAGGCTCGCGAAGGACCACCCGTTCCAGCTCGTGCTCTCGGGCAAAGACGTCTTCGCGTCGCTGGACCCAAAGACAGACCGGCTCTGGACACCGCAACATTCAATGGGAGAGACATTCCCGCAGTACCTGGGACCGAAGCCCCAACCGCCCCTTTCGACTCCACCTGTCCCATAAACGGAGTCGATCGTCCAAAAGCGCTGGATCTCGGCCGCGCTCAGCGCGATCGTCGGACGCCCGTCACGTAAACGATTCCGAGATCTTCCCCGCGCTCGTGCACCGCGCTCGCGACGATCCTCGGCCCGGCGCATCGACGTGATCGCTACCACGCCTGCGCAGGAGCGAGCACCGTGGTCGCCTACAACGCGCCGTTCGAGCGCACCGCCATCGAAGGCCTTGCCGCGGCGTGCCCCGACCTCGCGGCCGGTCTGCTCGGCCTCTCGCACCGGCTGGTCGACCTCTTGCCCATCGTGCGCGAGCACGTCTACGACCCGGCGTTCGGAGGGAGCTTCTCCCTGAAGGCGGTCCTGCCGGCCCTCGTCGGCGAGGGATACGGCGATCTCGCCATCGCCGACGGCGGCCTGGCCTCGGTGAACCTCGTCCGGTTGCTGTTCGAGGCCGTTGCCGATGGCGAGCGCGCGGTGCTGCGCAAGAACCTGCTGGCGTACTGCGCGCGGGATACCTGGGGTCTGGTGCTGCTGCTACGGCGCCTGCGGGAGCTCGCCACGGAGGCGGCTGCCGCGTCGGCGAAAAGCCTTTACGAGTCGAGTCGAGTTGGCGCCCCGTCATGACCCTGCTGCAGACCAAGATCGTCCACGCCCTGCGCAAGCGCGTGGACCTCCGCAACCGGGTGACGGTCTTTTACGAGGAGATCGCCGGGGAGCTGGGCGTGAGCAAGCTCGACGTTCGCGAGGCGCTCATCGAGCTCAAGGACGACGGCTTCTTCCCTGGCAAGCCGTCCTTCGCGACGGAGCAGTTCCGCGCGCACTTGCCGGCGTAGGGGCCGCGGGCCAGCATCGCCCTCGTCCGACGGGAGCCGCGGCCGTTGACCCCCGACCCGCCATCTGGCTTCGTGTCCACGCTGACGCCTTCCCCGATGCCGCGCGCCCCCGTCCTCATCCCCACGCAGCAGGCCGCCGCGCCCACCATCAAGGGCGTGCTTGAACGGGTGATCTACGCGAACGAAGACAACGCCTAGAGCGTCGCCTGAGCGAGGGTCCCGTCAGCACCCACCGCAGGAACGAAGCCCACTGTTGTTGCCCTTGTGGCAGACCCACCGCACCTTGCCGTCGTAGCCCTTCTTGGGTTCGACTTCGTCGAGGGCCTTGTCTCGCTCGTCCAGCGGCCGGCCACTCGCTTCGCAGATCCCTTTGAAGGGATGTCGCCTGATGGCGGCGGCTCGTCCTCGGTTTCGTTCCCGTACGGCGATAGCGACGATCCGCTTCACGACCGCAGACCGGCTATGAGCCGACCCCACCGCGTTCCGAAACGCCGAGACCACCGTGTCCACGAGGGCTGCGTCGTGGTCATCGAGCTTGATCATCGCTCGTTCCTTCATACGTTGCCCCGTGTCGTGGTCGCTCGGCGCTGGTGGCAGCTTGAACGTTTCTGAGCAGACGCGCCGGTCGCCGTCCATGACGTCGGTCACGATCGTCCGATCCTTGCGGATGACGACCTTGCACTTGAGGGACATGGCGGCCCTCAACCACCGATCACGGCCCTGACCATCGCCCGCTCCGCCGCCAAGATCTCCATCGCTCGCCCGAGTCCGATCTCGGCGGCCACGGCACGGAGCAAGGTCTCGGCCTTCGTGGAGGTCGTGATCGGCCTCGACACGGCAAGGGCCTTCCTGGCGGTCGTCGCCCTTGCGGTCGGCTTCCTTTTGCCCGACGCCTTGCTGTAGGCCCTCACGTTGTAGACGTAGTGGACGTCGAACTTCAGCCCCTCGGCTCTTCCCTTCTTGACGATCTCCTTAGGGGACAGGCTCGAGTGGGCGCGGACGAAGTCGGCCTTGCTCTGGGCGGGGGCAGCCTTCGAGGGTGCAGCGGTTGGGTTGGCCGTCGTGGTCTTCTTGACGGTCCCCTTCATCGCCTTCGAGCCGCCCCGCACATTGTAGACGAGCTGAGGACTGAACTTGATCCCGGCGGCCTTTCCCTTCGCGACCACTTCGGGGCCGGAGAGCGTGGCGAGCTGGGAGCGGATGAAGGCGGACTTGCTCGCCGTCTTGGTGGTCTTCTTGGGGGGCATGTTCGGCGCGTGAGTTCAACACGGGAAAGGCGGCGGGGGCAACGTCGGTGAGAGTGGCCCGATGTGAAAGCCAGCCCACGGCAGCGGACGTGGCTAGAATTCAGCGAGACACCGCAAGAGAGGCTTCCGTGCTGTCCGTTACGGACGACCTTTCTACGTCGCAAGGTGTTGGCGGTTCTCACTCAGCGGGCAAGACGCGATGCGCCAACGCTGCTCGACCTTCCGTCGCGTCGTCGAACGGGAACACGTGCGCGCCCACGGTCTGTCCGTTCTCGTGCCCCTTGCCGGCGACGAGGATGACATCGCGCTCGCGCGCTTCGAGTATGGCGCCGTGAATCGCCGCGCGGCGGTCGAGCTCGATGCGCACGTCTGCATGAGGGCCGACACCAGAGCGGATCTGTGCGGCGATTCGTTCCGGCGCTTCGCTCCGTGGATTGTCGCTTGTCAGTACGACATGATCGGCGCTGGATGCCGCAGCCCCCATGGGCGCACGCTTGTTCTTGTCGCGGTCACCGCCAGCCCCGAAGACGACCCATAGCTCGCCGTCACAAAGGGAGCGCGCGGTTGCGATGGTTCGCTCAAGAGCGTCGGGCGTGTGCGCGTAGTCGATGACGACGCGTGGGCCGCGATCATGGGACAGCACCTCGAAGCGCCCGGGTGGAGTGGGCGCGAGAGCGAGCGCCCTCGCGGCATCCACCGCCGGTACCCCGGCGACCAACGCGGCCGCCAGGGCCGCGAGCGCGTTCTCCGCGAACACGTCGCCAATGGCATGAATGGCTAGTTCCCGTGGCGCATGCGTGAGGTCGCCGCGAGCCTCGATGGCAATGCGAGTCCCGCCCCAGCCGGTCTGAACGGCAGTTGCCCATATATCGGGCGGTGGTAAAGCCTGACCCCGCGATGGAACGGCGTACCGAACGATGCGCACGCCCGGCGGCACGACCTCTGCAATCAGCTCCGAAGCCACGTCGGCCGCATTGAGCACCGCCACGCCTTGGGGCGGAAGTCCCAGAAAGAGCTGCGCCTTGCTCGCAAGGTAGTGCTCGGGTGAGCCGTGCGCGTCGAGGTGGTCGTGCGTGAGGTTCGTGAAGACGCCAATCGTACAGGGCCACGTTCGGGCGAACCCTCGAGCCAGCGCCTCGCTGGTCAACTCAATCGCTGCGAAGCGTCCCCCGCGCTGAAGCCCTGCGCGCATCGTTGCCAGGAAGCCGCTAAGGTCCGGCGCGGCATCGAACGGGACGTCGTCCAAAAAAGATCCGAGCGTCGTCACCTGCGCGACGGGGCTCGCAATCTGGGCGAGGCACGCGGCGACCCAGCGAGTTGTTGACGTCTTGCCGTTCGTCCCGGTGACCCCGACCGTTGTGAGCAGCTCGCTCCACTTGGGCGGCCGGGCGCTCGCAGCATTCGCGACACGGTGGTTCTTCCTCATTTCCCGGTGCTGTCCAGGCTGCGGCACGGCACGTCGCCCAGCAAGAGCCTGGGTGCCAACCACGCTCCCGACGCGGCGCACATTCCCCGCCAATGACCGCCGTTGACCCTCGGAAGGACTACGCCGTACTCTTGAACACTGGGGCTGTTGCCAGCTCTGGGGGAAGGGTCAACTTGACGGTCAATCGTACGCGTTTCCTCGCGTTGGCCGCAGCGATTGCCGGCACCGCTTGCGGGTCCGGCACGTCGACTGACGCGACCGGCACAACCGCTGGGGTGCCCACCGGCGCCTCTCAAAAGGACGGGGGCGGTGCGGACGGATCTGGCGCGAGCAATGCAACTGCCCCGACAGATAGTGGAAGCTCTGGGCCGGACGCTGGCGGGGACGCTGATGACGGGATCGCGCCTCAGGTAGATGCGCAGTCCTCCGATGCGGGCACCTCGTGGAGTGACGGCAGCGTCGGGCAAGACGCCGCTGTAGACGGTGGGCCGTGCACGAATCCGTGCGCGGGTACTTGCTGTGCGGAAGGGGCCGTGTGCGTGGACGACGGGCGGGGCAACCAGGCGTGCGCGCAAGGATGTACCGACAGCGCGCAGTGTCCGTCGTCGGCGCCATGCTGCGGTCCGGCGCAGGAAGGGCTCTGCGGGCAGATCGGCATCGGCGCGACCTGGGCTTGCCTTCCCGCAGGCCTGTGTGCCGGCGAGTACTGCCGCTGCACGGCCAACAGTCAATGCGGACCGGCTCAAGAGGGGCTCTCAGCAGCATGCGCCCCCTTCATTGGCTCGACGGGCGTCCCTAGCGTCCCAGTCTGCAACGCCCCGGGAGCCCGAAGCACTCTCTACATTCATGGTCGGGACAGTGGCCCCTCTCCGGCTCCCGGTGCGTGGGATTACTGGATAAAGGCTCGCCCCGGTGTCAATGCCACGCCAGTGAACTGGGGCGGCAAGGACCGCATTGCGAACACGAACGCCATCGTGCGAGCCGCGCTGGACACTTACTGCACCGGGAACAATTGGTGTTACGTCGCATGCCATAGCGCTGGGTGTGCACAGATCGGCTACGCACTGGCCCTTTACGGAACCACGGGAGGCGTTGATTCTTGGAATATCTATTGGATTTCGGCGGCAGGCTCCGCTGAAGGCGGGAGCGAGATTGCAAACGCCGGACGGTACCTCGGCATCGGGCTTCCTTTGGATGAGGACCTGAAGACATCGGTAATGCGCGACCCTGTTTTTTTCAATCACGACAATACTGCTGGGGTCACGCATTACATGTTTGCCGGCGATGGGTGGGCGGACAACCCTGCGTATGATTTTGGTAGCGCGCTGCTTCCGGGAGCCGACGACACTGCCGTCGCATATCATTCTGCCGGAGGCGTAAACAATACGGCGTACAACGCTCAGGCGTCTTGGTGTAACGCGAGCGATACCACGTGTAGCGGTAATGTCTTGTCCACCGGAACCGCCTCATGGCTGTGGGCGCTCCACACCGTTCAGTTCTTGGATGCGGCAGGATCGTACTCCCACTACATAAGTGACTCGAATGAAGGCATATGCTCCCAGATGTTTCCGTTCGTCGCCACATACGCAAAGTGACCGTCGAGTCGGGGTCAGTGAAGCGCGTGCGCGAGACTCCAGCAGCGGACTCTTGGTGGCCAGTCCATGCCTAACAACAAGGTCGTTGCCGGGGCGTGCATTCTTGCCCTGTTGATCGGCACCGTGTTCTTCCTCGAAGCTCGAGGGCGTCGGCCGGCGGACGGTGCGAAGGATAACGGTGCGCGGTCAATTGCAGACCGCTCGCCAGGTGCGTTTCCTACGGCGACGGCGCAACTTCCCGGCTCCGGGCCGCCGGCGCAGTCGACGTGGCGCCCTGGAGGGCCCCCGGCTTCTGCTATCCCCCCCTCCCGGGGCGCGGGGACCCCGACAGTCGCGGGAGCCGGTGGCTCGGGAGGCGGCTCACCCGCCCAGCAGGCGCTGGCCGCGTACAAGCAGTGGGCGCGCTATCCGCCGACGTCGCGCCCCATCGGCGAGCAACCAGACCAACTGCGCCCTCACTCGCTTCTCGCGACGGTGCGTCCGCTCGACCCGAATCGAGGGGGCAAGGCTACACTGCGGCAGGAGCAGGACCGGTTGTACTTGGTGCCGGGTGAAGCGGCGGTGGTCACTCTGGCCGCCTCCGTTGGTGGTGCCCCGGCGACAGTGGTGGTGGCTCAGGCCGGCTTGGCTCGGCTCGAAGGAACACCGGCCGTTCTGTCGGCCCCCATCTCCGGCGTTACCTTCCGGGACGACGGGGTTGCCCCCGACGTGACGGCGAACGACGGAGTGCTAACCGCAGCCGTTCTTCCCCCCGTCGCAAGTCTATCGGGGTATGCGGGCGACCTGCGCTTGACGGTCAGCGTTCGCGTAAACGGGGAGCAGGGCGAGGCGTCGTTTCCGTTCATCTACGCGGGCGTGCCGCCTGCGCGATTCACGGGGACGGTGCGGGAGGCAGTAGAAGACGGTTCGCTCGCCCTTTACGTGGGCGTCGAGGTTCACGTCGCTGGTCGTTACGTCGTCGTTGCGCGCCTCTACGATGCCGGCGACCGCCCCGTCGCTCTGCTCCAGCAGAACGACATGGTCGATGTTGCCGCGCGAGAGCTACGGCTGCTCGCCTTCGGCAAGGTGCTCCGCGACGCGGGGGCGGTGTCGCCGTTCACCCTGCGCGATGTTCAGGGATGGCGCATGGCTGAGAGCGGCTACCCAGACCGTCAGCTGCTCGACATATGGTCTGGGCCGTACCAGACGGCTGCCTACGCCCCGACGGTGTTCTCTGACCGCGAGTGGGACAGCCCGAGCAAGCGCAATCGGCTTGCCGGGCTTCAGCAGATTGCGAATGGTCCACCCTGAGGTGTACGGCATGCGGACGTCCCACTGCTCAAGGCGATGCACGAGCGAGCGCTGGACGACAGCGGCGCGGTCGTGCCGCTCATGTCGGTAACGCGATCGACCTTGCGGGAGTCTCCGATGTTCAGGTCGGCGGTAAGCTCGCCAAGGACGCGCAGGGACGCCTTGCTGACCGGCTTGAGGACGCGGATCGACATGCCCCGGGTACGTCCTCCTGAGGAGGAAGACCTCCGGCCCGAAGGGGCTGCACTCGCGGCCGTCGGCTTGCTGCGGCTCCTCGCGCAGCGACGCTCCGCAGTTACAGATTCAAGAACCGCGACATCTGCCGTAGCCTGGCAACCTCTGGAATGTCCTCCCCTCCGCTACCACGACCTGTCGACGAAATCCTCAGGCTCCCCGATGGTTCGCGCCCCCGTCCTCACCGTCAGCCGGGCGTCCGCCGCCACGTCCATCGAGGGCGTGCTCGAGCGGGTCACCTTCGCTAGCGAGGAAAATGCCTGGAGCGTCGTGAAGGTCCTGGTCGCCGGCAAGTCCGACCCGGTGACTGCCGTGGGCAACCTGCTCACGGATCTTTCCCATCGTCGATCTCCTTGTCGGCGACGCCCACCGCGGGCGCCACGGACAGCCAGGAGACCGGCAGCCGCCCCCGCCGCCTACGAGCGCACCGGCAGCGCCGACCTCACCATCGGCCGCGAAGCGGTTCGTTCAACATCCCCTCACCGTCCTGCCATCCCTTCCAACGGCGACCAACAACTCCCGGCCCCTCGTCCAACAAGGAAACGAAGATGTCGAAGGCGTCACGTCGCCGCTTCTTGATCAGAGCGGCTCCGGCTTTGGTCGCGATGAACGCGTCGACGGGTGGGAAGAGCACGTCCGCGAGCCGAGGCGACGTCTCCCTGCTCAGGGACCTGGAGGCGGCATAGCTGCCCAGGGCGCGACTAATCGAGCCCCCATCCGCGGAGCGGGATCAGTGGACCGTAGGGCACCTGCCCGTTGGGCTCGTCCGGATGGCGGGCATTCGGCCCTTCACCCCACATGACGCGGAAGAACCGGTCGTGCGGCTCGTTCGCAGGCGCAGGATAGGTTGCGGCGCCCCAAGCATTCTCTTGATCGACAAGAGCACGTGCCCCGGCGGCATCCACGCCGCCGGCCTCCTTCCATGTGAGCACAGACATCGTCGCGTGAGCTAGAGCCCCTGCATACGCAGACACTCGTGGTCCGAAGGCGAAGTCAATTCCATCCGCTCGGCCGAGCGCATGCATGATCCCGGGGTAGCCGCCGTTGCACGAGTAGAAGATGAACGTGCAGGTGTACCGGACCTGTTCGCGGAGAAGAAAAGCAAGGTCGTGCCAGCGTACCGGATCGTCACGAACCCAGAGGCCACTGAGCGACGCATGCCCGTGACCCCCGACGATCAAGGCGTCGATGCGGTCTCGTGGCGTGAGGCCGGTCATAAGTTTCGTCCGAAGATCCTCTCCATCTGTGGCCCGCTCCTGAACCAGCACTCTCCCCACCCCCGGCCACCCCGCAAGCGCTCGGTTCAAGGAGCCCTCCGCGGGGTCGTTGTCGTGGAAACAGCTCACGTAGAACGCGCGCATGACATTGTGTCCGTTGCTGGTCACTTGAGAAGAGCGTTGACCGCCTTGAACGCCTGCTCGAACCGCTCGAGAGTCGCGTCGGGGATCGAGAGCGTCGAGACCTTCTCCGCGAAGAACCTAGCCGGCCGGTAGTGGTTGAACTTCGCGCCGCCCGCAAGGGGACTCGCGGCGAAGTATTCGTCCAGTCGAACGAGAATCCTCGGAGCCTGGCTCTTGAAGTCCTTGAGCTTCAACTTCGCGGCGAGCGAGCCTGAGAACTCGTCATTCACGAGTTGGATGTAGAAGCTCTCGTCGAACATGTCTTCGATGTCGGCCTCCGTCTTCCCGGTGAAGTCGGCGAAGGTCAGGACGTGGCTCTTCTTCAGGAGCTTCTTCTTGTAAAGGTTCTCGATCGTCTGCTTGTCGCCTTTCTGGAAGTCGACAAGGACCGCCACGTTCATCTTCTTCTGCGATCCGATCAAGGCGACGAAGGTGGGCACCCGATCCGACCCGCCGACGGGCGTGATCGTCCATCTTGAGTCGAGTCCTTCCCGCCGAAGAGCCTGAAGAATGCCCGAGACGGTCTGGATGTAGAGGAGGTCCGACACGCCTTCGACCACGAGGCTGTTCGGGCCTATGAAGAGGGTCTGGTAGATCTCGTACCCAAGGGCTCCCTGGAGGGGAAAGAGTGTATCAGACCCAGCCTCAAGGACGTCAGTGAACACCTTCGTGCCATCTTCTTCGCGGGGGATGTCCCCATCGGCGTCGATACCTTTGTCCTGAACGATCCGCACCTGATCGAAGTGAAGAGAATCGACCATGAAGGGAGAGTGCGTTGTGTAGATGAGCTGGTGCTTCGGGTTCGAGGCAATCTCCTTTTCGAAATAGCGAAGGAGATCCTCCTGCGCCCGGCCGTGAAGTGACAGACCTGGCTCGTCGAGCAGAAGAATGAGCGGCTCGTCCTTCTTCTTCACGGCCGAGTACCACGAGAGGAAAGAAAAAAACCAGACGAACCCTTTGGACCGCGTGCCGAGCCCCAGGGTTCGTGCAGCTCG
>PLYU01000078.1 GCA_003153495.1 Myxococcales bacterium
GCAAGGCGGCGCGGCTCGCCTGGCTGGTCCGCCACGGCTTCGACGTCCCCGGCGGCGTGGTCCTGCCCGTCGAGGCCTTCGCCCAGGCCATCCGCGAGCTGCCGTCGGGGTGCGAGCCGCGAGCGCTGCTGCGCGCCGCCACGGGGCGCTCGGGCTACGTCCGGGCCGCGGAGGCCCGGCAGCACATCCTGACGGCGCCGCTCCCGAGAGGGCTCGAAGAGGAGCTCGCGGCCTTCTGGAGCGACGTCGGCGGCGCGNNGGGGTCTCGCCGTGCGCTCGAGCGCGACGTGCGAGGACGGGGCGCTCGTGTCGATGGCGGGCCTGGCGGAGACGGTGCTCGGGGTGCGCGGCCGCGAGGCGCTGGCCGCTGCCGTGCGGCAGGTGTGGGCGTCGATCGCGAGCGGACGCGCGCTCGCCTACCTCGCGGCGCACGGCGTGCGCGACTTCGGCATGGCGCTGGTCGTGCAGCGCATGATCGAGGCGCGGGCGGCCGGCGTGATGTTCACGCGCGCACCGGACGCGCGCGCGCGCGGCGCGGCCGCAGGCGACGAGCGGATCGTCAACGTGGGCCTGGGCCTCGGGGCTCCGGTCGTCGACGGCGTGACGACGCCCGACGTCCTGCGCATCGACGCGCGCGGGCGGCTCGTCGACTCCATCATCGCTCACAAGACCCGGGCGATGGTCGTGCGCGCAGGGCGCATCGAGGAGATCGACGTCGAGGAGCCCGACCGCCCCGCGCTCGGACGCGAGCAGATCGTCCAGCTCTCCGAGGTCGCCGCCCGCCTCGAGAAGCTCGAGCCGGTCGCGTGGGATGTCGAGTTCGCCTGCGACGCGCAGCGCACGTGGATCGTCCAGGCGCGGCCCGCCACCGGGCGCGGGTTCCCCGACGGGGGCGACGCCGACACGGTGTGGAGCAACGTCAACGTCGGCGAGGCGCTGCCAGGCGTGGCGACGCCCTTCACCTGGTCGGTGGCCGGCGCGTTCAGCGAGGCGGGGTTCCGCAGCGCCTTCGCCGCGCTCGGCTGCCGGGTCCCCAGGCACGCGCGCCTGGTCGGCAACGTGTACGGCCGGTTCTACCTGAACCTCTCGCAGTTCATGCGCATCGCGGCGCAGGTCCCCTTCCTCGACCCGAGGACTCTGGTGGAGCTCGGCGGCGGCTGGGGCGGCGACGAGCTGTCGAGCCAGGTCGCCGACGTGAGCCGGCGCGGGTTCTACGCGCGCCTGCCGCTGACCGCGTCGCGCCTCCTGCGCGAGCAGCTCAGGCTCGACGAGGACGTCCAGGCCTTCGAGCTTTACGCCGACAAGCAGTGGCGCGCCCAGAGCGCGCTCGACCTCGCGATCCTTCCGGACGAGGGCGTCGCGCGGCGCCTGCGCGACATCCAGGCCCTCCTCGAGCGGACCGGCATGGTGATGCTCACGTGCGCGGCGGGCACCCTCGGCTCGCACCTCGCCCTCAAGATGGTCCTCGAGCGCACGACGCCGATCGACGCCGACCGCCTCGCGCAGTCGCTCACCAGCGGCATCCGCGATCTCGAGAGCGCGCGCCCCGGCATAGGCGTCATGCGGGTCGCGACCCTCGCGCGCCGCGAGCCCGAGGCGCGCGCGGCGATCGACAACGAGGCCACCACGGGTCTGGACGCCATCCCGGAGGGCCCGACGCGCAGGGCGCTGCAGAGCTTCCTCGAGCTCTACGGAGACCGCGCCGTCCGCGAGGCGGAGCTGTCCACGCCGCGCTGGAAGGAAGACCCGCGCCCGGTGCTCCGCATGCTCCGCGCCGCGCTCCGGACCGACGCGCAGCGGGCCGACGGCACGCTCGCGCGCGCCAAGGCGCAGGCCGACGCCGAGATGGCCAACCTCGTCCCGATGCTCAACGTGCTCGAGCAGACCGTCGTGCGCCACCTCGTGGCGCGCGCCCAGCGGGCCGCCCGCCTGCGCGAGCGAATGCGCGCGTGGGTCACGCGCGTGCTGGGCATGCTCCGCGAGGCCGCGCTCGACGCCGACCGGCGACTGCTCCGGCGCGACCGGGAGCTCGAGGCCGACTGGCAGGCGCTGGTCGCGTCGGGGTCGCCTCTGGCGAGCGTCCGCAGCGTCTTCTTCCTGACCATCGACGAGGTCGTCACCGGGCTGCGCGCCCCGCGCGCCGAGGTGGCCGCGCTGGTCCGCGCGCGCCGGGCCGAGCTCGCGCGCGATCAGGCCCGGCCGGATCCCCCCGCCACGTTCGTCGGCTCTCCGCCGCCGGTCGTCCTGCCGCCGACGGGGGGAGACGTGATGCGCGGTCTCGCCGCGAGCCCCGGGGTCGTCGAGGGGCGGGCGCGGGTGCTGGTCCGCGAGGACGGGATGGGCGCGCTCCAGCCCGGCGAGATCCTGGTCGTGCACACGACGGACGTGGGCTGGACCCCGCTCTTCCTCGTGGCGGCCGGCGTCGTGACGGAGCTCGGCGGGTCGCTCTCCCACGCGGCGGTGGTCGCGCGCGAGTTCGGGGTGCCGAGCGTCGTCAACGTCGTGGGGGCGACGCGCGCGATCCGCACCGGCGACGTGCTCCGGGTCGACGGCGACCGCGGCACCGTGGAGCGGGTGAGGGCGTAGCGGCGTGGCGTCGCGGCCGCCGACGACGCGCTGGATCGTCCGGACGGGCGACGGGGCGACTGTGCGCGACATCCTCGCGCTCGCCGGCGCGGACGCGAGCGCGGTCCCCGAGGGGCGCGTGTTCGTGGGACGGCGCCGCGTTCGCCGGGACGCCGAGCCGGTGCGCGAAGGGGAAGCCGTCGAGATCGCTCCGCCGCGCGCCGCGTCGCCGTCGGGCCCTCGCGTGCTCGCGCGGACCGACGACATGGTCGCCGTCGACAAGCCCGCGGGCGTGCCGACCATCCCCGACCACGGCGGCGCGGCTCACTCGCTCGTGGCCCTCGTAGCGAAGCTCCTGGGCGTCGATGCCGCGCGAGTGCACCCGACGTCGCGGCTCGACCGCGACGTGAGCGGCGTCGTCGTGCTCGCTCTCACGAAGGCGGCCGCCGAGCGGCTCTCCGCAGCCCGCGTGCGCGGCACCTACGAGCGGCGCTACGTCGCGATCGCCGCGCGTCCCCCGGCGACCGACCGCGGGACCTGGGACGCCCCCGTCGGACGCGGGCCCGACCCGCGCCTGCGCGTGGTCGGCGGCCGCGACGCCGTCGAGGT
>PLYU01000286.1:0-12128 GCA_003153495.1 Myxococcales bacterium
GCGACTCCATCGTCGCCGCCGCGGCCGCCCTGGCGGCGCTGGGCGCCGGTGCGCGCGTCGATCCCTCGGCGCCGCGCGCCCTGCTCGCGCAGAACCCCGCCGACCCGCTGCTCGCCGCGATCGCCCTGCGACTGGCGCAGAAGCTCGGCGACCCCGAGTCCGTCCGGAGGGCAAGGGCCGCGCTCACCGCGCTGGGCACCGAGCCGAGCTCGAACGTCCGGTGAGCTACCAGATCTGCGGCCGCTTCGCGTTGCGGGCGGCCGGGACCGGGGGCTTCGGCGCGTACGTCAGGACGAGGTCCACGTTCTCGACGACGTTGGCTCGCACCACGACGTCCTTCGTCGCCTCGGCCTGGATCGGGACGAGCTTCGCGCCGACGCTCAGCTTGCCGACCGGGACGCCGTCGATCCGGAAGTGACCCTGGAGGTCGGTCACCGCGTGCAGCGGGTGCCGCAGGACGAGCACGTCGCCGTGGACGAACGTCTGCAGCCGGTCGCGCAGGCCGAAGTAAGCCGCTCGGGTGGGGTAGATCTTGACGGCCTCGCCGTGGCGCTCGGGCGGCGCAATCATGACCGTCACGTCGCCGCTGCCCTGGAGGTAGGGCGCGAAGGAGAGCTTCGAGTCGTTCAGGACGTCGAGCCGCTGCCCGAAGGTGAGGGCGAGGGTGCGCTGCAGATAGGCGCAGGTCGCGCTGATCACCACGAGCTGCGACGGGGCCTTCTCAGGCACGTAGTAGCCCGAGTAGCCCGTGACCACGACGACCGCGTCCGCCAGCGGCCGCTGCCCGTCCTCGCGCGGCGGACCGGCGCGAAAGAGCTTTCTGTAGGTGTCGAGCGCGGCGGGGCACGCGTGAAAGTCGAGGTCCGGCACGTCCGGCGATTCGGCGCCCTTGACGAACACGGTGCCCTCGACGCTCCCGGTCGGCCCGTCGTACGGCGGCAGGTTCGCCGGGTTCACGACGGCGTCGACGCTGGCGCTCGGCATGGGCAGGGCGTTCGGCGGGGTGGTCGGTGCGGGCGCCGCGGGCGGGGGCGGGGTCGACGCCTGCGGCGCCGGCTCCGCGCCGGCGTTGCTGCGGCTACAGCCGACGAAGGTGGCGGCGGCGCCAACGAGGGTGACGGAGAGGGCGGGGGAAAGGCGCATCGGTCGAGAGTGCATGCAAACTGCGCGCGCGGCCGACCCGGTGTCCGGCGTCAGCCGCTCGCTCCGACGCCGGCGGCGCTCATCGCGGCGTCGATGTAGCTCGTCGGGGTCAGGCCGAGCGCGAGGACGAGGACCGCGCTCACGACGAGCGCCGTGACGACGAAGCCCGAGCGCATCGGGGCGGCCGTCACCGCGCCCGCGGCCGGCTCGCGCATGTACATGTAGACGAGCACTCGCAGGTAGTAGTACGCGCCGACGACGCTGTTGAGGAAGGCGAGCGCCGTGAGCTTGTAGAGTCCGGCGTCGATGGCCGCCCTGAATACGAGCCACTTGCCGAAGAAGCCCGCCATCGGCGGGATGCCCGCCAGCGAAACGAGGAACAGCGAGAACGCCAGGGCGACGGCAGGGTTGCGCTTCCCGAGGCCCGCGATGTCCTCGTAGCTGACGGCCTCGCGGCCCCGGCTCCCGCAGAGGATGAGCGCACCGAAGGCGCCGCCGGTCGATACGCCGTACGCCACCAGGTAATAGAGGACTCCGGCGACGGCCTGCTTCGGGTCGCGCATCATCGCCGTCACGCCGACGAGCACGTAACCGGCGTGCGCGATGCTCGAGTAGGCCAGCATGCGCTTGACCGACTCCTGCCTCCCGGCGACCAGGTTCGCGTACGTCATCGTGAGCAGCGCGAGCGTGGCCATGACCGGAGGCCAGCCGCTCGCCCACGACGTCCAGGCCGGCGAGCCCAGCGACAGGGTGAGCACGCGCAGGAGCATCGCGAAAGCGCCGGCCTTCACCGCGACGGCCATGTAGGCGGTCGCCGGCGTCGGCGCGCCCTCGTAGGCGTCCGGCGTCCACGCGTGGAAGGGCACCGCGCTCACCTTGAAGACGATGCCCACCAGGACGAACGCGGCGCCCAGGATGAACAGCGGGCTGCGGCCGGCCGCCTGGCGCGCCGCCGAGCCGATGCCCGCGAGGTCGGTGTGGCCGGTCGCCCCGTAGAGGAGCGCGAAGCCGTAGAGGAGGATCGCGGCCGCGAACGAGCCGAGCAAGAAGTACTTCAGCGCCCCCTCGGCCGAGCGCGCGCTCGCGCGCCGGAACGCGGTCATCGCGTAGGCGCCGATGCTCATCGTCTCGAGGCCCAGGAACAGGGTCAGCGCGTCGCCCGCCGCCGCGAGGACCATCGCGCCGAACGTGGTGAACAGGATCAGCGCGTAGAACTCGCCGCGCTCCAGGCCGTGTTCGGGCATGTACCCGCCGGCGAGCAGCGCGGCGATGGCGCCGCCGAGGCACAGGAGCACGTCGAAGAAGAGGGTGAACGGATCGAGGATGAGCCACGGGGCGAGCGACGCCGCGCCCGGGATCCGCTCCACCCCGTACATCCACACGCAGCCGGCGAACGCCCCGCCGGCGAAGAGGGTGGACGCCGCGCCCACAGCGAGGCCCCGGACGTCCCTGAACGTGCCGGGCACGGGCCCGGCCTTCGTCCCGATGGCCTCCACCAGCATGAGCAGCAGGGCGCCGAGGCCGACAGCCAGGAGCGGAGAGAGAGCGAGAGCGATCGACATGGGGCGTCCTCAGTGCGGAGCGGCGGCCGCGGTGGCCGGCTGCGGCGCCTCGGGGCGACGCGGCATGAGCTTGGTGGGCCCTTCGTAGAACATCGGCGGCGGGTTGTTCTCGATCCGCGAGTCGAAGTCGTCCTTCACGCGGGCCGCTGCGCCCTTGATCTGGGACAGAAAGACGTTGGGGAAGAGCCCGATGATGAAGATCAGCATCGCGAGCGGCGCCACGCTGAGCAGCTCCCGGGCGGTCAGGTCGTGCTGCTTCGCGTTCTTCTCGGACACCGGCCCGAAGAACATCTTCTGCACGACCATGAGCATGTAGATGGCGCCCAGGATGACACCGATCGCGGCGCCCGTGGCCTGCACGCCGTTGAAGTGGCCGAGCATGTTCGAGGCGAACGTGCCGGTGATGATCATGAACTCGCCGACGAAGCCGTTCGTCCCCGGGACCCCGATGCTGGCGAGGGTCGCCACGACGAAGAGCGCGGCGTACACGGGCATCGGCCTGGCGAGGCCGCCGAAGTCGTTCAGCTGCCGGGTGTGGCGGCGGTCGTAGATGACGCCGAAGAGGAGGAAGAGCATCCCCGTCGAGACGCCGTGGTTGACCATCTGGATGACGCTGCCCTCGATCGACGCCGCCGTGAGCGCGAACAGGCCGAGCATGACGTACCCGAGGTGGGCGACCGACGAGTAGGCGATCAGGCGCTTGGCGTCGTCCTGCTTCCAGGCGCAGAGCGCGCCGTAGATGATCCCGCCCAGGACGGCGACGCCGGCGAGGTTGGGCGCCCAGGCGGCGCTCATCTCCGGGAAGAGCCCCATCGAGAAGCGCAGGTACCCGTACGTCCCCATCTTGAGCATCACGGCGGCCAGGATCACCGAGCCGGCGGTGGGTGCCTCGGTGTGGGCGTCCGGCAGCCACGTGTGCAGCGGGAACATGGGCACCTTGATGACGAACGCGAGCGTGAACCCGGCCCAGAGCCACCCCTGGACGTGCAGCGGGAGCAGCACCCGCTGCAGCTCGAAGTAGTCGAAGCTCGGCGGGCCGCCGCTCACCCGCGCGTAGTCGTACGCGAGATAGAGGATGGCGCCCAGCATCAGGACCGAGCCGAACATCGTGTAGAGGAAGAACTTGATCGCGCTCTTGATCCGGCTGCTCCCGCCCCAGACCCCGATCATCACGTACATCGGGATGAGCATCAGCTCCCAGAAGACGTAGAAGAGGAAGAGGTCCATCGCGACGAACGAGCCGAGCATCCCGCACTGGAGCACGAGGAGCGAGAAGCACCACTCCTTGATGCGCGCGTGGATCGACCCGAACGAGGCGTACGTGGCGATCGGAGTGATCACGGTCGTGAGGATCAGCAGCCAGAGCGAGATCCCGTCGACCGCGACGTGGTAGTGGATGCCGAAGCGGGGGATCCACGCGACGTTCTCGTCGAAGTGAAAGCCCCGGCCCATCGAGACGCTCAGCAGCTTCAGCGACATGCCGAGCGTCGTCAGCATCACGACGAGGGTGAGCCCCCGCTGCGCGCCTTCGGCCTGGCGGGGCAGGACGAGCACGGCGAGGGCGCCGAGGATCGGCAGGGCGATCATCCACGACAGGATGTGGCCGCCCTCCGGGGACGTCGCGGTCGCGTCGGCGACCTCCGCGACGTCCGGCCACATCCGGACGACGAAGAGCGCCAGCAGGCCCGCCATCGCGGCCAGCGGCACGCGGACGGTCCAGCCGTGCTGCCGGGGGACGAGCGCCGCGATCAGGACCGCGCCGAGCACGGGGACCGCCTCGTGCGACATCCGCGCGGCGAGCGCGGCGAGCGCGGCGACCACGGCGATGACCGCGAGGCGCGCCTGCCACGACGCGCGGTCCTCATGGCTGAAAACGGGGGTCTCGGGGCTTTCCATGACCTTGCCTCAGAGCGACGAGATGGGCGCCTGCGGTCGCGCGACGACGTGGATCTTCTTCGCCCGCACCAGGCCGAACGCGTTCTGCACCTCGAGGCGGACGAGCATCGTCTTGCCCGGCTCGACGTGGAGCTTCAGCGTCGTGTCGCCTTGCTCGAAGCCCTCGTGGTCCCAGCGACCGTCGCCGTCGGCGTCCCAGCGGTACGCGTAGCCGATGCCAGGGGCGGCGGTCACGACGTAGTCGTCGTTCCCGGCGTCGACCACCGTGGCGGCGGGGTGCGGCACGGTGAAAAACCACCCGATCGCCGCGAGCCCGGCCACCATGAACGCCGCGTAGACGTGCACCACGCCGTTCTGAAAGGCGCGCAGGAGCGTCCCCGAGATGCCGACCAGGAGCGTGGTGAGGCGGGCGAAGAGCCCGTCGACGATCGCCTGGTCGACCCACGCGCTGGTCTCGGCCAGCGAGTCGACCGCGGCGAGCACCGTGGCCTCGTACAGCTCGTCGATCCGCCACTTGTCGAGGACCAGGCGATACAGGCCCGGGGAGGCCTCGGCCATGCGCCGCGCCGGCTCGCCGCGGCTCGGGATGTACATCCACCAGGCGATCGCCGTTCCGATGGCGAACGCGAGGAAGCTGATGGCCGCGAGCTTCCACATCATGTCGGCGGCCCAAACCGCGTCGTTCCCGTGGCCGAACAGGACGGCCTTCTCGGATGCCGCGTGGAAGACCGGCTCGAGCCAGTGCTCCATCGGCTGCCGCTCGATCCCGAAGCCCGGGTTGAGCACCCCAGCGCCCAGCGAGAACGTCGCCAGCACGATGAGCGGCACGGTCATCTGCCACGGCGACTCGTGCGGCGCGTAGCCGGGCTGCGAGAGGTCCTCCTCGTGGTGCTCGCCCTTCGCGCCGCCGTGGTGGGCGGGCCATCCGAGCATCGAGGGGCGGCCGACGACCCAGCCCTTGAACTCCCCCCAGAACGTCAGGAGGTAGAGCCGTACCATGTAGAAGGCGGTGAGCGTCGCCGCCGTCCAGGCGACCCAGTAGAGAACCGGGCCGAGCCACTGCGGCGGCTCGAACACGCCTCCGTGCGGGCGCGAGGCGAGCCCGGGCATCGGGTTGACCGTGTGGTCGACGTAGGCCCGGTACAGGATCTCGTCCTTCGAGAAGAAGCCGCTGGTGAAGGGCAGGCCGATGATGGCGAGCGTCGCCGCGGCGAACGTCCAGTGCGTCAGCGGCATCCACTTGCGCAGGCCGCCCATGTTGCGGACGTCCTGCGAGGCGTTGCCGTCGTGGATGCGGGCGTGCATCGCGTGGATGACCGACCCCGCTCCGAGGAACAGGCAGGCCTTGAAGAAGGCGTGCGTGAAGACGTGGAAGAACCCGGCGGTGAACGCGCCGACGCCCACGCCCAGGAACATGAACCCGAGCTGGCTGACGGTGGAGTAGGCGAGGACCTTCTTGATGTCGTTCTGCACGGCCGCGATCGTGGCGGCCAGCAGCGCCGTGGCCGCGCCGACGACGGCGATGACCATCATGGTGAACGGCGAGAGGACGAAGACGAACGACAGGCGGCAGATGAGGTAGACGCCGGCGGTGACCATCGTCGCCGCGTGGATGAGCGCCGAGACGGGCGTGGGGCCGGCCATCGCGTCCGGCAGCCAGACGTACAGGGGGATCTGCGCGCTCTTGCCGGTGCACCCGAGGAGCAGCGCCAGCGTGACCGCGGTCGCCGCGCTGATCGTGACGGGCGACTTCGGCTGGAGAAAGTGCAAGAGGCCGGTGTACTGCCCGCCGCCGAGCGGCCACACGTGGACGCGCGCGCCCTCGCCCGGGTTGAGCAGGCTCGCCGCGCCGTTCGAGATGCCGTGCCAGTCGAGTGCGCCGGTGTAGCGGACGAGCAGGAACATCGCGCACAGGAGGCCGAAGTCGCCGATCCGGTTGGCGATGAACGCCTTCTTGCCCGCCTCGGCGTTGGCGCTCGTCTGGTACCAGAAGCCGATGAGCAGGTAGGAGCACAGCCCCACCCCCTCCCATCCCACGAAGAGCAGCGGCAAGCTGTCGGCCAGGACGAGGACGAGCATCGAGAAGACGAACAGGTTCATGTACGCGAAGAACCTCGCGTACCCCTCGTCCTTCGCCATGTACGACGTGGCGTACACGTGGATGAGGAAGCCGACGCCGGTGATGATGAGCATCATCACGCCGCTCAGCTGGTCGATCGAGAAGCGTACGTCGATCGGGACCGAGACCCCGTTCTTGCCGCCGGTGGTGTGCATCCACTCCCACGCGCTCCAGACCAGCTTCGCTTCGCCGTCCGCGGCGACGGTGCCCTTGAGGGCGAAGAAGGTGACCACCGACGCGAGGAAGCTGGTGCCGATCGCGGCCAGCGCCATCAGCTTCACGGCGGGCTCCCCCAGCCGCTTGCCCCAGACGCCGTTCACGAAGGCGCCGAGCAGCGGCATCCCGAGGATGACGGCGATGAGGGCGTAGTCGTTGACGGGGAAGAGCGACGGCATGGGGGGGCAGTCTCGGCGGCTCGGTTGTCGGGGCTAGTTCTTGAGGAGGTCCGCCTCATCCGTCCGGACGGTGCGGCGCAGGCGGTACAGCGAGAGGACGATCGCCAGGCCTACGGCGACCTCCGCGGCCTCGGCGGCGATGACGAAGAAGGCGAAGACCTGGCCGGTGTGGTCCTGGCCGGCGTAGGCCCGCGCGTCGACGTGCTCGAAGCGCCAGCGGTTGAAGGCCACGAGCGCCAGGTTGGCGGCGTTGAGCATCACCTCGATGCTCATCAGCGCGACCAGAGCGTTGCGGCGCACCAGGAAGCCCACCCCGCCGATGACGAAGAGGAGAGCGCTGAGGGCGACGTAGTACTCGAGCGGGATCATCGAGCGTGCCCTCCCGCGTCGCGATCGTCGATCTCGTGGCTGAAGACCCCCGTGCCCTTGTCGGCCGGGTCGGGCAGGGGCACCGACGTCCGCGCGACCTCGAGCTCGCTCTCCGACATCGAGCGCTTGCCCTGCCGCCCGCGCGCCACGGCGACCGCGCCGACGACGGCGACCATCAGCAGCCCGCTCGAGAGCTCGAACGGCACGAGGGCGTCGGTGAACAGGACGCTGCCGACCGCGTCGATCCCGCCGAAGCTCGGGTCGGGCGCCGCCGGGCCGCCCGTGCCGACCGCCCGCGCCAGGATCACCCAGAAGGCGCCGCCGGCAAGCGCGAAGAGCCCCCCGCTCGCCGCGCGCACGAACGTGCCGCGCCGGTCGACGGGCGTCGACGCGCTGGGGCCGAGCAGCATGATCACGAAGAGGAACAGCACGACGATCGCGCCCGCGTAGACGATGAGCTGGATCGCCGCGAGGAACTGCGCGTGAAGCGGCAGGAAGAGCCCCGCCACGCTCACGATGAGCATGAGCAGCCCCATGGCTCCGCGGATGGGGTTCTTGGCCACGACGACGGAGAGCCCGCCCAGCACGGCCGTCGCCGCGCACGCCCAGAAGTAGATGAGGCTCGTGCTCATGTCAGCGCCAGGGCTCCACGGTCAGCTTCGAGGTTGCCAGCGAGCGCTCGCCGCGCACGTACGCCTCGAGCTCCTTGCGAAACTTCTGGATGAGCGCGAGCGCGGGCATCGCCGTGCCCTCGCCGAACGCGCAGATCGTGTTGCCCATGATGCCGTTGGCGACGTCGTGCAGGCTGTCGACGTCCGCCATCGAGCCGTGGCCCTCGATGATCTTGCCGACGACCCTCTCGAGCCACGCGCTCCCCTCGCGGCAGGGCGTGCACTGCCCGCACGACTCGTGGCGGTAGAAGTGCATCAGGTTGTGCAGGCACGCGACCGGGTCGGTCCCCTCGGCGATGACGGTGACGCAGCAGGTGCCCAGCATCGTGCCGACGCCGCGCATGGTGTCGACGCCCAGGGGTACGTCGAAGACGCTCTTGCCGTCGTACGGGTGGAGCGGCGACTTCGGATCGGGAGCGCTCACCGTCTCCTCGGGGCGGAGCACCGGCGTCGACGACCCGCCCGGGATGGCGCAGAGCACCTTGCGGTCCCCCTGCACGCCCCCGGCGATCTCGAAGATTAGCTCGTTCAGTGTCGGCCCGACCGCGAGCTCGACGACGCAGGGCTTCTTGACGTGCCCGTTGACGCCGTAGAGGCGGACGCCGCCGTCGTTGAGGTGATGGAGCGACGAGAGCTTGCTGAACGCCTCGCAGCCCATCCCGAAGGCGGTCGGCGCGGCGGCGATCGACTCGAGGTTGTTGACCGTCGTCGGGCACCCGAAGACGCCGGCGACGGCGGGGAAGGGCGGCTTCATCCGGGGCTCGCCGCGTCGGCCTTCGATCGAGTTGAGCATCGCCGTCTCTTCGCCGCAGATGTACGCGCCGGCCCCCGAGTGGACGTAGACCTCGACGGCGAAGTCCTTCCCGAACGGCGTCTTGCCCAGGTACCCCTGGGCGCGCGCTTCCTGGATGGCCCCCTCGAGGCGCGCCTTCGACAGATGCAGCTCGTCGCGCACGTAGATGTAGGCGACGTGCGCGCCGATGCCGTAGCAGGCGATGATGCACCCCTCGACGCACGCGTGGGGGTTGCGCTCCATGAGCGTGCGGTCCTTGTGGGTGCCCGGCTCGCCCTCGTCCGCGTTCACGACGAGGTAGTGGGGCTTCGCGCCGACGGTCTTCGGCATGAAGCTCCACTTGACGCCCATCGGGAAGCCGGCGCCGCCGCGGCCGCGGAGGTTCGCCTTCTTCGCCTCGTCGACCGTCTGCTCGCGCGTCATCGTCGTGAGGACGCGGCGCGCGACCTGGTAGCCGCCGAGGTCGCGCTCGTACGCGGCGAGCTTCCACCCTTCGGGCTTGCCGTAGGTGCGGGTCAGGTAGTCCGTGCGCTTGAGCATGCCGTCAGCCCACCTTCGGGTTCTCGAGCAGCTTCCCGAGGATCTGATCGACGCGTTCGCGCGTCAGGTTCTCGTGATACTCGCGATCGACCTGCATCATCGGGCCCGTGCCGCAGCTCGCGAGACACTCGGCGGTGCGCAGGGTGACCTTGCCGTCGGCCGTCGTCTCGCCGCACTTGATGCCGAGGCGCTTCTCGCAGTGGCCGATCACGTCGTAGGCGCCGCGAAGGGCGCACGGCAGCGTCCGGCAGACCCAGACCTGGTGCTTGCCGACCGGGTGCTGGTTGTAGAGGGTGTAGAAGGTGACGACGCCCTTGACGTGCGCGGCCGACACGTCGAGCCGCTCGGAGACGTAGGCGATGACGCGGTCGCTGACGTGGCCTTCCTGCTCCTGACAGAGGTGCAGCAGCGGCAACGTCGCGGCCATCTTCGTCGGATACCGCCCGAGGATTTCCTGGAGCTTGCGCTCTCGTTCGGGGCTCAGGGCGAAGGTCATCGCGGGACGGTCCTCGAAGTCGCCGCCGCGCCGGCGCGGGCAGCGTGAAGGGCAGTGCGCGACAACGCGCGACAACTGCAAAAACCCGCGCGAACCTAGTGGGAATGCGCGCCGCGTGTCAAGCCGCCGCGAGGGGGGCGGCGGGAGGGCCAGCGGGCCCGGGGCAGAGCGCTGGCGGGGCCGTCGTGCGCTCCGGGTGAGCAAATCCCTTGAGCGTCCCGATCGGCACCCGCTATGCTGCGACGCGAGGTGCTGAGTGTTCTGTCCGAACTGTGGCACGCAGAACCCGGAAACGGCCCAGACGTGCTCGAAGTGTAACTTCCACGTGAAGGGCGCGGCGGCGCCGAAGTTCAAGGGCACGATGCTGATGATGAATCAGCCAGCCATGCCGCCGGCTGCCGCTCCGCCGCCGGCCCAGCCGCCTCCGCAGGCGCCTCCCCAGGCGCAACAGGGCGCGCCGTCCCCGGCGTTCGCCCCGCAGGGGGCTCCCCCGAACCGTCTCAAGGGAACGATGGTCGGAGTCGCGCCGATGGCCCTTCCGGGCATGGGCGCGCCGTCCCCCGTCGCCGTGCCGGCCGCAGGCGGCGCCATGTCTCCGCCGAGGACGCCGGCGCCCCCCGCGTTCGCGGCCGCCCCCGAGGCCCCGAGCGCATTCTCGCCCCCGGTCCCGCAGGCGGGGGTGAACCCCCTCGGCGGAACGGTCGCCGCCGACACCTTCGCCCCGCCGCAGGGGTTCCCTCCTTACGGAGGCTCTCAGCCGGCCGCCCCGTCCCCGCAGTACGGCGCGCCCTCTGCGAGCGGCGTGGCGCAGCCGGTCGCGTACGGGGCGTACGGCGCACCGGCGCAGCCCGGCCTCGCGCCGCCCCCCGGTCAGCAGGGGCCCGGTATGGCCCACGCCGCGTCGCGTCCCACGTCGCCGGGCGGCGGTCCGACCCGCCGCAACGAGGTGACCACGTGGCTCGTCCCGGGCGGCCTGGTGTTCGGCGGCGTCATTCTCGGCGTCGCGCTCTCGATCGTGCTCGCGAGCACGATTCCCCTGCTCGGCGGCCTCCTGCTCACCATGTTCGGCGTCGGCTGGTGGACGGTGACGGCCATCCAGATGGCGAACGAGATCAAGTCGGTCACGCGTGACGAGAGCTTCGCGTGGTGGCCGCTGCTCGTCCCGGTGTACCGGCAGTACTGGATGTGGTTCGTCGTCCCGGCGGAGATCACCAGGGCCAAGCAGGCCCTCGGCGTGCGCCAGCCGGACCGGCCGGTCGTGCTCTACGTGCTGATGTGGCACTTCGCGGTCGCGTCCGACCTCAACGAAATGGTCAAGTGAGGCTTCGAGCGAGGTTGACGACGCGATCGTGAAGGGATCGACGAAGAGCACCAGCTTCCTGGCGAAGGCGGGGCAGGGGCGGTAGGACGTGACGGGCGTGGACCTCGAAAAGAAGAGACTCAGCCACCTCCAGACGCTGGAGGCGGAGAGCATCCACATCCTGCGCGAGGCCGTCTCCGAGTTCGAGAACCCGGTGATGATGTACTCGATCGGCAAGGACAGCTCGGTCATGCTGCGGTTGGCGCAGAAGGCCTTTGCGCCCGCCCCGCTGCCGTTCCCGCTGCTCCACATCGACACGACGTGGAAGTTCCGCGAGATGATCGCGCACCGCGACCGCGTCGCGCGCGACGTCGGCGCGGAGCTCATCGTCTACACCAACCCCGAGGGGCTGGCGCAGAACATCAACCCGTTCGACCACGGCAGCAACAAGTACACGACGGTCATGAAGACCGAGGCGCTGAAGCAGGCGCTCACCAAGTACCAGTTCGACTGCGCGTTCGGCGGCGCGCGGCGCGACGAAGAGCGGTCTCGCGCGAAGGAGCGCGTCTACTCCTTCCGCGACCGCTTCCACCAGTGGGACCCGAAGAACCAGCGCCCCGAGCTGTGGTCCCTCTACAACGGTCGCCACCGCTCCGGCGAGCACATCCGGGCCTTCCCCCTGTCGGACTGGACCGAGCTGGACATCTGGCNNAACTGGACGGAGCTCGACGTGTGGCTCTACGTCTGGGCGGAGAACATCCCCATCGTCCCCCTTTACCTGGCCAAGCCCCGGCCGGTCGTCTCGCGCGCCGGAACGTGGATCATGGTCGACGACGACCGCATG
>PLYU01000286.1:12187-12335 GCA_003153495.1 Myxococcales bacterium
AAGCGCGAGGGCTACTTCTGATGGCTTCGGACAAGGAGCTCATCAGGACCGACATCGAGGCGTACCTCCGGCGGTATCAGGACAAGGAGCTGCTCCGCTTCGTCGCGGTAGGCTCGGTCGACGACGGGAAGTCGACGCTCATCGGGCG
>PLYU01000027.1 GCA_003153495.1 Myxococcales bacterium
CGACCTCGACCCCGACCTCGACCGCAGCCTCGAAGCCCTCGCGGTCCCCGGTCCCCGCCGCCGCCGCGCCGCCGAGGGCCGCGATCCACCTCCCGGCGTCCCCGAGCGCCCCCCCAGCCCAGGATCTGCTCCAGGACCGGAAGTGACGGCCGTCAGGCTCGTCTCTGTCGCGTGATCGCGTCCACGTCCACGAGTGACTTCTCGATGAACTCGCGCGCGACGGCGTTGTCGCCGTGGGCCAGCTCCTCCGGCCGACCGCGCGCCACGATCTGACCCGCGTTGAGCAGGACGGCCTGCTCGGCGATGCGGAAGCAGCTCGCGATGTCGTGGGTGATGACCAGGCTGGTGACCCCGAAGCCGCGCCTCGTCTCGTCGATGAGCTCGTCCACGGCGCGGCTGGTCAGCGGGTCCAGGCCGCTGGTCGGCTCGTCGTAGATGACGATGGGCGGGTCGAGCATCAGGGCCCGCGCGAGCCCGACGCGCTTGCGCATGCCTCCGGAGAGCTGCGCCGGGAACTTCTCGAGCACGCTCTCGTCCAGGCCGAGGGCCCGGAGCTTCTCGACGACGCGCGCCCGGCGCTCGGCCGGCGACAGCTTCGTGTGCTCGACGAGAGGGAAGGCAACGTTGTCGAGCACGCTGATCGAATCGAGGAGCGCGGCGTACTGGTAGACCATGCCGAACTTCTGCCTGACGCGGTTGAGGTCGCGCTCGCGCATAGGCACGATGTCCTCGCCGTCGACGAAGATGTGGCCGCTGGTGGCCCTCTCGAGGCCCACGATGAGGCGCAGGAGCGTCGTCTTGCCGGCCCCCGAGCCCCCGACGATGCACGTCGTCTCGCCCTTGCGGCAGACCAGATCGATTCCCTTCAGCACCTCGGTGTCCCCGAAGCGCTTGCGCACGTCCTGCAGGACGACGATGTCTAGAGGCATGTGCTGCTCGGCACCGAGCTTAGCAGCGTGTCGACGCGCGGCGCGCTTCGCGGTATGGCTGCCAGCCATGACGGGCGATCACCTCGACGCGATCTTCAGGCTGGCCGGCGCCAAGACCGACAAGGACGGGTGGGCCACCCTGCCTGACGGGAACACGCTGACGCTCCACGTGGCCCACGACGGGGCGAGCATGACCATCTCGCGGATCGAGTCGCTGAAGCAGGAGGGAGAGCTCATCTTCGCGCGCAACCCGAAGCGCGAGCTCTTCGCCCTGGTCCGGAGCGACGTGTACGCCGTGGCCCTCGAGGGCGAGCTGAGCGTCGGCAAGGTCGCGCGTCGCGCCGGCTTCGGCTGAGAGGTCGGCGGGCGATGAGGGTGCTGCTGCGCCTGATGACGGCGCTGGTGGGGGCGCTGCCGTGGGGGGCGCTGGGGCCGCTCGGCGCGGCCATCGGCTGGATCGCGGGCAGCGTGCTGCGGATCCGGCGGCAGCACGTCGAGGCGTCGATGCGCGCGGCAGGCGTCGAGCGCGCTCCGCGGGTAGCCCGGGCGATGTACCGCTCGCTCGGTGCGTCCGCGGTCGAACTCCTGTGGCTCGCCTCGGGCCGCGGCGACGCGACCGGGCACGTGGCGATCGATCCGGCGTCCGCGGAGCTCTGGCGCGCCGCGAAGGCGCGCGGCCGCGGCGTCGTCATCGCGGCGTCGCACACGGGCAACTGGGATCTGGCGGCGTGCGCGATGGCTCGAGAGACGGAGCTGCTCGTGGTCACCAAGAGGCTGAGCGTGCGGTCCCTGGACCGCTTCTGGCAAGGCGCGCGCGCCGCGCAGGGCATCTCCCTGGCGGACGCTCGCGGCGCGCTGACCCGCGCCCGCGCAGTCCTCGGGCGGGGAGGGGCGGTCGCCATGATGATCGACCAGGCGCCGGCGTCGCCGCGGCATGCGGCGGCGGTCGAGTTCCTCGGGCGTCCGGCGCTCGCGGATCGCGCGCCGGCGACCTTCGCCGCGGCGCGGGGAGCTCCGCTCGTGGTGGCCGCCAGCCGCCGGGACGACGCCGGAGGGCACGTGCTCCATGTCCTCGCGGTGCTCGTGCCTCCGGCCCGTCCGACGCACGTCTGGATCGAGGAGGCGACCGTCGCTGCCGCGCGCGCGCTCGACCGCTTCGTACGGGCTCATCCGTCTCAGTGGCTGTGGCTGCACCGCCGGTGGAAGGGCGTACCGGTCGACGGCGCGTCCGGCGAGAGTATGCTGGCGCCGTCATGGCAGGAGACCCGCTCGTCATCGCAGGTCGTAGCTTCGAGAGCCGACTGATCGTCGGGACGGGCAAGTACAAGGACGTCGCCGAGACCGAGCGCGCGATCGACGCCTCGGGGGCGGAGATCGTGACCGTGGCCCTGCGCAGGGTCGACCTCGGGGACCGCTCGGGCGGTTCTCTCATGTCGCTCCTGGCGCGGAAGAAGTGGCTGGTGCTCCCCAACAGCGCGGGCTGCTACACGGCGGACGACGCCGTGCGTACCCTGCGCCTGGCGCGCGAGCTGGGCCTCGGGTCGTCCTCCGGAGCCGGGCCGATGGTGAAGCTCGAGGTCATCGGCGACGCCAGGACCCTCTACCCGGACAACGGGCAGACGCTATCGGCGGCGGAGCAGCTCGTCAAAGAGGGGTTCGTCGTCCTTCCGTATTGCACGGACGACCCGGTCGTCTGCAAGAAGCTCGAGGACGTCGGGTGCGCAGCGGTGATGCCTCTGGCGGCGCCCATCGGCAGCGGGCTGGGGATCCGCAACCCGCACAACCTCGAGCTCATCCTCGAGCAGGCGACCGTTCCGGTGATCGTCGACGCCGGCGTGGGGACGGCGAGCGACGCCGCCGTGGCGATGGAGCTGGGGTGCCACGGGGTGCTGATGAACACCGCCATTGCCCACGCGAAGAACCCGGCGCTGATGGCCGAGGCGATGCGCGAGGGGGTGACGGCCGGACGCAAGGCGTTCCTGGCCGGGCGAATGCCCCGCCAGCGCTACGCCAGCGCGTCCAGCCCGACCGCCGGGCTGGTCGGCGACGGCGGATGATCGCGCGCCTCTTCGCGGTCGCGCTCCTCGTGTCGGCGGCCCCGTTCCAGTGCGGGCACGAGCGAGATCCTTCGCTGCGCTGGGACGAGACCCCCGGCGACGCTCTCTGGCAGCTCGCGCAGAGATTCCGCGAGGCCCACGACGAGTCGGCCGCCCGGCAGACGCTCGAGTACCTCGTGGAGCGCTACCCGTCGAGCCGGTGGGCGCCCGCTGCCCGGGACGAGCTCGGCGAGGCCGGCGCGCCGGGCGACGGCGGGGCGAGGTGATGCGCGCGGCCGTCGTCCTGATCACCGATCCTGCCTACGGCGACGAAGCGATCGTCCGCTGCGTCGAGGCGGCGGGGCGGGCGCTGCCGCCGGGGGCCCTGTGCGTGCAGCTCAGGGACAGGCGGCGGCCGCTCATCAGCCTGCGCGTGTTCGCGTCGCGTCTGCGCGGAGTGACGCGGGCTCTCGAGGCGAGCCTCGTCGTGAACGGCGACGCGCGTGTGGCTCGCGATGTCGGGGCGGACGGAGTGCACCTGGCGCGTGGCGCCGGCAGCGTGGCCGACGCCCGGTCGGCGTTCGGCCGTCCTGCGTGGGTGTCGGTCGCGGCGCACTCGGACGACGACGTGCGCCAGGCCCTCGGCGAAGGGGCGGACGCTGTGCTCGTCAGCCCCATCTTCCCGACGCGCTCTCCAGCTCCGCTCGCGGTCGCCAAGGAGCCGCGAGGCCTGGCGGCGCTCCGCGCGGCGCGCGCCGTCGCTCCGGCGGGGCTGCAGATCTACGCGCTCGGCGGGGTCACACCCGACCGGGCGCCGGACTGTCTGGCCGCCGGCGCGGACGGCGTCGCCGTGATCCGAGCGCTGCTCGACAGCGCCGAGCCTGCCGGGGTCGCGCGCAGGCTGTACGCTGCGTTCTTGGCTTGATCACGCCTCGAGCGGGCCGATGTCCTCGCCCGAGAGCACGAAGAACGCCTCGCCGTATTCCTCGAGGAGGGCGAGCGCGCGGTCCAGGTCTTCCTGCGTGTGCCCGCGCGTCACGTTGACCCGCAGCCGCTCCTCGCCGAGCTTCACCGACGGGTACGTCAGCGGTACCATCAGCACGCCGCACTCGAGGAGGGCGACGTGCATGAAGAGCGTCTTGCGCTCTTCGCGGCACATCACCGGCATGATGTGCGTGCTGCTCGCGCCCAGGTCGAAGCCGGCCTTCGTCAGCCCGTCGCGGAAGTAGGCGGCCTTCTGGTGCAGCTCGGAGACGAGCTTCTCGCCGTCGGCCTCCAGCATGTCCAGGATCGTCGAGGCCGCGGCGACGATCGGCACCGGCAGCGCCGCGCTGAAGAGGAAGCTGCGCGCCGTGTGCTTCACGTGCTCGACCACGTCGCCCGGGCCGAACAGCAGGCCGCCGATGCCCCCGAACGTCTTCGACAGCGTCGAGACGACGATCGGCGCCCGACCCTCGAGGCCCATGGCCTCCAGCGTCCCGCGGCCCCTCTTGCCCATCGTCCCGGTGCCGTGGGCGTCGTCGACGACGAGCGGCGTCTCGTACCGGTCGCACAGGTCCACGAACTCCATCAGGTTCGCGGTGTCCCCGTCGAGCGAGTACACGCCCTCGCAGATGACGAGCGCGTTCTTGCGCTCGCGGGTCTTGAGGATGCGCTCGAGGCTCTTCGCCGAGTTGTGGTTGAAGAAGCGGATCTCGGGCCCGTTCTTCGGCACCCCCGCCGCCAGGAACGAGCCGTCGAGGATGCACGCGTGGCTGTACGCGTCGAGGACGAGCGTCGTGTCCTTGTCCGCGAGGGCGGCGATCGTCCCCAGCATGGCCTGGTAGCCCGTCGTGAACAGCAGGCACTTCTCGAAGCCCATCCACGCGGCGAGCCTCTCCTCGAGCCGGACGTGCTCGCGCGTCGTCGCCTGCGGGCGCGACGACGAGAGGCCGCACGCGAACTCGTCGACGGCGCGCCTGGCCGCTTCCTTCACCTTCGGGTGATTGGTGAGGCCGAGGTAGTCGTTCGAGCTGAAGTTGGTGACCGCCTTGCCATCGATCCGCGTGTGCAGGCCGCCGGTCTCGAACTGGCGGAAGTAAGGGTAGACCTGCTTGTCGCGCGCCTCCCGGACGCGCGCGAGCTCCGCGTGGGCCTTGGCCTCGATCCAGGTCTTCGGGTGGCTCATCGTCTCCGCGCTTCTAGCGCGAAGAGGCGCGCATGACGAGCGCCGACGCGTTGCCGTAGTAGCCCGTCGACGTGACGAGCGCGGTGCGCACTTCGCTGCGAAGCGTTCCTCGCACCACGTGCGATCGGGCGCCCTCCCGCAGGTACGCGATCGCGCTCAGCATCCCCATCGCGCCGCCCGCGCCCAGGGTCTCGCCCAGCGCCCACTTGGGGGCGACCACGCACGCGTCGTCGAGGGCGGACCGATCGATGGCGAGCAGCTCAGCCTCGTCGAAGACGCGCAGGCCCGATATGCCCGAGACCACGACGTCCACGTCCTGGGCGCGCACGCGGGCGTCGGCGAGGGCGCTCTCGATGGCGCGCTGCAGCGGCTCGGGCGCGGCGTGGAAGAGCGTGGCCGGGTGGTCCGGCGGGACGAACGCGGTCCCGTAGCCCACCACCTCGGCGAGCGGCTGCGCGCCGCGGGCGCTCGCCCCCTCGGGCAGCTCGAGCGCGAGCAAGGCGGCCCCCTCGCCGACGCACGTGCCGTCCGCTCCGAGGGTGCCCAGCCGGTGGAGCGCGAGAAAGAGCGGCTCGCTCAGCGCCTCCGCGCCCCCGACGAGGAGCACGTCGGCGCGGGCGTCGTCGAGCAGGACATCGGCGCAGGCGACCGCATCGAGCGCGCCGCAGTTGCCGTCGCTGACGGTCACGTTGAGCGCGTGCAAGTCCTCCCAGATGCTCACGTAGCCGGCCGCGGTGTTCGATACGGTCAGCGGGAAGCGCGAGGGGTTGATGTACCGCGCGTCCTCCAGCACCGCGACGCGGTAAAGCTCGTGGATCGCCTCCAGCGAGCCGTACGCGTTCGACACGACGAGCCCGACCCGGTCCGTCCACGGCCGCGTCGCGGCGTCGCCGGGCGGCTCGACCCACGCGCCGTCCCTCTTCAGGCCGGCGTCGTGCAGGGCGAGGCGGGCCCCGACCACCAGGAGCTTGGTGAGGCGGTCCAGCGAGCGCAGGCCCTTGTCGCCGAGGTACCGGGTGGCGTCGAACCCGCGCACCTCGGCGGCGCGTGGCCCGCCGCCCGCGTACCGGGACGCGTCGAACGTCTCGATCGGTCGAGCGTCGTCCGCCGCGCGCGTCCCCGCGCGCATCGCCTCGAAGAACGCCGCCCTACCGATGCCCAGCGCCGAGACCACGCCGACGCCCGTGACGACCCGCGGGGTCACGCCGGCCTCCGCTCGGCCTTGCGCGGGGGCGGCAGGACGCCGGGCCTCGCGAAGACGGTGACGGCGTTGTAGCCGCCGAACGCGAGCGCGTTGTTGATGACGACGTCGGCCTTGCCCCGGCGAGCGACGTTCGCGACCACGTCCATGTCGCACTCCGGGTCGGGCGTCTCGTACCCGATGGTGGGCGGGTACACGCCGGTCTCGATCGTCATCACGCAGCCGATGGCCTCGAGCGCGCTGGCGGCCCCCATGCAGTGCCCGAGCATGCTCTTCATGCTCGAGACCGGGACGCGCTGGTCACCGAACACCTCGCGCACCACCTTGGTCTCTGCCACGTCGTTGTGCTTCGTCCCGGTCCCGTGCGCGTTGACGAAGTCGACCTGCGCGGGGGTGATGCCGGAGCGCTCGATCGCCGCGCGCATGGCCACGATGCTCCCGGCGGCGTCGGGGTGCGGGCGCGTGATGTGGTACCCGTCGCACGAGAGGCCGTACCCGCCGACCTCCGCCTGGAGACGCGCTCCGCGCCGCGTCGCGTGCGCCTCGCTCTCGAGGACGAGGAGCCCGGCGCCTTCGCCGAGCAGCAGGCCCTGGCGGTTCAGGTCGAACGGCTGGCACCTCTCGGGGGCCATCGCCGCCAGGCGCACGAAGCCGCTGTACTGCAGCTCCTCGAGGAGCTCGGCGGCGCCCGTGACGACGACGTCGGCCCGGCCGGCGCGGATGAAGTCCGCGGCGAAGCCGATGGCGTAGTTGCCGGCAGCGCACGCCGCCGGCAGGGTGAGCACCATCCCTCGGGCGCCGACGGCGCGCGCGACGTGGATCGGCAGGAGCGTGGAGCCGTAGCGCGGGATCCGGGCGCGCGTGACGGCGGACTCGCCGCCGACGATCCACTGGTGGTCGAGCTCCTCGAGGATGCGGGCCTCGCCCATGGTCGTCCCGAGGATCACGGCGGTGCGGGGGGCAGCGAGCTTCGTGGCGTCGAGGCCGGCGTCGGCGACCGCCATCCTCGCGGCGGCCAGCGCCATCGCAGAGCATCGCCCGGCCAGACGCTGCTCGGCGGTCGAGAGGTGGTCGCGGGCGTCGAAGCCCTTCACCTCGCCGGCCCGGGCCCGGCCGAGGCGAGACGCGTCGAACGACTCGACCGGCGAGATGCCGCTCGTGCCCGCCTCGAGGGCGCGGAAGAACGCCTCTCGTCCGAGCCCGATCGAGCTGACGACCCCCACGCCGGTGACGAAGACGCGCGACAGCACGAGGCGGCTATTTACCCCCCCGGTACAAGGCCGAGCAACGCGGGCGCCGCCGCGAATGCGGCTTCGCGCAAAGGTCCATACGCGCCCGATTTTCTGGACAGACGGCCGCCAGCAAGCGATTCAATGCTCACCTATGCAAGCCATGGAAGAGATCGAGGTCCGTCCGACGCGCGACCGGCTGCTCGCGATGTTCCGCGAGACGGCCAGCGAGGTCGTCGAGAAGGACTTCGGCTTCGTCATGGAATCGACCGGCATCAGCGACCTCATGATCGATTCGCTCGGGATGCTCGAGATCATCGGCACACTCGAGCGGCGCCTGAGCATCCAGATCCCCGATGAGAGCCTGTCGGGTCTCGAGAAGGTGAAGGACCTCATCACGGTCGTCGAGGGGCGGCTCGGTGAGCCGTGACTATTGAGCGAGGGAGAACCACCATGTCGAGCGAGAGCTTGAAGCAGCAGCTGCGGCAGATCGTCTGCGAGATCGCCGAGAAGGACGACGTCCCCGAAGGCGCGACGTTCAAGGACCTCGGAATCGATTCGATGATGGGCGTCGAGATCATCGCGGCCATCGAGCGGCAATACCAGATCAAGGTCGAGGACGACGAGGTCGCCGAGTTCCAGGACCTCGAGAGCGCGTACGCGCTCGTCGCGCGCAAGCTCGCCGCCAAGAGCGCGGACGCCGCAGCGGAGTAGCCTGGCGTGCTAGAAGATGCGCCCCCATGCCGGCGCCTCTGTTCGCGAAGGTCCCGCCCGAGCTCGACTTCCCCAGCGAAGAACGCGAGACGCTCCGGTTCTGGAAGGAGCGCGGCATCTTCGAGAAGACGCTCGCGAAGCCGGCTCCCAGGGGCAACTTCGTCTTCTACGAGGGGCCTCCGACGGCCAACGGCCTGCCCCACAACGGGCACGTCCTCACCCGGGTGATCAAGGACCTCTTCCCCCGCTACAAGACGATGCGGGGCTGGCGCGTGCCCCGCAAGGCGGGCTGGGACACCCACGGCCTGCCGGTCGAGGTCGAGGTCGAGAAGGAGCTGCGGCTGCACGGCAAGGCGGCCATCGAGCAGTACGGCGTCGAGCCGTTCGTCAAGAAGTGCATCGAGTCGGTCTTCCGGTACACGCGCGAGTGGGAGGATCTGACCGAGCGCGTCGCCTTCTGGGTCGACCTGAACGACGCGTACGTCACCTACCACCGCTCGTACGTCGAGAGCGTGTGGTGGGCGCTGAGTCAGCTGTTCGAGAAGGGTCTGCTCTACCAGGGCCACAAGGTCGTCTGGTGGTGGGCGCAGGGCGGGACGGCCCTGAGCGCGGGCGAAGTGGGGCAGGGCTACCGCTCGGTGGACGACCCGAGCGTGTACGTCGCGTTCCCCGTCGTGGGAGAGGACAACCTCTCCTTGCTCGTGTGGACGACGACGCCGTGGACCTTGCCGTCGAACATGTACGCGGCCGTCAATCCGAAGTTCGACTACGTGGTCGCTCGCACCGCCGAGGGACGGAGGTTCATTCTCGCCAAGGGGCTCCTCGAGTCGATCTCAGGGAAGATCGGTCCGTTGACGGTGGAGCGGGAGATCACCGGGCACGAGCTCGTCGGACGGGCCTACAAACCTCCGTTCGATCTTTTCGCCGGGGAGCAGAAGGAGCCAGTCTGGAGCGTCATCAAAGCCGACTTCGTCACGCTCGACGCGGGGACGGGGATCGTTCACATCGCGCCCGCCTTCGGCGAGGACGACCACGACGCTCACCAGAGGTTACAGCCGCAGTACGGCCCTTTGCCGCTGTTCTGCGCGGTGGAGCCCGACGGCACGTTCATCAAGCGTTTCGAGCGCTATGCCGGCCGGTGGGTGAAGGACTGCGACAAGGAGATCTCGCACGACCTGAAGGACAGGGGGCTCCTCGTCCACGCCGAGCAGTACCGCCACGACTACCCCTTCTGCTGGCGCGCCGACAGCGACCCGCTCATCCAGTACGCGCGGCCGGCCTGGTACGTCCGCACGACGGCGCTCATCGATCGCGCGATCGAGAACAACCGCGCCGTGCACTGGCTGCCCGAGCACATCAAGGAGGGCCGCTTCGGCGACTTCCTGGCAAATAACGTCGACTGGGCGCTGTCCAGAGAGCGCTACTGGGGGACGCCGCTCAACGTCTGGCGCTGCGAGAAGTGCTGGACACTGCAAGCGCCAGCGAGCGTCGCCGCGATCGAGGCCAAGAACGGCCACGCGTTCGATCACTTTCGGAAGGCGCGGGAGGCAGATCCGACGTTGAGCGAGCACCTTATCGTCCACAAGCCCTGGATCGACCAGGTCCACTTCCCCTGCGAGAAGTGCGAAGGCACGATGACGCGTGTCCCCGAGGTCATCGACTGCTGGTTCGACTCGGGCTGCATGCCCTTCGCGCAGTGGGGCTATCCGCACGCGGCGGGGTCGGACCGCCAGTTCGCCGCCAGCTTCCCGGCGGACTTCATCAGCGAGGCGATCGACCAGACCCGCGGCTGGTTCTACTCGCTCTTGATGATCTCGACGCTCGTCCACGGCGAGCACGCGTACCCGCACCCGTTCAAGACGTGCATCGTGCTCGGACACGTGAGCGACAGGGACGGGAAGAAGGAGAGCAAGAGCAAGGGGAACTACACGCCGCCGGAGATCATCCTCGACAAGGTCGCGATGCAGTTCGCCGTGATCGAGGACGCGGGCGCCAAGAAGGGGGTCGCGCTCGTCGGTCGCGAGGACCTCGAGGGGCTGGACCTTCAGGACGGCGCCAGCGTGAGCCTCTACCGGAGCGACGCGCCGGCCCGGGCCGTCCCGCTGGTGATCCAGGCGAGCAAGAAGCTGCGGCGCAGGGTGGTGGTGCTCCACGCCGACGATCGCGCGGCGCTCGGAGTGCTGCCCACCTCGGTCGCAGACGTGCTCCCGGTCGCGGTGACGCGCCTGCCGGCCGAGGAGCGCGTGGTCGTCGAGGACCCCGCCACGCCCGCCCCGGGCGCCGACGCGTTCCGGTGGTTCTTCTACGCCGCCAGCCCGCCGTGGTCGGCGACGCGCCACTCGCTGTCGAACGTGCGCGCCCTCCAGAAGGAGTTCGCCGTCAAGCTGCGCAACGTCTACGCGTTCTTCACGATCTACGGCAACATCGACGGCTTCGACCCGCGCGTTGCGGCCGGCGAGACCACCGCGGAGCTCGATCGGTGGATCCTCAGCGAGCTCGCGCTGGTGACCCGCGACGTGACCGCCCGCATGGACGAATACGACGTGTACGGCGCCACCCAGCGGCTCATCGCGTTCGTCGACGGGCTGTCGAACTGGTACGTGCGGCGCAGCCGCGCGCGCTTCTGGAAGGCGGGGTGGGACGACGAGAAGCGCGGCGCGTACGGGACGCTCTACCGCTGCCTGGTCACGCTCACGAAGCTGACCGCGCCGTTCACGCCCTACGCCGCCGAGGCGATGTACCAGAACCTGGTGGTGCGCTGCGGCGTCCCCGGCGCCCGCGAGAGCGCGCACCTCGAGGACTGGCCCGAGCCGGACACGGCGGCCATCGACGAGCGCCTGTCCAAGAAGATGATCGTCGTCCGCGAGCTCGTCAGTCTGGGGCTGCGCGCGCGGATGGAGTCCAAGGTCAAGGTGCGCCAGCCGCTGAGGGAGGCCACGATCGTCCTGAACGACGAACGCGACCGCGACCTGGTGGCCAGCGCCGGGGACATCATCCGCGAGGAGCTGAACGTCCTGACCGTCAAGCTCGGCACGGCCGACGACCGGAGGGCCTTCGGGACGACGACGTTCAAGCCGAACTTCAGGAGCCTCGGCCAGCGGGGGCTCGGCAGGCTCGCGCAGGAGCTGAAGAAGGCCTGGAGCGCGGGGAACGGCTCGAGCCAGGTCGCCCTCGACGCGCTCAGGGACGGGCGTGCGATGCACGGCGACGTGGAAATCCTCCGTGATGACGTCGAGATGTCCTTCGAGCCGAAGGCCGGCTATGCGGCCTGCGCCGACCGGATCGGCTCCATCTTCCTCGACACGACCCTGGACGACGAGCTCCGGGAGCTGGGCCTTCTGCGCGAGCTGAAGAACCACGTGCAAACGATGCGCAAAGAACTGGGCCTGGAGTACACCGACCGCATTCACCTGTCGGTCCTGGGGAGCGTCCGCGTGGCCGCCGTCGTGGAGAAGTACAGCGACGACCTGGCGCGAGAAGTGCTCGCGGTCACCGTGTCCGTTACCCGGGCGGTCTGGGGAGGGGAGGCGCGCGAGGTAGATGTGGAGGGAGAGATCGTACGCCTGTCGGTGGCGCGCGCGTGACACGTGGGCCGCGCGCGCGGCGCGTTCTCTTCTCCGCGAGATAGGCGACGAGTCGCGCTCCGCGTCTGATATGGTCGTGCGAGCGCGGGCGCGCCGCGCGAGGATCGGGGGAAGAGGTGGTGAACGTGAAGCGGCTCCGAGTCGACGCGCCTGTACGGCGAGCCGGGCACATGGCCTGGGGAAGCGCCGCCGAAGGCGCACCGCTCGCGAAGGCGAAGGAGCGAGCTTCCCAGTCGCCGGCGCGGCCTTCGCTCGCGCGCGCCGAGCTGCTCGACAAGCCGACGCGCATCCGGTTCGAAGAGGAGATCGACGGAGCCCTCAAGCGGCGCCCGGCCAACGAGGCGAAGCTGTCCGGAGCGGTGCGCGCGGTCGCTCCGCTGAGCCCGGCCCTGCGCGCGTCGCTGGGGGAGGCGACGGCCGTCCTGATCCGGCGCGGCGCCCGGCAGAGGGAGCTGTACGCCTGCGGCCTCCGCGCGCTGGCCGAGGCGCAGGATCGCCAGGCGGCGTCGCTGCTCTGCCAGGCGCTCTCCGGAGACGAGGCCGGCGGTCCGGCGGCCCTCAGCGCGGCGTGCTTCTCGAAAGAGAAAGAGCTGTCGCCGCTTCTGGCGAAGATCGCCGCGAGCCGCCAGTCGCACCTGGCCTTCGGGGCGGAGCTTGCGCGCGTCGTGCGCGGCGAGTCCAACGGTGCGCTCCTCGCGCAGCTGGCTCCGATGATCAAGGAGAGCCACCGCATCTCGATGTGCGTCGAGCTCTTCGTGCCCCTCGTCCGCGCGATGCCGCTGGCGAAGCATGTGGGCCCTGCACTGTCGGTGCTGCGCGGCGCCGAGCGCCACCTGGGCCGCTGGCTCGTCCTGGCGGAGGTCGCCGTCAAGGCGGGCGACCTGACGCCTCTCGAAGAGGCGCGGGCCCGGTCCGAGGCCGGTCCGCCGAGCTCCCGGTCGGCCTGGGCGCTCGTCGCGTGGGCGCTCGCCGAGACCAACGCCGATGCGCGCGGCACGCCCGCGCCGCCGCCCCCCGCGACGCGGCCGACGCTCGAGCTGATCGCCAGGCTCTCGGACCGCCCGAGCGCCGACCGGGACACGACGTTTCTGTTCCGGATGGCCCGCTCCGGCGCTGCCTCGACGCGGCCGATGCTCGAGGCGCTGGCGCGCGGGCTGCCCCTGGCCGAGGAGACGAGCCTGCGCGCCGCGCTCTACCTGGGGCGCGATCGAGCACGGGTGGACCTGTGCGCGGCGCTCGCCGAGGCCGCCGCCGGCTGCAGGCGAGAAGAGCTGCGCGGCATGGCCGCCGCGGCGCTGTGGGACGCCTCGCCGCCCAGCGGCGGAGACGAAGCGGCCAGGCTGCGGTTGCGCGCGCGCGGCATCGCGGACGACCTGCTCGGCTCGAGGGTCCTCGGGAATGTCGCGTGGGCGGCGCTCATCCGTGCCGCAGGCAAGGGGGGCGCGGGCCATGCCGCGCTGGTCACCGAGATTCCCTTCCGGTGGATCCAGTGGGGCTGGCTCGAGTAGCGGGGCTCTGCGCCGGCGCGTGCGGCCTCGCTGCGGCCGCGCTGAGCGTGCCGGCGCGCGCCCAGGCTGAAGGCAGGCTCCACGTCGACGCATGGGCCGACCGCGACGATGACGACGCGGACGGGCGGCCCGATGCCGAGGAGACTCCCCTACCGGCGGCGGCGTTCGTCGATCTGGTGCCGCTGCCGGCCGAGTTCTCGAGGCTGGACGTCGCCTCGGGCGCGGAGCACGCGCGGCTGATCGTCGCCGGAGGAGGCGTGCTGCCATGGGGTCGCGCCGCGCAGGGGCGCGTATGGCTGCAGGGGCTGTCGCCGGGGCGGATCGAGCTGGTCGACAGGAAGGCGTCCGGCTCGAGGCGGGCGACGATCGACGTGCACGGCATCGAGATGCGCGACGGGGAGGGCGCGGTCGTCGACTTGGCGCGCTCGCAAGCCTCGCTCGAGCGAACGCCGCCCGCGCGCATCGAGGGCCCCCCGGACGCGCGCTACGACGACTTCGACGCGCTGCGGGTCTCGATGGCGCTCCCCGAGGGGCAGGGAACATGCGACGGCGACCGGGAGCTCGGGGTCGAGTCGGTGACTGCGCTGGGGGTGCGCATCGACGCCATCCCGAGGCTGGTCCTGTCCCCGGCGCCTTGCTCGCGGGCGCGCCCGGGGTTGCGCTGCTGGGCGAGCGCGCCGCTGCGTTTCGTCATCGACGACGTCGATCGGAACCACCCGCTCGTCGCGGACCGTTCGATCAGGGCCGAGGTCGGCGGGGCCATCGTCTTCCGGAGCGGCGGCCGCAAGGCGCAGATGATCCGCGTCCTCGGGCCGCGCAGCTCGCCCGTCGGGCCGATCGGCCGCCTGCGGGCGACGCTCCGCCCCTTCGTCGTCCGCGTGGCGCCGGGAGCCGCGCCCGCGATAGGCGGCACCGACGCTGGCGCGATCAGCGCGCTGCGCGCCGAGCTCGGGGCCGCGTCGGCGATCTGGGGACAGTGCGGGCTGACGTTCGGCGAGGCCAGGCTCATGGACGTCAAGGTCGTCGATCCGCCGCCCTCGCACCTGGTGGCCATCGGCGACGACCTCGGCTTTCCGGCCAGCGGAGGAGAGATCCGTCTGCGCGCCGACGGCAAGCCCGTGGTGGTTCCCGTCTCGGCGGGCAGCTTCCCCGAGCAGGTCGCGTGGGACCTGGCGCGGGCCGTGGAGCGCGCCGGGCTCGCCGTCGTGGTGTCGCCGAACGCGCGCACGGGAGCGGCGCTCGGGCCGAGCGTGGACGTGTCCGTCCGCCGCAAAGACGGAGCGCTCGTGGCCGTCGAGCCGCTCGCCGGCGGGCCGGTGTCGACCGACCCGACCCTCAGCGTCCGCATCGGGTCGGTGGACCTCTACGACGGCCTGCAGCACTTCACCGACATGGACGCGATGGCCGGGACGCTCGAGGAGCGCACGCTGCTCAAGGCGCTCGACGACGGAGATCCGGCGACCATCGAGGTGGTGGTGGTCCCTCTCTTCGCAGGCGGCGGGCGCATCGGCGAGTCGTTCATCGGGAGCGATCTCTCGAGCATCCGCAACGTCGTGCTCCTGGACCGCGCGGGAATCCGGGCCAGAAAGAGCAGCCTGGCGCTCGCGCACGAGATCGGGCACGTGCTCATGGATCTGCCCGGTCATCCGGACGACTACGGAGCGGATACACCGACCCTGCTGATGGACTCCGACGCCGCGGACGCGTCGCCATTCGGGCCGCGCCGGATCACCCTGGACCAGTGCGCGCGGGTCATTCGCCAGTCGGGGCCCTCGTCGAGGGCGCCGCTGCTGTCGGAGTGGCGGGTCGGGCCGCTCCCCGTCACTGCCCGTTGATGACCGTCAGCTGGGTCCCGCCAGCGTACGCGTAGCTCACGTACGAGTCGAACCCGTAGGCCATGACGCCGACCGGCTGGTCGGCCTGCACGTGGTGGACGCCGTCGGCACGACCGAGCGGAGCAGCTCGAGCGCCACGGTCTTCCGCGAGGCTTCCCCGGGCCCCACGCACGACGGGCAGCCCGCCACGCACGCACAGCCCGAGATCATCCGCAGCGTCCTCGCGAGCAAGACGTCGCGCTGCTCCCAGATCCGTTCGGCGAGGCCCGTCCCCCCCGGCACGTGCTCGTAGAAAAACAGCGTCGGGCTGTAGCCGGGCCGCGGTTCCCCGCGCTCCTTGCGCGGCGCCGCCGTGGCGTCGTCGTCGTCGCCGGCGGGGCCGGTGTCGCCCATGGTGGCGCCGAGGTCGCGCGGGTCGCACATGAGGGCGAGGGCCGCCACCGTCTCGAGCGCGGCGCCGACGCCGCGCAGCCCGTCGATCGCCGCCGCCCGTCCCCCCTCGACGCGCGCGCAGGCGTGCTCGGGCACGGTCAGCCAGAACGCCGTCGTGTGCATCTGCATCTCGGGGAGGCGGACGTCGCCGTAGCCGGCGTTCTCGTGCGTGTGAAACTTGATCTTCTTGTAGCCGACCACCTTCTCGACGATCGCGACCTCGCCCCAGCCGGCCGACCACTCGCCGCTCACCGCGGGGCCGGTGGCGCTCTCCTCGATGACGGAGACCTCCACGTACGTCATCGCGTCGGTCCAGTAGTCGGGCGCCACGCGGCGCACGAACGCCTTGTGGTTCTCGTGATCGAATCGCTCGACCTGCCAGCATTCGCCGTCGTGCTGGTAAATCGCCTGCTCGTGGAGCATCGTGTGGGCCGAGCGCCAGTCGAGCTCCGCGATCGTCCGGTCGTGCTCGAGATCGATGATCACGACGTTGTCCCACCCGACGCTGCGGAGCGAGACTTCGTTGGCCGGATACGAGTCGGCCGCCCAGTGGAACGTCCCCTTCGACTCGTGGAGCACCCGGTGGCGCTCGAGGAACGCTAGGGCCTCGCCCGTCTCGCCGGGGCCGAGCGAGCCGAACGCCTCGCCTCGCCGGAACGGGAGCTCGAACGCCGCGCACTTCACGTGCTGAACGAGGACCTCGACGTTGTCCGGATCGATGCGCGCCTCTTCGACGGGCGCGCCGAGCAAGAACCGGGGCTCGCGCGCGAGGTACTGATCGAGCGGGGCGCTCGACGCGACGAGCACGCAGATGCTCTCCGATCCCCGCCGGCCCGCCCGTCCGAAGCGCTGCCACGTCGCCGCGACCGACCCCGGGTACCCGGCGCATACGACCGCGTCGAGCTCGCCGATGTCGATGCCCAGCTCGAGGGCGTTCGTCGCCACCACGCAGAGGATCTCGCCGGCGCGCAGGCGCTTCTCGATGTCCCTGCGCTGGGCGGGCAGGTAGCCGCCGCGGTAGGCCATGATGCTCGCCGGGTCGACCCCGCCGCCATGGTCGGTGCGGACTCCCGTGGTAGCGACGGCGTCGCGCAGGTAGCGCAGCATCACCTCGACCGAGTTGCGCGACTGGCCGAAGACGATCGTGGGCACCCGGGCGCGGACGAGGTCCGAGGCGAGCATCACGGCCTGCTTGATGTAGCTGGCGCGGATCCCGAGCTCCTGATTGACGATGGGCGGGTTGAAGAGGAAAAAGCGACGCTGCCCGCGGGGCGCGCCGCTCTCGTCGACGAGCTCTACCTCGTCCTCCCCGACGCCGAAGAGCCTCGCCGCGTGCTCGCGCGGGTTACCGATCGTGGCGGTGGCCCCGAGGATGCGCGGCTGCGACCCGTGGAAGCGCGCGATGCGCAGAAGGCGCCGCAGGACGTTTGCCACGTGCGAGCCGAAGACGCCCTTGTAGGTGTGAAGCTCGTCGATCACCACGTAGCGCAGCTGCTGCAGCGTCCGCGCCCAGCTCGCGTGGTGCGGCAAGATCCCGGTGTGGAGCATGTCGGGGTTGGTGAGGATCACCCCGGCGCGCTCGCGCGCGGCCCGACGGGCGTCGCCGGGCGTGTCGCCGTCGTAGACGATCGCGCCCGTCGCGAGGCCCGCGGCGCTCATCATCTCGCGCAGGCCGGCCTCCTGGTCGCGAGCCAGCGCCTTGGTAGGGAAGAGATAGAGCGCGCGCGCGCTCGGCTCCTCGCGCAGGGCCTGCAGGACAGGGACATGGAAGCAGAGGCTCTTGCCGCTGGCCGTGGGGGTAGCGACCACCACGTGGCGCCCGGCGCGCGCGGCCTCGATGGCGCGTCGCTGGTGGGCGTAGAGGCGATCGACGTCGCGCGCCCGGATGGCGTGGACGACCTCGGGCGCGAGAGAGACCGGAATGGGCGCGTACGCCCCCGCGCTCGCGGCGAGGGTCTCGTCGGCCGTGAAGCACGGCTTGACCCAGGAGCTCGCCAGCCACCGGCCCAGTACCGAATCGACCCCGCTCTCGGTCTTCCAGGGGGCCGCGGGCATGGTAGGAAGACTAAACGGATGTACCGTACCTACGCAAGGCGGGCGACAGAGAGCGGCAAGTTGGCGATGCTCCGTCCGATCCGTTAGATCCGCCTACCCCACGTGACCGAGCTGACGCAGCCAACCTCCGTGACCGCGATCGCCGGCGTCCCTGGCGATCGCCTGGGCTCTCCCGTGGGGTCGACGCGCGTCGTCGCCGACTACGGGCGCCCGAATCCCTCTTACGTGTTTCTCGCCCTGGTCTCGATCGTCACGCTCCTGTCGGACGTGGCCTCGAAGGCCTGGGCGGAGCACCACCTGGACGGGTATCCCGGGTTCGTCGAGGTATGGAAGGACCACCTGACGCTGATCCTCGCAAAGAACCGCGGCGGAGCGTGGGGGCTGCTCCAGTCCACCAGCGAGAACGTGCGGCGCCCGTTCTTCCTGCTGGTCTCGGTGGCGGCGATCGCGTTCATCATGACCTTGTACCGGCGCCTTCAGCCGCGTCAGGACGCGCTGCGCTGGGGCCTGCCGCTGGTGCTCGGCGGTGCGCTCGGCAACGTGCTCGACCGCATCCGCTATGGCCACGTCATCGATTTCATCGACGCCCACGGCGCGATCTTCAAGGTGTTCGGCGGGCACTGGCCGACTTTCAACGTGGCGGACGTCGCCATCTGCATCGGCGTGGGGCTGATGGGGCTCGACATGTTCACGAGCAAGCGCGGGCGCGCGCAGGTCCTCTTCGCGCCTCGCGTCCCCCCGGCCCAGTCCGGCGAGCCGGTGCCCGCCGAAGAGCCCCCGTCAGCCGACCCGGCGCTCTGAGCTACCATCCGGGGGCTCTTGCACCCCGACCTGTTCCGCATCTTCGGGATCGCGTTCCCGTCGTACTTCGTACTTCTGCTCTCCGGCTTTCTGTTCGCGACGGCCGCGGGCGCGCTGTGGGCCCGCCGCATAGGCGAGAGCGCAGACGTCGTCGTCGATCTCGGCCTGGCGATGCTCCTGGCGGGCGTGGCGGGCGCGCGGCTGCTCCACGTCCTCGCCGACGGGTACTTCTGGGACTACGTGCACCTGTGCACGGACCCCTCGAAGGTCGACTGGCCCCTCGACCGGGCCGATTGCCTTTCGCCGGCCTACGGCGGCGCGTGGGACCCCGTCCGGAGCGTCTGCCACCCCGCGGGAGCGGACTGCTTCGCTTGGGCGAAGTTCTGGGCGGGAGGGCTGACGTACTACGGGGGCCTCATCGGAGCGGTGATCGCGGCGTGGTTTCTCCTCCGGCGGGACCGGTTCCCGTTCTGGAGGGCCGCCGACATGGCCGGCTTCGCCATCCCGCTGGGGCTTGCGTTCGGGCGCGTCGGGTGTCTGCTGGCCGGGTGCTGCTTCGGCTCCACCTGCGCGCTCCCGTGGGCCGTCTCGTTTCCCTGGAGGAGCGCGGCGAGCGAGTCGCAGGCGAAGGCCCATTTCTTGCCGACGTCGACGACGTGGAGCTTGCCGGTGCACCCGACGCAGATCTACGAGTCGGCGGCGTCCCTCGCGATCGCCGCGGCGTGCCTGCTGTGGGTGCACCCGCGCAAGCGGTACGACGGGCAGGTCTTCGCTGTGTTCCTGGCGCTCTACGCGGTCCTTCGCTTCCTCATCGAGTTCTTGCGGAGCGACGACCGGGGCGGCTTCCTCGGCCTCTCGACCTCGCAGCTCCTGGGCATCGGGATGCTCGCGGCCGCCGCGGCGGTGCACGTGGTGCGGGGGGGCCGCAAGCGGCCGCTAGAAGCGGGGCAGAGCGCGCTGTAGTCTGGCCGACCATGAGCGCACGCATCCTCGACGGCAAGGCCCTGGCGGAGACGGTTCGCGCGGAGGTCCGGCGCGGGGTCGACGCCTTCCGCACCCGCTACGGCCGGGTCCCCGGCCTCGACGTCGTGCTCGTCGGCGAAGACCCGGGGAGCGTCGTGTACACGCGCAACAAGGAGAAGGCGTCCAACGAGGTCGGGATGCGCGGCAAGCTGCACGTCCTGCCCGTGTCGGTGTCCGAGGAGACCCTGGTCGCCCGCCTGCGCGAGCTCAACGCCGACCCGGCCATCGACGGGATCCTGGTCCAGCTTCCGCTGCCCAAGGGCATCGACGCCGTGCGCGTGCTCGACCTCATCGAGCCGTCGAAGGACGTCGACGGGTTCCACCCCATGAACGCCGGCTTCCTCGCGCTGGGGCGCCCCGGCGCCCTCGTCGCGTGCACACCGGCCGGCTGCATGCGCCTGCTCTCTCTGGCCGACGCGAAGCTCGAAGGGGCGAACGCCGTCGTCGTCGGGCGGAGCAACATCGTGGGAAAGCCGATGGCGCAGCTTCTGCTCGCCGCGAACGCCACGGTGACGGTCGCCCACTCGAAGACGCGGGACCTCCCCGGCGTCTGCCGTCAGGCGGACGTGCTGGTCGCGGCGGTCGGCAGGGCGCAGATGGTCCGGGGGGACTGGATCAAGCCTGGCGCCGTCGTCATCGACGTCGGGATGAACCGGCTCGCGCTGCCCGACGGCAAGACCCGGTTGGTGGGCGACGTCGCGTTCGACGAGGCCAGGGAAGTGGCAGGCTCGATCACGCCCGTACCGGGCGGGGTCGGGCCGATGACGATCGCCATGCTCCTGGCGAACACGCTCGAGGCCGCGACGCGCCGCCAGGCGCGCCACTGACGTTCAGAGCAGCTTGTCGAGGAGGCGATCGAGGGCGTCGAGATCGGAGTAGGGGATGCACAGCTCCCCCTTGTTCCCCCGGTCGCGAACCTCGACCTTCGTGCCGAGCGCGCGCGTCAGGCGCTGCTCCAGGTCCCGGACGCTCGCGGTCTTGGCGTCGCCCTTGTCGCCGGCGTCGCGCCCACCCTTCGGCGCGGACCGGGCGCGCACCAGCGCCTCCACCGCGCGCACGCTGAGGTGGTCGCGGAGCGCGCGGTCGGCGATCTGCTCGACGACCGCGGGGTCGCCCGCGCCGAGCAGGGCGCGCGCGTGCCCCTCGGTGAGCTCTCCGGTTACGACCTTGCCGCGGACGCGCGGGGGCAGCTTGAGCAGGCGCAGCACGTTGGCGAGCGTCGAGCGGTCTTTGCCGATCCGCTCGGCCAGCGCCTCCTGCGTGTACCCGTGCTCGCGCAGCAGCCGGTCGTAGGCCTCGGCGAGCTCGATGGGGTTCAGGTCCTCGCGCTGGACGTTCTCGATGAGCGCGAGCTCGAACGCGCTCTTCTCGCTCAGGTCCTTCACGACCACGAGCGCCTCGCGCACCCCCGCGCGCTGGAGAGCGCGCCACCGCCGCTCGCCGGCGACCAGCTCGAGCGCGTCGCTCCCGGGCATCCGCCGGACGACCAGCGGCTCGATGAGGCCGTGCTCGCGGATGCTCTGCGCCAGCTCGTCGAGCTTCTTCGCGTCGAAGTGCTGACGCGGCTGCCCCTTGTGCGGCACGATCTTCTCGATCGGGCACGTGAAGACACTCCGGTCCCCGTAGCCCTGGGAGGGGGGCGTGACCGGAAGCAGCGCGTCGAGCCCGCGACCCAGGGCCCGGCGCTTCGGGTCGCCCGCGCTCATCGGGCGAGCCCCGTCTTGCGCTGCGCGGGCGCCGACTCGGCGGACAGCAGCTCGCGCGCGAGCGACAGGTACCCCTGCGCGCCCTTGGACTCGACGTCGTACAGCAGCGCCGGCTTGCCGTGCGACGGGGCCTCGCTCAGCCGTACGTTGCGCGGGATGACCGACTCGAACACGCGAAAGTGCTTCTTCACCTCGTCGGCGACCTGGTGCGCGAGGTTGTTGCGCGGGTCGAACATCGTCAGGACGATCCCCTCGACGTCGAGGCCCGGGTTGATCCCACTCTTCACCCGGTCGATCGTCGTCATCAGCGAGGTGATGCCCTCGAGCGCGTAGTACTCGCACTGCAGCGGAACGATCACCCTGTCGGCCGCCGAGAGGGCGTTGACCGTGAGGATTCCGAGGGAAGGGGGGCAGTCGATGAAGACGTAGTCGAACGGCTCCTCGCGGAGTAGCTCGTCCAGGAGGTCGCGCAGCTTGTGGGGGCGGTTCGGGTCGTCGACCAGCTCGACCTCGACGGCGACGAGATCTTGCTTGCTCGGGATCAGCCGCAAGGACTCGAGCTCCGTCGGCACCATCACCTCGCGCAGCGTCGCCCGGCCGATGAGCGCGTCGTAGATGCTCCGCTCGACCGTCCTGGGCGACACACCGACGCCGCTGCTGGCGTTGCCCTGAGGGTCGAGGTCGACCAGAAGCGTGCGCCTCTCGGCGGCCGCCACGCTCGCCGCGAGGTTCACGGCGGTGGTCGTCTTGCCGACGCCGCCTTTCTGGTTCACCACCGCCATCACGCGCGTGTGTCGCTTGTCGGCGTCGCGGGGCGGTGAGCCGGGTCTGCTCATTGGGGGCGTCCCCTGATACCGCGCGCGTGCGTGCCGCGGCAACCGGGCCGGCACGCGGAGCACGCGCGGCGCGCCGGAAATCGCCTCCGTTTATTTCGAGCGCATCGGGTCGCGTAGTACGGTGTCTGTAGATGTAGGACAACATCAGTGTCCGGCAAGTGAAGGAACGGCACATGCGCCATCGTCTCGCTGAGGTGCTTGAGAAGGACGGTCTGGACGAGCCGATGGAGCCGGGGCTGCAGCGATTCTGGTCACGAGGCAAGGTGCTGCGCGGCGAGCGCGCCCGCCCTGCCGGAGCGCAGGTGATCGACCTCGCCCTCTGGGCCGAGGCGCGCCGCGCCGACCGCACCGGCGCCTAGACGCAGGCGCAGGGAAGACGAACGACCGCCGGGGCCCAGGGGTCCCGGCCCAAACACGTGAACTCGTAGAGGAGACGACCATGGCTTTACCGAGAAACTACCGGACCATCGAAGAGTTCGAGCGCGAGGAGCTGAGAGGGCAGTTCAAGGCCGGCTACTCGTTCGACGATCTGATGCAGGAGACGATGCTCCACGAGAACGATCTGCTCTTCGACGATCAGAAGGACGAGTACGAGCCCGAGGACGACTAGCGTGTGCGACGTGCCGTCGTGCTGGCTGCACGACGGCCCGAGCCCGGACTCCTCTTGCTTTCGCCACGCACGGCAGTAAGTTGCGCGCCCGATGCAAGTCCAGGTGGCGCGGATCTCCGCGGTGGTGATGGAGTTCGCGGTCGAGGTCCCCGCCGACGCGGTCAAGGCCGAGGTCGAGAAGGTGTACGCGAACCTGCAGCGCAAGGCGCGCGTTCGCGGGTTTCGACCCGGCAAGGCGCCGCGCCAGGTGCTCGCGCACCTATACGGGCCCCAGGTCGCCAACGACGTGGCGAGCGCCATCGTCAACGAGACGCTGCCCAAGGCGCTCTCCGAGAAGAACGTCCAGCCGGTGAACCAGCCGCAGGTGGAGCCCGGCAAGTTCGAGCAGGGCGCCCCGTTCTCCTACAAGGCGCGCTTCGAGGTGCAGCCGGAGATCAGCGACGTGTCCTACGAGGGGCTCGAGCTGGTGCGGCCGCCCGAGGTCGCCGCCGAGGAGGCCGTGAACGAGCAGCTCGAGCTGCTGCGCCGCCAGCACGCGCGGCTCGAGGCGCCGGACCCCGCGCGCCCCGCGCAGAAGAACGACGTTCTCACCATCGACTTCACCCTCGCCGTCGACGGCAAGGACCTGAAGGACGGGGGAGGGGAGGGCGTGCAGGTCGAGCTGGGGTCGCCCCAGATCCTCCCCGAGCTGGACGCCGCGCTCGCCGGCAAGGAGCTCGACGCCGAGGTCGACGCCGAGGTGAAGTTCCCGGACAACCACGCGAACAAGGAACTCTCCGGCAAAGTCGGCAAGTTCCACGTCAAATTGAAAGACATCAAGCATCGCGTCCTCCCCGCGCTCGACGACGAGTTCGCGAAGGACGTGGGCAGCTTCCAGACGCTGGTCGAGCTCCGGGCGGACGTGCACACGCGGCTCGAGAAGATGCTCAAGGACCGGGCCGAGCACGCCCTGGCCGAGCAGATCGTCGAGAAGCTCAACGAGAAGAACCCGCTCGAGGTGCCGCCGTCGCTCGTCGAGCAGCAGTGCCGGATGATGGAGTACGAGCTGCTGCAGAACGCGCGCCGGGCCGGGCACCGGGTCTCGGCCGAGGACCTGCCCAAGGTCCACGACCAGCTGCACGCCGACGCCGAGAAGAAGGTCCGGGCCGGGCTGCTGATGGCGGCGATCGCCAAGAAGCTCGAGGTGAAGGTCAACGACGAGGACATCCAGAAGGGCCTGGAAGAGCTCGCGGCCGACTCCGGAAAGAACGTCGCCAAGGTGCGCGCCGAGTACTCCGACCCGCAGCGCCGGCAGATCCTCATCGGAATGATCCTCGAGGACAAGGTTCTGGATCTGATCGAAGCCAAGGCCAAGATCACGGTCGGGGCGCCCGGCGAGCCCGCCGGGCCGAAGGCGAAGTCGCCGGCCGGCGCCTGACGGCCTAAGCTCAGTGCCATCGACCGGAGGATCCATGTCGAATAAGCGTCCCGAGAACCGTGCCCAGGCGATGCGCACCCTCGAAGCGTTCGCCGCCGCCCCGAGAGGCAGCGCCGCAGACGGCGCCGCGCGAGACTTCATCCCCTATCCGACGGTCGTCGAGACGACGCACCGCGGCGAGCGCAACTGGGACATCTTCAGCCGGCTGCTCAAGGACCGCATCGTCTTTCTCGGCACCGAGATCAACGACGACGTCGCGAACATCATCATCGCCCAGTTTCTCTTCCTGGAGAGCGAAGATCCCGACAAGGAGATCATGCTCTACATCAATAGCCCGGGCGGCGTGGTCACCAGCGGTCTGGCGATCTACGACACCATGCAGTACGTCCGCTCGACGGTCAGCACCACGTGCCTGGGCATGGCGGCCTCGATGGCGGCGGTGCTGCTCACCGCGGGCGCCAAGGGGCGCAGGATGGCGCTGCCGAACGCGCGCGTCATGATCCACCAGCCGATGGGTGGCGCCCGCGGCCAGGCGACGGACATCGAGATCCAGGCGCGCGAGATCCGCCACATGAAGGACGTCATCACAGACATCCTCGCGACGGCGACGGGCAAGCCGAAAGAGCTCATTCACAAGGACATCGACCGCGACTTCTACATGAGCGCGGCGTCGGCCAAGGAGTACGGGCTCATCGACGATGTGCTCCCTCCGCGCAGGAAGGGCGAGCCGTCCGGGCCGGAGAAGCTCTCGCGCGAGAAGTGAAGAAGCCCCCGGAGGGGGAGCCATAAGCTTGCGACCTCTGTGGGGCGGGTCTAAGCTTCCCGTCGAGCGAACCGATTTCTCGCGGCACCTTCGCCGCCGACGGCCGGGCATGACACGAGGCGCGCTTTGGAACGTAGACGGGACGAGCACCAGAACGGCAATCTGAACTGCTCTTTCTGCGGCAAGTCGCAGAAGGAAGTGAAGAAGCTCATCGCCGGCCCCACGGTCTACATCTGCGACGAGTGCATCGGCCTCTGTAACGACATCATCGCCGAAGAGGTCGAGAAGGACGAACCGTACGCCGGCTCCGCTCCCGTCCCCAAGCCCTCCGAGATCAAGGCGATCCTCGACGAATACGTCATCGGGCAGGAACGCGCGAAGAAGACGCTCGCCGTCGCCGTGCACAATCACTACAAGCGCATCGACTCCCGCCTGAGCGCTGACGAGGTCGAGCTCGCGAAGTCGAACATCCTCCTGCTCGGCCCGACCGGTACGGGCAAGACGCTCCTCGCGCAGACGCTGGCGAAGATCCTCAACGTCCCCTTCGCCATCGCCGACGCGACGACGCTCACCGAGGCTGGCTACGTCGGAGAGGACGTCGAGAACATCATCGTCCAGCTCCTGCAGAACGCCGACCACGACGTCGAGCGCGCCCAGCGCGGCAT